>JBDKTK010000277.1:0-3817 GCA_039680225.1 Syntrophaceae bacterium
CTCCCAGATCATCCATGAACGATGCCTCGGGGATACATTCCTCCCTGGTCACGTCCAATTGCTCCATTATGATTTCGATTATCTTTTCTTCAATCGACATTCCCAGACGTCCTCCTTCCAAAATCAAAACAAGTTCAGTTACGGCCTGGAGCGCTGCTCAGCCGCCACTTGGGTTCAATAACATGAGAGACTTTCTTAAAGATTCCAGGTCCTCTACATTTGCAATCAGAAAATCTTTTTTCATCCTCTTGATGAGGCCCGAAAGGATTTTCCGCGGGCCTACTTCTATAATCAGCTCGACTCCGAGGGCGGCCATTTTTTCAATCGATTCCTGCCACTTCACAACGGAATGGATCTGCTTGACCAGGAGCCCCCTGACATTGTCCCGGGTGTAGAAAGTGTCCGGGTCGCAGTTCGGGATGACCGGCACGGCGAAATCTTCAAAGCCGTTTTCGCTCAGCACTTCTGCATACCGCCGGGCTGCGCCGTTCATCAGTTCGCAATGGAACGGGACGCTGACCGGGATTTTCAGGGCCTTCCCGCCGCTTTGCCTGACCCGCGCAATGGCTTCGTCGAGGGCGGCAGTAAGCCCCGCGATCACGATTTGGCCCGGCCCGTTCAGGATGGCGATGTAAACAGCCCCGCCGGAGGAGCGGACCTCCCCGCAGATGTTCTCCAGGACATCGGGCTTCATGTCCAGCACGGCCGCCATGCCCCCCTGCCCGAGCGGGACTTCCTCCTGCTGAAGGCGGGCCCTGACGTCCACGAGGTAAACCAGCCGGCCGAATTTCACTGCGCCCGAGGCATGGATCGCACCGTACTCGCCGAGGCTGTGGCCGGCCATGACAACAGGCCTGGCGCCCGACTCTTTTTCAAAGACCCTGAATGCCGCGATATCGGCGGTCAGGACCGAACTCTGCGTGAAGATCGTCTGGTCGAGCTTCTCGCGCGGCCCCTCGAAGGAAAGGGCGGCCATATCAAGCCCCAGGACGTCCCCCGCTTCCGCGTAAACATCCCTCGCGACCGGGAATTCGTCATAGAACTCCCTGCCCATCCCGACATACTGGGCGCCCTGCCCCGGGAAGACAAGCGCGAACTTACGCATCCGCACCTTCCGCTATCAGGACTTTTCTGCCGTCGAGATCACTTCCCTGCCCTTGTAAGTCCCGCATTTGCGGCAGGCGTGGTGGGGAAGCTTGGGCTCGTTGCACTGGGGGCAGACCGAGCTGGCCGGGGCCTGCAGGAAATCGTGGGCCCTTCTCTTGTCGCGTCTGGCCCTGGAGTGTCGTTTTACTGGATTTGGCATTTTAAATCACCTTCCTTTATTTAAATCTTATAATAATCGCTCGTTGAGCCCGTCGAAACGAGCCGCCTTTTCAAATGTAACCCGCTCGTTGAGCCTGTCGAAACGACTCCTTTTAAATGAAGGTCACTTCGACCCGGCTCAGTGACCGTTATTTCTTATTGCGAGGTCCTCTAATACCCGCTCGTTGAGCCTGTCGAAACGAGCGCTCAAAATTTGTGGGTCACTTCGACAAACTCAGCGACCGGTTTGAATTAAATCCAGATCACTTCGGCAAGCTCAGTGACCGTTATTTTCTTTCTTTTTAACCTTAAAATTCTTGAGAACGGCGAACCTCAAATCGCCGGAATCGGCCCGGCAATCGCAGGATTCGACATTCAGGTCGGCCCCGCATTGGGGGCACAGGCCCTTGCATTCCTCGCGGCACAAGGGCTTGATCGGGATCTGGAGGACGACCTGCTCCAGCACGATCGGGTCCAGGTCTATTTCGTCTTCCTGGTAATACCCAAGGTTGACCTCGTCTGTCATATCAGGGGAAAGCTCGATTTCAGGTCCCTCGATGTCCTCGGGAGCCGGGGTCAACGTGTATTTGAATTCTGAATTTACAGGGATGATCAAAGGCTCAAGGCATCTGCCGCATTGGATCTCGATAGACGTCTGCACCTTGAGGCCAAGGGTGACGGTTTCGCCAACCCTGGTTGCCAGCCCGACAACGGATGTGGGCTTCAGGGAAAAATCCATTCCCTTCTCTTTCCCCAGGATTTTGAGGTGCCAGTTCTCCTCTTTTTCGAAATGGATTTCAAGTCCGTCTTCTGGAATATTTCTGACGTTAATTTTCAAAGAGACCTCTTACCCCATAGGCTTTCTGCATAAAACACAGGAAGTTGGCATTGTTAATTAAAAATGGCCCAACTTGTCAAGATAATTTTCGTTTTCAGCGTCTGGAAACACCATATAAAAGCACTATTTCTCCAAAACCGCAAATTATACGGGGCATTATGCCCACAGCAGAATGGTATTGCCTTTGAAGGCAATATCCGATATTGAAATACGATAATATTAATGAAGGGTTATGTGAAAACAATGACAGTAAGGACAAGGTTTGCCCCATCCCCGACGGGATGGCTTCATATCGGCGGGGCCCGCACGGCCCTTTTCAACTGGCTCTTTGCGCGCCATAACGGCGGAAAGTTCATCCTGAGGATCGAAGACACGGACCAGGTGCGTTCCACGGAAGAGGCCACCCGGGCCATTCTCGAAGCCATGACCTGGCTGGGCCTCGACTGCGACGAAGGGCCGATCCACCAGCGCGACCGCCTCGATCTCTATCGCGACGCCGCCAGAAAGCTTGTCAGTGAAGGAAAAGCCTATTATTGCTCCTGCACGCCCGAGGAACTCGGCAGGAAGCGCGAAGAGGCCCTCGCCCAGGGCCGCAAGCCGAAATACGACGGGACCTGCCGGGAAAAAGACATCGGCCCCGGCCCGAACCGGGTCATCCGCTTCCGGAGCTCGCCCGTGGGCGTCACCATCCTCAACGACCTGATAAAAGGCCCCATTTCCTTTAATAACGAAGAGTTGGACGATTTGATTATCGAAAGGAGCGACGGCTACCCGACATACAATTTCGCGGTAGTCATCGACGATGCGGACATGGGCATGACCCACGTGATCAGGGGCGACGACCACGTCAACAACACCCCCCGCCAGGCGCTCCTTTACCAGGCGCTCGGGTACGACGTCCCCGAATTTGCGCACGTCCCCATGATCCTCGGCTCCGACAAGACCAGGCTCAGCAAGCGCCACGGGGCGACATCGGTCACGGCTTACCGGGACATGGGCTACCTTCCCGAAGCCCTCGTCAATTACCTGGTGCGGCTCGGCTGGTCGCACGGCGACCAGGAGATTTTCTCTCTCGCCGAGCTGATCGAATATTTTTCCCTGGATTCGGTGGGAAAATCGGCCGCTGTGTTCAACCCGGAAAAACTGAACTGGCTCAACCAGCATTATATAAAGACAAAGAATATCCAGGACCTGGCAAAGGTGGCCGTCCCTTACTTCGAAGGTCTGGGGATCGAGGTCAAAGACCGGAAATACCTCGAGAAAGTGGTTTCCGACCTGCAGACCCGCGCCAAAACCATGGTGGAACTTGCGGAATCCGGCGCTTTCTATTTCAATGACGACATCAAGTACGACCCGGACGCGACGGCAAAGTTCCTGGACTCCACGGGCAAGGCCGTCCTCGGCGACATCATCCAGGGGCTGTCCTCACTTGACGGGCTTTCCAAGGAAAGCATCGAGGACATGCTGCGGAAGATCTCGACCGAGCGCAATGCCAAGCTCAAGAACATCGTTCAGCCCCTGCGGGTGGCGCTGACCGGCAAGACCGTGAGCCCCGGGATCGACGAAGTCATCCTGACCCTCGGAAAAGACCGCACCATCCAGCGGATACGCCGCGCCCTGGAGACTACCCCTTAACTGAAGGATCGAGCCGCTTCGACAGGCTCAGCGAGCGGA
>JBDKTK010000278.1:0-4382 GCA_039680225.1 Syntrophaceae bacterium
AGTTCAGGCTGCTTCACGGCACGGGCGTCCCCGAATCGCTGCTGGACAGGCACATAACCGGCTGCCGCATCCTGCAGTATATCGCCGATACCGGCAAAGGCGTGTTCTGCGCCAATATAAAAGAAGACAGCCGTTTCGAAGGCCGTTCCCAGGGGACCTATACCGATGATTCCTTCATCGCCGTGCCAATGAGGATGAGAAACAGGATTGTGTCTTTCCTCTCCGTGACGGAGCGCCGGACAGGGCGGCCCTACCTGAAACAGGACATGCAGCTGCTGGAGATGCTGGCCCAGCAGATTATCGAGAACTACTATCACCTCCGTCTGTTCGAGGAATTCAGGGAAAAGCAGAAGCTCGATTCCGAGCTGTCCATCGCCTCCAGGATCCAGCAGGACATCATCCCGAAAAGCTTCTCCGCCAGGGGGCTGGTTGAAGTATCGGCGATGAACCTGCCCGCCAAGATCGTGGGAGGGGATTTCTATGATTTCATCCCGCTGAGCAAAAACAGGGTCGGGACGATAATAGCCGACGTCTCGGGGAAGGGGATATCGGCAGGCCTCTTCATGGCGATTTCCCACAGCATCCTGCGCTTGCTGTTCCAGCAGACGAGGGACCCGGCAAAGGTGCTCCATGTCGCAAACCGTTTCATCTGCGCCGAGTCGAAATCGAGCATGTTCGTGACCTGTTTCTGCTGCATGGTCAATTCGACCCACAAGACGATAAAATATGTCAATGCGGGGCACGGCAACCAGTTCCTGTACAGCTACTCGCAAAAGAAGCTTACAAAGCTGACGAGCACGACAAGGCCGCTCGGGGTCCGCGACGATTCCAGGTTTGATCCCGTAACCATAAAGTACAAGCCCGGGGACCTCCTGTTTCTGTACACGGACGGCGTTACCGATGCCCTGAATGAACAGGGGGGGCAGTTCGGTGAGGAGCAGATCATCAGGTTCATCGAAGGCAAACAGGGCAGCAGCACCGATGATATAGTCAACGGCCTGATGGCGGACGTGCTCAAATTCCAGGGGCGTTCCGAGCAGTTCGACGACCTCACCGTCCTGGCCATAAAATTCCCCGACCCCCCGGTCATTATGGGCGCCAAATGAAGACGAAAAGCATCGCCATCGACCTGCGCAGCGTCCCGGAAGATTCGACGGTATTGAGCTCGCTGCTGGATGAGTTCCTTGATGAATCGCAAGTGCCGGCGCGCGCAAAATATGACGTAATGATTTCCTGCGACGAGGTCTTTTCCAACATTTACATGCACGCCTATGAAAAGAAGCCGGACGGCCGGATCCAGTTCAATGCCGAAGTGGACAAAGACTGCGTTACGGTGACATTCACCGATTATGGCCGCAAGAGCCTGCCGGCCGAACTATCCGTGAGCCTGCCGGCCGACAAATCAAACGAGGGCGGTTACGGACTATTCATAATCCACGAGCTGATGGACGAGATCCATTCCGGCCGGGCCGGGTCAGCCAATAAGATAACTATGAAGAAAATCATAAGGGGAAACGGATAGAGGTGCGGAATATGAAATTGACAACTTTGAGTGAGGGCGACATCCAGATCATTTTTCTGGATGGGAGGATGGACCTGGCAAATTCCATGAAAACTGAATCCAGGTTGAACGAGATGCTTGGAGAAGGCGTATCGAAGATCATCATAGATTTTGAAAAGCTGGAATATCTGAGTTCGAGCGGTTTGCGCGCGATAATTTCCCTCGAAAAAAAGCTCAAGGAGAGGGGAGGGAAGCTGGTCCTGGCGAGTATGTCCGAGACAGTTGAAAACCTGTTCAACATCACCCGGCTGTACGACCTGTTCGCAATCCGAAAATCTTTGAGCGAGGCCCTGGCCGTTTTCAGGGAAGGCTGAAGAAAAACTTTAAGCAAAATGAAGTCTCAAAAAGGCAGGAACGGCTGTTTCCCGCCTTTTCTTATGTCCTGTTCAGAGGTCCTGATGCGGTTATAGAGGTATAACTATTATCTATTTGACAGATAAATAATGGTCATGTAAGTAGTCGTCACAAGTTGCCATGATTTAACGTATTTTTTGCGATTGGAAACAATTATGAACCGGAACAGATCGTATTTAATTGCCCGGATTTGAGGGTATGACGGAGGACCCGTGAGGTCCCCGGTCTTAACGCCCTGTACTGCATTCCCGCACCTCTCCTGACAGCCTTCCAGGCTTTGCCGCGGGGAAAGCGGTGAAGCAGGAGAAAGGCCCTCATGCTTAATCATCTTCAAAAATCAGTTCATGAGTTCTTTTGCTGGAAAAAAATACAATGGGAATGGAGGACGAAAAATGAATTTTAACAGGCCGGATACGCAGCACTTGATCAATGACGAATTCTCCGGTGAAGCCACGAAACGCGTGCTTGGTTACCTGCAGTCCAAACGCAAGGCGGGCCTGCCCGTTGCGGGGACATACTGCGGCTATGCGCCCCTGGAAATAGTCCGCGCAGCGGGCGCAGTCCCGGCAATCCTGTGCGCATTTGCCAACAAGACCATATCGGCCGCAGAGGCCGTCCTGCCCGGCAACCTTTGCCCGCTCATAAAATCCAGCTACGGGTTTATTGCTACGGACTCCTGCCCGTTCTTTGCGCTTTCCGATGTTGTGATCGCGGAGACGACCTGCGACGGCAAGAAGAAGATGTTCGAACTCATATCCGAATACAAGCCCATGCACGTTATGGACCTGCCGCAGATCCCCGAGGACGGGCAGGCGGTGAACAACTGGGCCTATATGATCAGGAAAGTCGAAGCTTTTCTCGCCAGGACTTTTCAGTGCAGCATTTCAGACGCCCGCATCGAAGAGGAGATCAGGGCGTCTAATTTCAAGAACGGGCTCATGCGCCGTATCTACGAGTTTGCGGCTGAAAGACCGCCCCTGTTGAGCTGGGGCGAGGCATACGAACTCGGCCTGCTTGCCCAGGTTGCATCAACGGCCGATGTCGCGCTCATCCTGGAAAAAGCCATAAGGGACTTGGATAGACGGAAGGCCGGAAGTATTCATTACGGCAGCAAAGATTCCATTCGCGTCCTGGTTACGGGGTGCCCGGTCGGCGGAGATTCCCTGAAGGTTTACAAAATTATCGAGGAAGCAGGCGGCGTCGTTGTGGCCATGGACGCCTGCACCGGCATGAAACCTTTCATGGAGGACATTGAGGAGGGGACGGGAAACCCGGTTTACGCGCTCGCCCGGCGTTACCTGAAGCTCCCCTGCTCGTGCATGTCGCCCAATATGAGAAGGCTCGACGAGCTCGATCGCCTGATCGGCTGGTTCAAACCCGCTGCAGTGATAGATGTTGTGCTTCACGCGTGCCACTCGTATAATATCGAGTCTTATAAAATAATGAACCACGTAAAGGAAAAACACGGCATCGGGTTCCTGAAGATTGAAACGGATTACTCGGACGGGGATATAGAACAGATCCGGACGCGGGTTGAAGCTTTATTTGAAAGCCTGAGTTAAAAAATCGGGAGGTGAACATGGAAAAGAAGATTGTCGACTGCCGGGGCCTGTCATGCCCGCAGCCCGTGGTGGAAACGAAAAAAGCCATTGACGGATTTACGGGTGACGAAATAGATGTAATTGTGGATAATGAGACGGCGTGCACAAACGTTACGAACTTTACCGCCGGACTGGGCTGGACGGCCCAAAAATTCACCAGGGAAGGTAATCTGGTCCGCATTTCCCTGAAGCGCGGGAGCGCCGGTTCCGGTGAAGGCGTTTCCCGTTCGGAAACGGGCTCGGGAGTGGGACAAAGCGATTACATTGTTTACCTCTCATCCGACGTGATCGGACGGGGTGACGACGAGCTCGGGAAAATTCTGATGCGGAGTTTCATTAAATCGCTTCCCGATACTCAGCGGCTTCCCAAACTGATAATCATGCTCAATTCCGGGGTCAGGCTGGCGGCCGAGGGGTCTGTTGTGCTTGAAGACCTCAAGGAATATGAGAAGCAGGGCATTGAAATCCGCTGCTGCGGGACGTGCGTGGATTTTTACGGGCTTAAGGAAAAGCTCCGGGTCGGGAAGCTGACCAACATGTTCGAGATTATTTCCGCCCTGCAGTCTTTCAATAAGGTGGTGCAGCCTTGATCTACATGGATAATGCGGCCACTTCCTGGCCCAAGCCGGATTCCGTCTGGGAGGCGGTTACGGAGTGCGGGAAGAACAAGGGCGGCAATCCCGGCCGCAGCGGCCACCGGCTCGCGGTGGAGGCCGCCCGGGAAGTCTTCGCGGCACGGGAGGCCGTTGCGGACCTGTTCAATGCCGGCGATTCTTCGCGCATCGTCTTCTCCTTGAATGCGACCGGCGCGCTGAATACGGCCCTGCAGGGTTTCCTCAAACGCGGCGGCCATGTCATCACGTCTT
>JBDKTK010000279.1:0-4720 GCA_039680225.1 Syntrophaceae bacterium
ATTGCCCGGAAGCTCTATTTTATTTAAGCTCTCGATTTTACTGCTTTTTTCAAAATGGCTGATCGTCCATGCCTCTTTATCGGACATCAGTTTCCGGATAAGAAGATTGTTCAGGCGGTGACCGGATTTCCGGGCTATAAAATGGCCTATTATAGGCATTCCGAGCAGGAAAAGATCGCCGATCGCATCAAGGACCTTATGCTTGACCAGTTCATTGGGGCACCGGAGCCCTTCTTTGTTGATGATGCGCGTGTCGTCAAGGACGATCGCGTTGTGCAGCGACCCTCCCAGGGCCAAGCCCTTGGCCTGCAAGTATTCAACATCTTTCAGGAAACCAAATGTCCGCGCAGCGCAGATCTCCTTTTCATAGTTTTCCCTGTTGAACACCATGTGAAAAGTCTGGTTTCCGATAAGGGGGTGGGGATAATCGATGGTATAGGTTATCTGGAACTCGTTGGAGGGGACCAGTTTCGCCTCCCCTTCCGAGTCACTCACGGAGACTTCCTTTTTAACTATCAGGAATCTCCGCCTTTTATTCTGGACCCTGGTCCCGACCGAGTTCAGCTCGTTCACGAACGGCAGGGCGCTGCCGTCCATGATCGGAACTTCGGGAGAGTCCACTTCCACAACGGCATTATCAATGCCTATGCCACGGAACGCCGAAAGCAGATGCTCAATGGTCGCCACCCTCACCCCGTTGAGGCCAATAGTTGTGGCCAGGGTGGTGTCGGAGACATTTCTCAAATCGGCCTTGATCCAGTTCTCACCGGAAACATCGCTGCGGACAAACATTATCCCCTCATCCATTCCCGCCGGCTTAATGGTCATATTGACCTTGCGGCCGGAATGAAGTCCAATGCTCTTGAGCTTGATCTCGGCTTGAAGTGTTCTTTGTAAGTACATGGGATTCGTTTTTACTAATTTAGCAATAAACATACCACTGGCCATGGTGTTTCAAAAAAAAAATTGTTCTATAATTTTCTAAAATTATTTGTAATTTACCTCACCGGCAAATGACCGACATTTTGCATAATTCAGGTTTGTGTCTTAAAAAACACACTCCGGCATTAAACAAGATTAAATTTGCCACTATCGGGTATGGCCCTTCTTTAAAAACCTTTCTCTCTCGCTGTAAATGCACCCGCAATATTTCTGCCGGTATATATTTAAAGATTTGGAGATATCGACCCCTTCCTGCCAGCCTTCCCGGAAATCCATGTACAGGAACCTGATGCCCGTTTCCTGCGCAATCGCATGCCCCAATTCCCTTATCAATTCATGCTTCTGATATCTGCTGTACAGCATGGTGGTTGAGAACGATTCGAAGCCGCCCAGGGAAGCCCGCCGTGCGGTTTCTTCCAACCTTATCCGATAGCAGTTCCTGCATCTATCACTTTCCTGGAACGAAACCGACCTGAAATAAATTTCAACAGGGTATCCTTCTGCGACTTCAAGGCCCATCCCGGAAGATGCGGCATAATCCCGCATTGCGTCGAGCCTTTTTTGGTATTCGGCAAAAGGATGGATATTCGGGTTGAAGAATAATCCGGATGGATCGTATCCCCCAGCCCTGAGCGCTTTCAGCGGATATATGGTACAGGGAGCGCAGCATGTGTGCAGTAGAACTCTCATTTGTCGTCCTTTAGGATAATCATTAGCATGGAAAAGAAAAACGCGACAATAAATTAAGGCAAGTTTATGATTTTATAGGGAAAAGCCTTAAAACAGATCGGTTATATCCCTGGAAGGCTTTCGGCCGAAATGCTCATAAGCGAGAGGTGTCGCCACTCTTCCCCTTGTCGTGCGGTGCATGAAACCTTCCTGGATCAGGTAAGGCTCGTATACGTCCTCGATGGTCCCCTTGTCCTCGCCTATTGAAGACGACAGGCTTTCTATCCCGACAGGGCCCCCGTTGAATTTATCAATCAGGGTTAAAAGTATCTTGCGGTCCATCTGATCGAATCCCCTCTGGTCGACCTCAAGCATTTCCAGGGCTTCCAGTGCCGTTTTCCTGTTGATCCTGCCGTCCCCCTTTACCTCGGCATAATCCCGGACTCTCCTGAGCAGCCTGTTGGCGATTCTCGGGGTCCCCCGGGAGCGGGATGAAATCTCTCCGGCTCCCGAATCCTCCATTCTCACGGACAGTATGTCCGCCGACCTTTTCAGGATAACCAACAATTCTGAAGGGCTGTAATAATCCAACCGGAAGCTCATCCCGAACCTGTCCCTCAGGGGAGAAGTAAGGAGGCCCGCCCTGGTTGTCGCCCCGATAAGGGTAAACCTGGGGATCTGGAGCTTCATAGTCCTGGCGGAGGGGCCCTGACCGATGATTATGTCTATGTAATAATCCTCCATTGCGGGGTAAAGTATCTCCTCAACAACGTGAGAGAGGCGATGGATCTCGTCTATGAAGAGAATATCATGTTCCTGGAGGTTCGTCAGAATTGCCGCCAAATCGCCGGGCCTCTCTATGACAGGACCGGAAGTCACCCTTATATCGACTCCCATTTCCCGCGCAACAATATGGGCCAGGGTCGTTTTTCCCAGGCCTGGCGGCCCGTATAGCAACACATGGTCCAGGGCCTCTTTTCTTCCTTTGGCCGCCTGGATGTAAATCGAAAGGTTGTCTTTGATCTTGTCCTGCCCGATGTACTCCCGCAAGAATTGAGGGCGCAACGAAAGTTCGTAACCTTCGTCTTCAGGCTGGGCCGGGTCTATAAGAGTGTTGCGCATGGTTCAGATTCCTTATTTCGAAAGAAACTTCAGGGCCTGTTTCAGCAGTTCTTCAATTGTCAAATCCCCGTCCACCGATCCCCTGACCTGATCGAGCGCTTTCTTAGCCACCGGCTGTTTGTAGCCGAGGTTCTCAAGGGCCGAAAGGGCGTCGTTCATCAGGATATCTTCGGGGATTTCGGTCCGGGCGGGACCGGCCATTTCCTCTTTCAACAGTTTCGAGAACTTGTCCCTGAGTTCCAGGACCATCCTTTCGGCGGTCTTCTTCCCGATTCCCGGGATTGTCACAAGCCTGGCAAGGTCCCCACCGGAAACAGCCCTGGTCAGTTCGGGGGCCGTAATCCCGGACAGGACGTTAATGGCCAGCTTCGGTCCAATCCCTGAAACCTGGATCATCAACTGGAAGATGGACTTTTCCTCATGGCTGCGGAACCCGAAGAGCTGAATTGCATCCTCCTTAACATGCGTATGGATATGGAAGGAGACATTATCGCCTGTTTCCGGCAACTCGTAAAAAGTGCTCAGGGGAATGAAGACCTGGTATCCAATGCCCCCGACATCCACAATAACTTCAGATGCTGATTTGTGGGCCAGTTTTCCCGTTATCAGGGCAAACATCAGGACTCCGCTTTCTTCAGGAAATTTGAATGGCAAATGGCAATTGCCAGCGCATCGGATGCATCCAGGGAAGGGATATCGGAAAGGCCCAGGATGATTTTTACCATGCTCTGGACCTGGTCTTTACCGGCATGGCCGTAACCCACTACGGCCTGTTTTATCTGGGTAGGGGAATATTCGAATATGGGAATACCCCTCTGAGCTGCCGCCAGGATAATCACCCCCCGGGCATGGCCCTGCTTGATCAGGCTCTGGACGTTTTTGCCGAAAAAGATCTCTTCCATGGCAACGGCGTCGGGCTCATGAGAATCAATCAACTCGGTCATTTCCCTGTGTATCTTCAGCAGGCGCCCGGAAAAGGTCCCGCCCCGCGGGCTCCTTATTTCACCGAAGGCCTTGCCGGTCAATCCCTTGGGGCCTTTTTCGATCAACCCGTACCCGGTGATATTAGAGCCGGGATCTATTCCCAGCACCTTCATCTATCAGGCTCCACTTAGCTTTTCCATAATATCATCGGGGATGTCGAAGTTGGCGTAGACATTTTGCACATCGTCATTGTCTTCCATCTTTTCCATCAGCTTCAGCATCGAATCTGCCTTATCCTCACCGAGTTTGACAGTGTTCTTGGGCACCTGGGTCACATTGGCGGATTCGTATTTCAACTTGCGGTCGTCAAGGGCTTTTTTGACCTTTTCAAAAGAGGAAGGGTCCGTAATGATTTCAAACTCGTGGTCTTCGTCCCGCACGTCTTCCGCGCCGGATTCCAGGGCCAGTTCCATCAATTCGTCTTCCTCGACATTTTCCTTGCTCACGAGAATGCTTCCCTTCTTTTCAAAGATCCAGGAAACAGAGCCGTTTTCTGCAAGGTTGCCCCCGTACTTCGAGAAAATATGCCTGATTTCCGAGACGGTCCTCTTTTTATTATCGGTCATAACGTCCACAAGAACGGCAACCCCCCCTGGGCCGTATCCCTCGTATGTGAGTTCTTCATAAGCGGATGCCCCGCCCTGTTCTCCTGCGCCTTTCTTTATGGCCCTGTCTATATTGTCCTTAGGCATATTTTCGGTCTTCGCAGCAAGAACAGCCGCCCTCAGGCGGGAATTGCTGTCGGGGTCAGATCCGCCAAGCCTCGCTGCCAGCGATATCTCTTTGATTATCTTGGTAAAAATTTTGCCTTTCTTGGCGTCTATAGCACCTTTTTTCCTTTTGATTGTGCTCCATTTGGAATGGCCTGACATAAAAAACTCCTCATGAGAAAGTATGGCGGACTTCGTCCACAAGTCATGTAAATTTGGCGTTATTGATAGCATAGTGCCGGGTGCCGCGCAATTCAAATTGCTTGATTATTAATGGGTTGGGGCCGGTTGCG
>JBDKTK010000280.1:0-11673 GCA_039680225.1 Syntrophaceae bacterium
ACGGCCTGTCCTTTTCCTCCATCGCGGACCTCAGGGCGGTATCGATCGCGGCCAGGCCGTTCCCGTCCTTTACATTCCGGACGTGCCAGCCAAAGGCATTGAAGCGTTTCCCGATATCTTCGGTGAAAGTGATATTCGTCCCCGCGGAGAGCGACACGCGGTTGGCGTCGTACAGGTAGATCAGTTTGCCGAGTTTGAGGTGGCCCGCGAGAGACCCCGCTTCGGAGGAGATGCCCTCCATCAGGTCGCCGTCGCTGACAATTGAGAACGTATAGTGGTTTATGATTTCATGACCCGGCCGGTTGTAATTGGCGGCCAGGTATTTTTCGGCGATTGCCAGGCCCACGCCGTTTGCGAAGCCCTGGCCGAGGGGGCCCGTGGTAACCTCGACTCCCGGCGTGCGCGCCCGCTCGGGATGCCCCGGCGTCTTGCTGTCCCACTGCCGGAAACACTTCAGGTCATCCAGTGTAAGTTCATATCCGGTAAGGTGGAGCAGGCTGTAAAGCATTGCCGAGCCGTGGCCCGCCGAGAGGATGAACCTGTCGCGGTCGAACCAGTCGGGGTGCTCCGGGTTGAATTTCATGTGGCGCATCCACAGCACGTAAGCCATCGCGGCCGCGTCCAGCGGCAGCCCCGGATGGCCGCTGTTCGCCTTCTGGACCATGTCAACGGACAGCATCCTGATGGTGTTGATACAAAGCCGGTCAAGGTCCCTGGTGTTTTTGCGATTTCCCATTGCGCCTCCTTGATGATGATCGGTCAATAAATGCAGTCGGATTTAGCCGCCATTATAAAATCGTTCCTTGAAAGCCCGCCGACCTTGCCGGTTGAGAATGTCAATTTCACTTTGCCGGAGGACATGAAAATATCCGGATAATGGTCCTCGTTGACGGCCGTCGCGGCCACCCTGTTCACGAAAGCAAGGGCCAGGAAAAAGTCCCCGAATTTATATTCCCGGTTCAAGACGCCGGCGCTTATTTTCCATTCCGGGACTTGGCGGGCGAGTTCCTTCGCCTGATCTTCCCCCAGCGGCCTTTCCCCGGCCAGGACGGACCGGCAATGTTCGTTGGCGATGCCCATGTTCACCTCCCGCCCGTCAGAATTGAAATCCCGCCGCCCAGGTCATCCAAACCTGTTGGACCGCGGATGATCTCGCGGGCCGCAGGTATCCGTTCCCATATGTTGCAGAGCATGATGCCCCTGATCTTCCCGTTCGCCAGGTAATAGATTATGCCCTTTTCGAATTCCTTTTCCCATACGGCCTTCGTGTCGAGAGATGAATTGACCTCGCCGACGGCCTCGTAGCCGAATTCGAACAGGTCCGAGAAAAAGTACGGCATGTGATCATACCTGTCCGTATTTCCCGCCATGTTGCGGCCGGCAAACATGCCCTGGTTGAGGGCATTGTCCCAGTGCTCCACGCGCGCGCCCTTGCCGAGGGCCTCGTAAGGGAAAAAGGCATTGTCGCCGGCGGCGTATATGTCGGGATGCGAGGTCTGGAGATATGCGTTCACAATTATGCCGTTTTCAGCGGTCAGGCGGGCGCTCCCGGCCAGGTCCGTCTCCGGCGCGATACCCACGCCCACGACGAGGACATCGGATTCGACCCGGCTTTTCCCGGTGCGGGTGATGAATTTTCCCGCGTTCTTCTCGAAGCGCCCGGGCTTCTCTCCGGCAAGGACCTTTATGCCCCTTTCCCGGTAAGTTTCGGTCAGTTTTCTGCCGAGGTCTTGCGGGAATACCCGGTCTGCAAGGAGTTCGCCGGGGAAGATCATCGTCACATCCACGCCGGACTTGTTGAGGGAGGCGGCAAGTTCGGAGCCGATGAAGCCGCCCCCGATGATCACCGCCGAGCTTCCCTTGACGGCCTTTGCCCTGACCTTCTCATAGTCGTCCAGGTCGCGGTAATAAACGATCCCCTCCAGTTCGCTCCCCGGGATGGGCAGGCTGCGCGGTATCCCGCCGGTGGCGATGAGGAGCTTCTCGAATTTGATTGAGCGGGGACCGGTCTGGATCTCTTTGCTGTCGGGATCGATCGAGTCCACCTTTGTCGCAAGGGCAAGCTCCACATTGTTGCGCTCGTAGAAATTCCGGTCATTGAGGAAGATGTCCTCAACCTTTTTTTCGCCCCACCAGAGCTGCTTCGTGAGCGGCGGCCGGTCATAGGGGAGATGCTTTTCGCTCCCGACAAGGAGCAGCGGCCCTTTCGGATCGACCTCGCGGATCCCCTTCACGGCGGAAGCGCCGGCCAGGCCGCCGCCGATTACGATGTACTTGTATGATCCTGATGTCATGTTATCTCCTTAATATCCCGCGCCGAACCCGATGCTGACGCGCGCAATCCAGTCGAGCAGCGGGGCAGGGTAGAGACCCCACCAGATCAGCAGGACGAGCAGCACGCCCAGCGCAATCCTCCCTTCATACCGCGGGGCTGCCGCGGCTGCCCTTTCCGGCGCCCCGCTGAAAATGGCGAGAATCAGCCTCAGGTAATAGAAAAGCCCGATGCCGCTGTTCAGGATCAGCATGATAATGAGCAGCCACAGCGAGGAGCCCACGCCGGCCGCCACGAGATAAAATTTCGCAAAGAACCCGGCCGTGACCGGCATCCCGGCAAGAGAAAGGACCATGAGCGTGAAGAGCACGGCCGTCCCGGGCTGCCGCTGAAAGAGGCCCCTGAAGTCTTCAAGCGAATCGGCCTCCCGGACGCCGCCGGCCGTCAGCACCGCAATGACCCCGAAACAGCCGAGCGTCATTACAAAGTATATCACCAGGTAGAAAGCGACCGCCTGGAACCGCATGGCGCCGGCCGCCAGGAAAGCGACCAGGATGTATCCCATGTGCGCTATGGACGAGCAGGCCAGCAGTCTTTTTACATTGTCCTGGTAAAGCGCGAGCAGGTTCCCCACAAACATCGAAAGTACAGACAGCACGGTGAAGAAACCGAACACGGGGACCTGGTCCTGGAGGTCGTATCCGGAAAAGATGCGGAAGAGTATCCCGAATACGGCGCCCTTTGACACAGTGGCGATAAACGCCGTGGCCGGGGCGGGAGAGCCCTCGTACACATCGGGCGCCCACATATGGAACGGCGCCAGGGCCAGCTTGAACGCAAAGCCCGCCAGGGTCAGGGCAAGCCCGCTCACCACAAGGGGGCTGAGCGTTTCAGCGGAGGCGGGCCCCGCAATACGGGATGCGACAACGGGTATTTCCATGCTGCCGGTCGAGGCATAAAGCAGGGCAAGGCCGAAGAGCAAAAATGAGGAGGATACCGATGCCAGGCCCAGGTACTTGATTCCCGCTTCAAGGCTGCTCTCTTTCTCCCTGACGTAAGCTATTAAAGCATAGAGCGAGACGCTCAATATTTCCAGGCCCAGAAATAATGTCGTAAAGTGCGCCGACCAGGTCAGCGTTACGGCCCCCAGCGCGGCCAGGATGAGGAGCAGATAGAATTCATCGGCGGGGCTCTCCCCGAGGCCGCGGTAACTGCGGGCGAGCAGCAGCACCGCGAGCGTCGCAAAAAGAATCAGCGCAGCAAAGAAAATGGACAGGCCGTCGACTGTAAGCAGGCGCCCCACCGGCCGGAAATTATTTGCCGAGACAGCAACACACAGGAGAGACAGGGACGTTCCCGCCAGGGCGGCCCAGAACGAAAACGAGGAATTCCTTTTGACGGCGATCCCGAGCAGGACCGCGAGCGAGGTCGCAAGCAGCGCCGGAAGCGGCAGTATTGCGGCGAGATCAGGCCCCGTCATTTCATTCCTCTCCTTTGCCGCCGGGTTGTCTTCGGTCCGGGAAAATTTTTTCAATCCGGAGCGGACCAGTATCTTTTGCCATTCCCCCCGTTGAAATGATGCCGGTCCGGCCGGCTTTAACCGAAACGGTATTCATCGCCGTATTCATTAAGGGCTGCGGGTAAATTCCGATCCAGAGCAGGATCGCGATCATGGGAGCGATTACCGCGGCCTCTCTCCACGACAGGTCGGGCAGGGAGAGTTCAACAGGAGAGGCGGGAGGCGGGCCGAAGAAAACCCTTCTGACCATGGTCAATGCATAGATCGTGGAAAAGACCAGCCCCGCGGAGGCCAAAACAGCTGCGGGGATGTTCACCTGGAATGTGCCGAGCAGGACAAGGAATTCGGCGATGAAGTTGCCGATCCCGGGCAGGCCCATCGACGCCAGGGCGAAAAAGATCGTCACCGAGCCCAGGCGCGGCATTACCGGCCAGAGTCCGCCCATCCTGCCGAGCTCCCGGGTTTGCAGCCTGTCCTGGAGAAATCCCGCAATCACGAAGAGGGCCCCCGTGCTGAATGCGTGGCAGATGATCTGGAGAATGGCGCCCTGCAGGGCGATGGCGGTCCCGGCATAAATCCCGAGCAGGACGAACCCCATGTGGCTCACGCTCGTATAGGCGACCAGCCTTTTGAGATCGGTCTGGGCATAAGACATGAACGCGCCGTAAAGGACCCCTGCGACCCCGAGGGCGAGGGCGGCCGGGGCGATATATCCGGAAGCAGCCGGGAAGAGCGGCAGGGCCAGGCGCAGCAGGCCGTACGCGCCGGTCTTGAGCAGCAGGGCCGCGAGGATTATGCTTCCGGCCGTCGGCGCTTCGGCGTGCGCGTCCGGAAGCCAGGTATGGAAAGGCACAACCGGCAGTTTGACCGCGAAGGCCGCGACGAACCCCAGCATCAGGAGCATGGACGCCCCCGGCCCCGTTTTCGTGCCGATTAGCTGGGGCAGATAAAACGTGAAATTGCCGGTCGCATTTGCATGGATGAAGAACAGTCCCAGGATCGAGGCCAGCAGGAAAAGGCCGCTGAACTGGGTGAAGATGAAATATTTAATGGCTGCATAAGCTCTTTGCTCATGGCCCCAGACGGCAATCAGGAAGAACATGGGAATCAGCATGAGCTCCCAGAAGAAAGAGAAGAGGATAAGGTCCATTGCGAGAAAGACCCCCAGGACTCCCGACAGCGTCCAGAGCAGGCACAAATGGAAAAAGCCAGGCTGGCTTTCATCTTGAGTCCGGGTGGACGCAACGGCAACGATCCCGATAACAAGAGTCAGGATGACGAGCAGGAGGCTCAGGCCATCCATGGCCAGATCGATCCCGATGCCCAGCCCCGGGACCCAGGGCAGGTGGAATTCCGCAATCCACTCCGCTGCGGGAATCTCCGAACCGTAAACACCGGTCCACGTGAGGGCCGCCAGAATCAGATTAACGAGCAGGACGGAATACGAAACAATGCGAGGCCCGGCCGGGCCGGACCTTCCCAGCACCCAGGCCAGGAGCCCGCCGAAAATCAGCAGCAATATCATCCAGGGCAGGACCATTTTTACGTCCTTACATGCTGATCGCCATAATCAGCAAAATGAATGTGCCGATCGCTATGCCCGCGGCGTACCACCGGAGCTTCCCGGCCTGGGAAAGCCTCAGTCCCCCGAACAGCGACGCCGCCGCATAGGCGATACCGGAGAAAAACAGGTCGATGAAATCTCTCCTGTTGGCGCGCGCGAGCCACCGGAACCGGTCCGCAAAGATTGCGGCGTAGATGAAATCGAATCCCCAGCCGGTAAAGAAATACCTTTGCAGGGCCGTACCGGCGGGCGCCGCCGCCATCCGGTCAACGTAACCCGGTCTCCTTACGTAGATGAAATATGCGAAGTACACTCCAATCAGGGGGGCCAGAAAGGTATCCGTATACAGGAATACTTCCGTCCAGATTGAAACCGTCTTTTCCGCCGGCAGGGGAAGGGAGCTCCGCAGAAAATCCGTGAACAGGCTGATGCCGCCCAGGTAAACAGGTGTCTGCACAAAGCCGGCAATTATGGATAGTGCGGACAAGACAGTCAGGGGGGCGATAATCAAAATTCCATTTATTTCCGTCCTGATGAGCGGCAGGATTTTAAGCTCCCCGAAGAAAGTCAGGAATACCATCCTGGAAGTGTAAAGGGCGGTGAGGAAGGCCCCGGCGAGAGCTCCTGCCCACAGCCAGGCATTTCCCGTTTGCGACACCCACGCTTCGTACAGGATCAGGTCCTTGCTGTAGAAACCCGCCGTCACCAGCGGAATCGCCGCGAGCGAGGCGGACCCGATGAGGAATGCCGCGAAGATCAGCGGCATGGCCTTCCGGAGCCCTCCCAGCTTGAACATATCATGCTCGTCCGCCATGGCCTTGATAACGGCGCCGGCGCAAAGGAACAGCAGGGCCTTGAAGCAGGCGTGCGTGCCCAGGTGGAAAATGCCCGCGCCGAATGCCCCCACTCCCATGGCGAGGAACATGTAGCCGATCTGGCTCATGGTGGAATAGGCGAGCACCCGCTTGATGTCCCGCTGCACGAGAGCGCTCGCTCCCGCGATCAGCAGAGTGAGCGTGCCGATTACGGCGGTGAGCGCCATGACCGCCGGGGCGAGCTCAAAGAATACATGCGACCTCGCGATCAGGTAAACGCCCGCCGTGACCATCGTGGCCGCATGCAGCAGCGCGCTGACAGGCGAAGGCCCGGCCATCGCGTCGGGAAGCCAGATTTGAAGAGGCAGTTGCGCTGACTTGCCCACCGCGCCTCCCAGGATCATCAGGGCGGCGAGCGCGGCCGGCAGCTCCCCGGCGGACCATTGCGCGGAGGCCCTTTGCGAAGCTGCCTGGATGTCGAGGGTCCCGAGCTGAGTGAAGATCACGAACAGGCCGATAGCCAGCAGGAAATCGCCGACCCGCGTCACGATGAAAGCCTTATCCGCGGCGAGGACGTTTTCCGTGTCCCTGTACCAGAAACCGATGAGCAGGTAACTGCAGAACCCGACGCCCTCCCAACCCAGGTACAAGAGGAGGAAATCGCCCGCGAGCACAAGCAGGAGCATTGATCCGGCAAACAGGTTCATGCCGGCGAAGAACCTTCCGTAACCTTCGTCCTCTTTCATGAAAGCGGCAGAGTAAAGGTGGATGAGGAAAGAGACAATGGAAACAACAAGGGCCATGACGGCGGAGAGCGAATCAAGGTACAGGGAGATGCCGGGGCTCAAACCTCCGGCGGCAAACCATGTCCAGAGATATTGGACAACAGCCTGTCCGGGATTCCCCCCTATGTAACTGCCGCAGACGATTATTGCCAGGACTGCAGCTATAGCCGTGGAGCCGCAGCCGATCAGGGCGATTGATCTGCGCGAAAGCCGGCAGCCGCCCAGCGAAAGGATGATAAATCCCAGGAGCGGGAAAGCGGGGATGAAGGCGATCAGTCCGGACATGGTCAACCCCTGAGCCTGCTGGCCGCGTCGGAATCAAGCGTCCTGATTTTCCCGTATAATTTAAGGACGAGGGCCAGCCCGACCGCAACCTCGGCGGCAGCCAGCATCAGGATAAATATGAACATGACCTGGCCGTCCGGGCCGCCCCATGAAGCGCCGGCGCTCACGAATGCGAGGCCCGCGGCGTTGAGCATGATTTCCAGGGACATCAGCATGAAAATTAGGTCCCTCCTGACCAGGACTCCGAAGAGCCCCAGCAGGAAAAGCACCCATGACAGGATAAGCCCTTTTTCCGGGAGTCCCATATGCTTCCTTATTTCCCCATCCTTCTGCCGATATGGAATGCACCCACGAGCCCCGCAAGGAGGAGCACGGAGGCAAGTTCAACCCCGATGAGGTACTGTCCGAACAGGGCCGCGCCGATCTCTTCCGGCCCCGATCCCCGGGGAGCTTCTGAAAACGGCCCCGCCCTGTAGACTATAAACCCGAACGAGACCATCAGGACAAGCACCAGCATGGCGGGGACGGCCACCGCCCTGAGGGTCAGGGATTCCCGTTCTGCGGCATCCATTGCCGTGCCCCTGTTCAGCATCATGACTGCGAACAGGAACAGGACCATGATTGCGCCCGCATAAGTAATTATCTCCAGGACGGCGGCGAACGGCGCCCCCAGCGTGAAAAAGACGACGGACACGGCCAGCAGGGAAACTATGAGGCAGAGCAGGGAATGAATCACCCGGTTGACCGCTACAACCAGGGCGGAGGAAATAACGGAAACTGCCGAAGCAATGTAAAAGAGAGTATCCACAACAAAATCCCCCCTCCAAAAAATTACGCCATAAAACTTAGCCCCTCAATGCTCCTTTTCCTGATTGTCAGGGCAGGAGATCCTTTATATCGACGGGCGGCAGGTCTTCATCGCCGCCGCCCTTCGGCTTTCCATCGATCGCGACGCCGGAGACCCGGTAGAAATTGTAGTCGTGGTACTTGCCCGGACCGCTGATCAGGAGGTCCTCCTTTTCGTAGACCAGATTTTTGCGGGCGTATTCGGACATTTCGAAATCCGTCGTCAGCTGGATGGCGTGGGTCGGGCAGGCCTCCTCGCAGTACCCGCAGAAGATGCAGCGCGAGAAGTTTATCCGGAAAAATTCCGGGTAGCGCCGTCCGTACTCGTCGTGCGCCGCCTGGAGCGCTATGCAGTCGACGGGGCACGCCGCGGAGCACAGGTAGCATGCGACGCAGCGCTCGCCGCCGTCCGGGTCGCGGGAGAGGATGATCCGGCCCCGCCAGCGCGGCGGAATGGGCTGGACCTCTTCCGGGTATTCGACCGTGAACCTGCGGTGGAACACGTGAAGAAAGACTTTCCAGAGGCCTTGCAGAATGCTGAGCATAGTTCCTTTTCGGTCACAGAGCCTGTCGAAGTGTGCCCTCCACTGAATGCTCGTTTCGACAAGCTCGACGAGCGGACTGTCTTTTTGTTAACCCAAAGCTATTACCGCCGCCCCCGTTACCAGCAGATTTACCCAGGCGATCGGCAGCATGTATTTCCAGCCGAATTTCATGAGCTGGTCGTATCGCAACCGCGGCAGCGTCGCCCGCATCAGGATGAACAGGCAGATAAAGATGAGGGTTTTCAGGATGAACCAGACGATCGGCGGGAGGAAGGGGCCGAGCCATCCGCCGAAGAACAGCGTGACAATGAGGGCTGAGATGAGGGTGATGCCGATGTACTCGCCGAGAAAGAACATGCCGAATTTCATGCCGGAGTATTCCGTGTGGAAGCCGGCCACCAGCTCGCTTTCCGCCTCCGGCAGGTCAAACGGGCTGCGGTGCGTTTCCGCGACCCCGGCTAGAAAAAAAAGGACAAGTCCCGGGAACTGGGGAATACAGAACCAGACGTTCCTTTGCGCCTCCACGATCGCCCCGAGATTGAAAGTGCCCGCAATGATAACGACGCCCAGGAGCGAGAGCCCCATGTAAACCTCGTAGCTCAGCATCTGGGCGGCCGCCCGCAGCCCGCCGAGGAGCGGATAGGAGCTGCCCGAAGACCAGCCGCCGAGGGCCAGGCTGTAAGCGC
Source organism: Syntrophaceae bacterium (assembly GCA_039680225.1). Lineage (GTDB taxonomy): Bacteria > Desulfobacterota > Syntrophia > Syntrophales > UBA4778 > JBDKTK01. Next base: position 9,318 of record JBDKTK010000280.1, read on the forward strand.
CCAGCGACGACATTGCCAGGAAAAACAATATCCCGATATTCATGTCCGCTATGCGGATGCCGGGGGAAAACGGGATGACGGCGAAAGACAGGAGGCCTGTAACGACTACGATTACCGGCGCTATCACGAATACGGCCTTGTCTGCGAAAGGCGGGATCCAGTCCTCCTTGGCTATTATCTTGATCAGGTCGGCCATGACCTGCAGCAGTCCGAACGGGCCGACCCGGTTCGGTCCGTACCTGTCCTGCCACACGGCCAGGAGGCGCCTCTCCAGCCAGACGAGCCCCGCCGCAAATATAATCACTCCGATCAGGATGCCATAGACGATCAGGAGAAAACGGACGGTCTCCATCAGCCTGCCCCTCTCTTTTTTATCGCAGCCGGGCAGGGCAGCCCGCCCGTTTCGCCCTTCAGGACGGAAACCAGGGCCGTCCCGGACGGGACCTCCGGATTTAACCGCGCCCGGTAAGCGCGCCGGGCTGTTTCGATCTGATTGCCTTCTGCAATCCCCAGCATGCCGGCGTCTTCGGGCGACAGCTCCATAGCGGAATCGGGCACAAGTTCCGCGATCCGGGGCGACATGGAACTGAGTTCCTCGGAGCCGAAGACGTGGTAACGCGGCAGCAGAAACAATTCGCCTTTCTTTCTTGTGAAGGGCTCGGGCAAATCCCGGAAATAATCAAAAACGCCTGTGCCGGGCTCGATCAATCTCTTCCCCGGGTGACCGCCCCGGAGCGGCCCGCCTATCTCCTGCTGGAATTTATTCACGGACTGGATGGAATTCCAGCCCGGCGCCCAGAAGCGCGGGACCAGCGAGGGCGGGGGCTGGTTGGGCCAGCCTTCCATGCTGAAATTGAGGGGACTGTCCGGGTCGGGAGGAGGCGGCGGCTCAACAATCATCCTGTCCGCGTGCATGGCCGTTCGACCGCTGTAACCATAAGGCTGGCGCGGGACCTTCATCCCTGCTTCCCGGAAATCAGCAGGGGGCGCCGCCTCCCTGATTCCCGCCAGCGACGGCACCCCGGCTGAAATTGCTGCAATCACGTCATCGATGCCGTTCCATTCCCCGGGGACGGGAATTCCCGCCTCCCTGCCCATGACGAGGAGCCAGCGCCAGCTGTCCAGGCTCTCCTCGCCGGGGGCCTTCACCTGGAAAAAACGCTGGGCCCGGAATTCGTTATTGACATAAGTCCCGCTCGATTCCGCATAGGTGGCGGCGGGCAGGACGTATCCGGACTTTGCCGCAGTCGCCGTCTTTACGTGGTCGATAAGAATTACGCAGCGCGCTGCAGAAAGCATTTCATCAACCCGGTCCCTTGTCTGCCGCGCATAGAGATCGTTCTCAATTATGATAAGCGTATCGGCCCGGCCCGCTTTTAATTTTCCCATTGCTTCCGAAAGCGGCGCGGGAGAGAGCATCGCCAGGCCAGCGCTGTTGCATTCCGGAAAGACAAGGGCGATTTCCCCTTTTCCGGCGGCTGTCTTCAGGGCCGCTGCCGCCTGGGCGGCAGCCTGCAATACATGTTTGTCCCCCTGGTTGATGCCCGAGATAATCAGCGGGCGCGCGGCGGACTTCAGCGCGGCGGCAATCTCCTGCGCCAGCTTTCGTGTTTCGGGCGCAAGTCCTTCGACCGAGGGTGCGGAGGTGTCGAGCATGTTGGCCACGGCAAAGCCGAGGCGGGCTATTTCAGCGGGGGCAGCTGTGAAACTCCGGGCTGCAAAATCGTTCAGGGCGGTTATATAAGGGGCGGCAATGAAGAGCGGTCCCTTGCGGTCCTGGATAACCTCTTTCACCGCATTGGCATCCCAGGACGGAATTTTCAATTCCCGGGCCCGCTCCATCGGCTTGTTCCTTGCGGATTGCCTGATGTTCAGGGAAAGGACCGGCGCTGTATTTTCGATATCCTCCCCCAGGACCAGGACCGCATCGCAGGACTGGGCCTCGCGCAGCGAAACCATGCGGGCCGGCCCCCGTGCGATAGCAAGGGCGAGGCCGGTCAGTGTCCATTCGTTATCGGATATCCCGGCATGGAAATTCTCTTTGCCCACAAACTCGCGCAGGGCGAAATTCGATTCGAGCGAGGCGCGCGGGGAACCGAGCCCGATCATGCCCTTTGCCGGCCCGATTGCCTGCGCCGCGCGGGAGACGACGTTTGACATGCTGTCGGGATTTCCCTCGATCACTGCATTGCGGATTCTCGCGGGACTGTTGACGAACCCGTAGCCGTAACGTCCCCTGTCGCACAGGAAATAATCGTTTACCGCGCCGTTGTAGCGGTTCCTGGTCCTGCGCAGCTTTCCATAGCGCTCCCCGGGTATGGTGTTGCAGCCCAGCGAGCAATGTACACAGACAGAG
>JBDKTK010000281.1:0-2844 GCA_039680225.1 Syntrophaceae bacterium
GTAGACTGCCGGCGGATCGACTGAAACCGCAAGCAGGTCGCCGGTGAAGGTCTTCACGCGCGCCGGTTTGTCCGCGAACTCGTAATCGTCCTGGCTGTGCAGGTGATTGCAGTCCGGCTTTACGCAATAATCCATCTTCGGGTACTGGGGAGTCCCGCAGTCCCGGCAGATCCCGCCGACCAGGCCGGTGATCATTTTCCGGTTCCGCCACAGGGTCGTCATTGCCGTCTGGCACGGCGCCTCGGCGCGGATCCCCATCTCGGGACGGATGAGGTCCCGGAATTTCAGGAACTTCATATAGTTTGTCAGTTCTATCTTGTTTTCGAGCGATCCCTTGACGCCTTGCCGCGCCGGAAGTTTGGTGATGTTTTCCGTTACGACGAAGTACAGGGCATCGCATCCCTGGCCGAACCCGGCCACCAGGATGCGCTCGCCCGGCCTGGCCTGCTCCAGCACCGATGCCAGCATCAGGAGAGGATGGGCGGCCCCCGTTTCTCCGCAGACCTCGTGCATATTGTCCACGACCTTCTCAGGGGAGGCCCCGAGGGCCTTGGCAATCGACTTGTACTCCGCCTTAAACAGGCACGGGAACACGAATTTGTCGACATCGTCCATTGTGATCTTCAATTTGCCAAAAAGGCCCTTCACGGCTTCCGGGATGAATTTGGAATAGCCTTCCTCACGCAGCCAGCGTTCCTCCCACATGTAGTCGTAATGCCGGTCGGCCGCACGGTAATGGTCGACGAAATCATGGGAAACGGAATAGGACCCCTTGAATTCCGCGATGACGTTCTCATCTCCCACCATCATGGATGCAGCGCCGTCGCCGAACCACATTTCGTAAAAATATGCGGGCCGTGTCTCGCGTTTGTCGGTAGCGGCCACCAGGACCTGATTTTTATTGCCCGACTTGACCGCGTCCAGCGCAGCTATGAGGCCGGTGGTCCCGGCTTTCAGGGCCGATGTAAAATCGGCGCTGCTGATGTTGTCCCTGAGATTCAGGGCCGTTTTCAATATTCCGGAATTGAGCCGGTCTGCGTACGGCAGTGTTGTCGAGCAAAGGTAAACAGCATCAATTTTGCTTTTGTCGCCGCCGGTGATGCAATCCCGGGCGGCTGCGACTGCCATCGTCAGGCTGTCCTCATCAAAATTACATACGGACCGTTCGCCCTGGGCCACGGCGATCGTAGCCGGGGCAAACCACCCGGTATTCTCGTATATGGACATACGGCTTAGCCTTAAACGCGGTATATAGGCGCCATATGAGGTTATTCCTATCACGTTGCTGACCTCCTGTTTCCTGTTTTAAACAAACAATCTAGAATTTGAAAAGCTTCGAAAGAAGTTGCGATTTCATAAGATCGCCGCTGACCTTGAGCTTGCCTGTCATGTATGCCTGCATGCCGGAAAGCTTGCCGCTCATCAGGCCCATGAAATCCGCATCGGCCAGGGCGAGCGTGCAGGATGGTGAAGCGGCAGTCCCGGATGAAACAGTGCAAGCTCCGCCTTTGACTGCCACATTCCAATCGCCGCCCCCGGGGCCTGAAATCTTGAACTGAAACACAACGTCCACTCCTGATGCTGCGCTGGACTGAAAGGCCTCGGGCATTTTCTCAAAAACTTCCTTCACGGATGCGAATGCTATACTCATTTCAAACCTCCTGTGGTTTAGTAATTTATTTGTTACCCGTCCGGGTATTGACTGATTTCTTAAAATTTAAACACTTTCTCCAGCAGCTGGGACTTCATGAGGTCGCCGCCGATCTTGAGCTTGCCGGAAGTATATGCCTGCATGCCCGGCAGTTTTCCGTTCATCAGATCCAGGAAATCGCCCGCCTCCATTTTGATCGTGCAGGTGGGCTTTTCGTTGACCCCGGTTGACACCGCGCAGGTGCCGTCCTTGATAACTGCATTCCAATCACCGCCGCCGCTTCCGGCTATCGCGAACTGGAATACGACTTCGGCTTTCCCGGCGGCCTTGGCATCAAACACCTTGGGCATCTTCTCGAAGACTTCCGCAACTGAGGCAATGCCTCCCGTGGAGGCAGCTGCCGCCGCCGCGGCCGGGGCCGCTGCTTTCTTTTGCGGCTTGTCAAAAGCCTGAATGAGGTCTCCCATCATGGTGTTGAGCTGGTCGTATTCCTTGCCGCCTGCGAGGTTCAGTATCTCGCTCCAGTTTGCGGCGATATCCTCCGGCTTGGGAGGAGTTTTCCCGTCGCCGATCACGGTGCCCGGGCCCGTAACCACGGCAGCCCTGCCGTAGTATCCCATCCCGGCATTGTAAATTTTTCCGGTGACCGGACATTTTTCCGATGCCAGGTACGCGACCAGCGCAGCGACAAACTCGGGTTTCATTTTTTCAAAGAACTCCGGAGGCGTGACATCCTCGGTCAAGCGCGATGCCGCCAGCGGCGCAATGGTATTCACTTTGATATCGTATTTGGCGCCTTCGATCTTCAGGGTGTTCATCAGTCCCACGAGCGCCATCTTGGCCGAGCTGTAATTGGTCTGGCCGAAGTTGCCGTAGAGTCCCGCCGCCGATGTGGTCATGATGATGCGGCCGTAGCCGTTGTCGCGCATGACTTGGAAGGCGGGGCGCGTCACGTTGTAGGCGCCGTTGAGATGGACGTCGAGAACGGCTTTCCAGTTCTCCGGCTCCATCTTGAGGAAGCCTTTGTCCCTCAATATACCCGCGTTGTTGATCAGGATGTCGAGCTTGCCGAAGGCGTCCAGGGCGCTCTTGACTATCCCTTCTCCGCCTTCAACCGTCGCGACGTTGTCGTAATTTGCTACCGCTTCGCCGCCCAGGGCCTTGATCTCGTCGACAACTTTCTGGGCCGGCGT
>JBDKTK010000282.1:0-27198 GCA_039680225.1 Syntrophaceae bacterium
GGATATCCTGGGAAAAGGCAATTACGAGCACGCCCTGCATTTCTACGGAGACCGCAGGCCCATGCTGCTCGATCTCGTGCTGGACCCCGGCAGCATCAGGGAGAAGGATTACTCTTTTTTCAAGATGCAGGGAGAGCTCCTGATAGCCGAGCGGTACATCCCGCACATCAAGACTTACCTCTGGGGGAAGGCGAGCCCGCTGTACGACCGCAACAACAGGGTGGTGGGCGCCATCCAGAGCCTGCGCGACATCACCGAGCAGAAAAAATCGGAGGAGGCGCTGCGCGAGTCGGAGCGCCGGCTGGAGGACATCATCGATTTCCTGCCGGACCCCACGTACGCCATCGATCTCGACGGAAGGCTGATCGCCTGGAACCGCGCCGTTGAGGAGATGACCGGCGTCAAGGCCAAGGATATCCTGGGAAAAGGCAATTACGAGCACGCCCTGCATTTCTACGGAGACCGCAGGCCCATGCTGCTCGATCTCGTGCTGGACCCCGGCAGCATCCGGGAGACGGATTATTCCTTTTTCAAAAGGCAGGGGGGCCTGCTCATTGCGGAGCGGTACATCCCGCACATCAAGGCCTTCCTCTGGGGGAAGGCAAGCCCTCTCTATGACCGGAACAACAAGGTTGTGGGCGCCATCCAGAGCCTGCGCGACATTACGGAGCAGAAGCGGGCTGAAGAAATCCTGCGGGAGTCCGAGGACCGCTATCGCACGATATTCGAAAATACGGGCAACGCCACGATGATCGTCGAGGAGGATACCACGATCACCCTGGCAAACGCGGAGTTCGAGAGCCTTTACGGCTACAGGAAGGAGGAAATTGAAGGAAAAATAAAGTGGACGGAATTCATTGTTAAAGAAGATCTGAAGAGACTGAAGAAGTACCACTATGCAAGGCGCATCGACGCCTCCTCGGCCCCTCGCCAGTACGAGTCCCGCATGATCAACAAGAACAGGCAGATAAGGGATATATTAATTACGACGGAACTGATCCCGGGCACCTCGCGCAGCATTGTCACTTTCCTCGACATCACCGAGCGCAAGCAGGCCGAACAGGCCCTCATCAGGAGGGAGCAGGAACTGAACGCGAAGACACGGGAACTCGAAGAGCTCAATGCCGCCCTGAAGATCCTGCTGAAGCGCCGGGAAGAGGATAAGAACGAGCTGGAAGAGAAAGTGCTGACGAACATCAAACAGCTGGTCCTGCCTTATATCGACAAATTAAAAAAGGGGAATTCCGATCACAAGGACCTTACAAACCTCAACATCATTGAATCCAACCTGAAAGACATTGTGTCTCCCTTTGCCAGGAGGCTTTCCGCGAAGTACCTGAATTTCACCCCGAAGGAGCTGCAGATAGCCAACCTCATCAAGGAAGGGAAGACGACCAAGGAAATCGCCGACTACATGGATATCTCCAAGAGCGCGATCGACACCCACCGGTACCACATCCGGCAGAAACTCGGCCTGATCAATAAAAGGGCCAACCTGCAGTCACACCTTTCATCAATCCTGTAACATGCTGTTCAGTTGTCTCTCCTCATCGTTCGCCCATAAAATCCGTTCGCTGAGCCCGTCGAAGCGACACATTCAAGCATTCCCCAACAGCCTGCTGATATTGAAGCAATGCCAATATTAATCTCCTACTCATTCAATATTGTGTTTTCCATCCTTCGCCCTTAAAAAACGGGCATCCATTGTTTTCCTCAATGCCGCGCCGCAAAGGCCCCTTCGACGAGACCGATGCGGCGCGGCATCCGGGACGGCCGTCATTGGAATTCTGGATACGGACAAGATACCGGGACCGGTCCTTCAAGGAGAGGCCTGTCCTGCAAATGCGAAATGTTTGAGAGCATTCAATTGTGAGGAGGAATATTAATGACGACCCCTATCCAACAAAAAATTCGCGACAAGAAAAGGACGGCCGCGCAGGTCCTGGACATGGTCAAGTCGGGCGACTGGATCCAGCCGGGCACCGCCGGCGGGGACGCGACCGCGTTAATGGTCGAGTGCGCAAGCCGGCTGGGCCCGGGCCTCAAGGATATAGAGTTCTGGCTTTACGGCAACATCTATCCCCACCCCTATTTCCAGAAGGCGGACCCCAGGCAGAAATACCACTGCATGAACGACTATTTTTTCTTCCCCTGGAACCGCAAGGCCCGCGACGCCAACGGGGTGAGCAGCTGGGCGCAGTGGGGCTGGGCCATGGGCCAGTACTTCCACCATTACCGCTTCGTCAACGCCGTGAGGGAAAAGCGGGGGATCGACTGGTGGTGGAACGCCGCAACGGCGCCGGACGAGCGCGGGTACTTCAACTGGTCCTACGGGACGAACAACTGCAGCATCTACAGCCAGACGGCGAAGAAAATCGTCGTCGAGGTACGGTCCGATTTCCCCTGGGCCGAAGGCGGGCGCTTCAACACCATCCATATCGACGATATCGACTACTGGGTGGAGGTGGATGTCGAGAAGAACAAGTGGCCGCAGATGAACGAGAAGGCGATCAAGCCCTCTCCGGAGGAGGCCAAAATCGCGGAGCACATCCTCTCCATCATGAGGGACCGCGACGTTATCCAGCTCGGGATCGGGAGCCTCCCCTCGGCGGTGGCGACCGCCCTGGCGAACGCTAACCTCAAGGACCTGGGCGTCCACACCGAGATGCTCAATTACGGCCTTATCAACCTGCTCGAATCGGGCCAGGTCACTAACAAATACAAGACCCTGCCCGCCGACCGGGGCAAGACCGTCTGGACGCTCGCGTTCCCCTTCGACACCAAGTGGTACTACGAAACGGTCCACCGCAACCAGAGCCTCGCGGTATACGACATCGGGTACACGAACAACCTCCACAACCTGACCAGGCTCGACAACATGATCGCGATCAACAACGCCGTGTCCGTCGACCTGCTCGGCCAGGTCTGCTGCGGGTTCTTCGACAAGCGGGCCATCTCGAGCACGGGCGGGTTCCTGCAGTTCATCGGGTTCTGCTCGCAGTCGCGGGGCGGCAGGGGCGTTGTCTCGCTGACGTCGAGGAGCAAGCATAAGACCTCGCGGATCGTCCCCTTCTTCCCGGAGGGGACCACGGTCGACCTGCCGGCGCAGCTCACGTCGCACGTCTGCACGGAACACGGCATCGTCAACCTGAGGGGGCTCAACGGCTACGAGAGGACGGAAGCCATCATCTCGATCGCCCACCCGGACGACCGCTCTTTCCTCACGGAAGAAGCCCGCAAGCACGGGCTCCTGCCGCCCGAGTTTGCCGTGCCCATGCACGCGCAGGAAGGCAATTCGCGGAGATATCCGTCTTACGATGAAAGGCGGATGTACAAATCTCCGTTCAACAGCGAACTCTGGGGATTCGACTGGGATCCTTACCAGACAGGAAGGTGATCAGGCCGCACCTGGAAGACGGGCGCCCAGGGCCCGTTTTCCGGCGGCAGCAATATAACAGCACAGCCAAAATCGAAAGGAACGGAATAATGCAGATGAAACATGTGCTCCTCGATAAAGCGGAAGGCGTCGCGGTGATCAGGCTCAACCGGCCGAAGGATTTCAATTCGCTCAATTACGACCTCTTCCGGGATTTGATCAAGGCCCTGGAATCCTGCGCGGACGACGCGGGGACAAAAGTGATCGTCCTGACGGGCGAAGGGAAGGCTTTTTGCGCGGGCGGCGACGTGACCCTCTTCAAGGAGGGCGATACGGGCGATACGCTGCGGCAGCTCATCAAGGACATGAACACGGTCATCCTGGCGATCCGCAGGATACCGAAACCCGTCATTGCCATGATCAACGGCATGACGGCGGGCGGCGGGATGAGCCTCGCGGCAGCCTGCGACCTGCGGATCTGCGGGGCCTCCGCGAGGTTCAAACAGGCCTATACCGCGTCGGGACTGGTCCCGGACGGAGGGTGGTCAATCCTTCTGCCGCTGCTGGTGGGTTTCGGAAAAGCCTCGGAAATGGCCTATATCGATCCTCTGCTGAGTTCAAGGGAAGCCCTCGATGCCGGCCTCGTCACCATGGTCGTGGACGATGCCGAGCTGGAGAAAACCGTCATGAACATCGCGAGGAAGCTTGCCGGTGGCCCGTCTGTTGCATACGCACTTGTGAAGGAGAACCTCAACCATGCCTTATTCTCGCTGCTCGAAAGACAGCTCGAAATGGAAAAACAGGCCATGACGGTTGCCGGCCGCACTGCGGACGTCAGGGAAGGGATGAATGCCTTTGCCGAAAAACGCCCGCCGGTTTTCGTCGGGAGGTGAAGGGGCAGGATTCAGGCGCGGTTGTCATTCTCTTCAAAAAATTTCAGCGAGGGGTCCCATGGCGTCCAAATCAAAACCAGACTGGCTTTCCTGCATCGACCTGAAACTGCTCGATGCCTTCGTTGACAATCCTTACGAATGCCCCATCGTGATAGACGGGGACGGCATCGTCCGTTTCATGAGCAGGTACAACGAGGGGCTCTACGGGTTCACGCCGGAGCAGGCGGTCGGCAGGCACATCACGGAGGTGAACAAGGACAGCCACATGCACGAGACGCTCGTCACGGGAAAGGCAATGATAGGCGAGATCTACCAGGCGGGGGGCCGCCGGCAGGTCATGGCCCGCATCCCCCTGAGGAACAGGAGCGGGAACATAGTCGGCGTGCTCGGGAAAAGGATTTTCCACAAAACCGATACGGTCAAAGAGCTTTACAGCAAGATGGAAATCCTGGAGGGCCAGCTCAAGTACTATCACCAGGAAGTATCGAGCCTGAAGGGATCGTACGAGTTCGGCAAGATCATCGGGCAGTCCGCGCCGATCCAGGAGGCCCTGCGGGGCGCGCTGCAGGCTTCCAGAAGCGACGCCTCGGTCCTGATCACGGGGGAATCGGGGACCGGCAAGGAGTCGTGCGCGTACTTCATCCACCGTTCGAGCAGGCGGGCGGAGGGCCCCTACATCAGGGTGAACTGCGCTGCCGTTCCCGCCGAGCTTATCGAGAGCGAGCTGTTCGGCTACGAGGGCGGGGCCTTTACGGGGGCCAGGCCCGGCGGCAAGCCCGGCAAGTTCGAACTCGCCCACAAGGGGACAATACTGCTCGACGAGATCGGCGACATGCCCCTCAACATGCAGGCCAAGCTCCTGCGGGTGCTCCAGGAGCGGGAGATTGAGCGGGTGGGCGGGACAAAGCCGGTCAAGGTCGATTTCCGCCTGATCGCCTCGACCAACAAAGACCTCCAGGAGATGATCAAAAAGGGGACCTTCAGGATGGACCTGTTTTACCGTCTCAACATCTTCAATATCGTCATGCCGGGCCTGCGTGCAATCCCCGGGGACATCCCCGAGATAAGCCGGTTCATGATCCAGGAATTGAGCGGCAAGACGAGCATCCCCGCGAAAACAATGTCCGGGGAGGTTGCGGCCGCGATGCAGCGCTACCATTGGCCGGGCAACGTGCGGGAGCTGAGGAACGTCATCGAGCGGGCCATGATCGTTGCCGAGGGCCCGGAGATCCTCCTCGAGCACCTGCCGCCGGGCATTGCGGAACTGGGCCGGCTTTCCAATGGCGGCGCGGAATCGGCGAGGCACATGGCGCCCCTGCGCGAAGTCGTCCTGGAGGCGGAGAGGAGGACCATTTCCGAAGTCCTCAAGCACACCGGCGGGAACAAGGTCAGGGCGGCAAGGATCCTCGGCATCCACCGGACGATCCTCTACCAGAAAATCAAGCGCTACAAAATTCCCCTCTAATGTAGCTCTGCTGCGACATGCAGCGGCTCTGCTTCATTGGCGTTTTCCTTATGCGTAACAGGTCATCTCATCAAAACCAGGCCGCCCCTTGTACAATCCATGCTACAGAAAACGCCCTGAAATTTTTGCCCGGCTTCGCGCTGCATAAATATTTCAATATAAATAGCACGTTATATGTTCTGGCTTGGCTTTTGCAATTTTCCAGAAGCAGGCAATCCCCGACGGCCGAACGCGGCAGGAACATGAGAAGGGACCATAAAATTTACGGCCCGGGACCTGGTTGCGGCTGAAGATGGTCCGCACATTGAGATATCGGGACACGCACTATCAATTTTCAGAGGAGGTTTCATCATGATGGAAGAAATATTGGCGCCCATGGCCGGCAAAGTGATCCGGATTCTGGTAAATGCCGGAGACTCAGTCAGGGAAGACGACCATCTGCTCGTCCTCGATGCAATGAAGATGGAAAATCCCATTCTTGCCACCTTCGACGGTGTCGTAAAAGAGATCAAAGTGAAAGCCGACGATGAAGTCGAGGCCGACGACCCGCTGGTGATTATCGAACAGGCATGAGCCCGGGCGGAATTTCCCGATAAGAAACCGGACCTGGAAAATAAAGAGGGAAAATGAGCAGGCGTACCTTGAGTGGGCTCATCCATTTGTTCAGTCTTATTGGACAGGCTGTAAGGCGGTGGAGAAGGATGCATCTCAAACAAAAGTTCGTGTTCAGGTAAAGGGGCCTGCTGAAAGGATCTGCCGATGAGGATCAAGGAACTGATACAAAAACTGGAAGAGAATGAGTCCCAGGTGAAGGCCGGCGGCGGCGCGAAAGCAGTGGAAGAGCAGCATAAGAAAGGCAGGCTGACCGCCAGGGAGAGGATTGACCTTTTCTTTGATAAGGGGACTTTTGTCGAGCTCAATCAGTATTCCCAGCACCAATGCAAAGATTTCGGCATGGAAAAGAAACGCCCGTACGGCGACGGTGTTATCACCGGGTACGGCGAAGTGGACGGAAGGACCGTTTTCATCTACGCCATGGATTTCACCGTGCTGGGCGGCAGCATCGGCCTGAGCAACGCATCAAAGATAGCTCACGCCCAGAAGATGTCGGACAGGGCCAGGGCGCCCATGGTCGGCTTCGTGGACACGTCGGGCGCGCGGATCCAGGAAGGCAGCGGCACGTACAGCCTCCTTTTTTATGAACACATCAGGAGCTCGGGAGTCATTCCCCAGATATCGTGCGTCATGGGCACGTGCGCCGGCGGAGGGTGCTATTCCCCCGCGCTGACGGATTTCATTTTCATGGTGGACAAGACCAGCGAAATGTACATCACCGGCCCGCGCGTGATCAAGGAGGTATGCCACGAGGACATCACCGGGTATGCGCTCGGAGGCCCCAAGGTCCACAGCCAGGTATCCGGGGTGGCCGATTTCGTCTCCAAAGACGAGGCGGATTGCCTCGCCCAGGTAAAGAAACTGCTCAGTTTCCTGCCGTCGAGCTGCGATGAAAAACCTCCCATCGTGATAACGGGGGACGATCCCTTCCGGGCAAGCGAAAATCTTGACAGCATTGTGCCGGAATCTCCCCGCGAGCCGTTCGACATGAAAAAGGTAATCCGCGCCATTGCGGACAACGGCGATTTCTTCGAAGTGAAGCCCCGCTTCGCCCGCAACATGGTGACCGGTTTCATCCGGATCGGCGGGTATGCGGCGGGCGTGGTCGCCAACCAGTCTCTGGTCCTGGCCGGCGCAATCGACAGCGACGCGTCCGACAAGGCGGCGCGCTTCTACCGGTTCTGCGACTGTTTCAATATCCCGATAATAACAATTGCCGACGTCCCCGGCTACCTTCCCGGGGTGAAGGAAGAGAACAAGGGGATCATCAGGCACGGCGCGAAAATGCTCTACGGCTACGTTGAGGCCGAAGTCCCGAAACTGCTGCTCGTTGTCCGGAAGGCATACGGGGGGTCCTGGGCGGCGATGGGATCGAAGACCATGGGGGCGGACCTGGCGTTCGCCTGGCCCACGGCCGAAATGGCCATCATGGGCGCGGAAGGCGCCGTGGAGATTCTGTACCGCAAGGAACTCCAGGCGGCCGCCAACAGGGAAGAGGTGAAGATGGAAAAGATAGTGGAGTACCGCGACAAGTTCAATTCGCCTTACCTGTACGCCGGCAAGATGATCATCGACTTCCTGATTAAGCCCCGGGACACGCGGGCCCATTTCTACCGCGCCCTGAAAATGCTCTGGAACAAGCCCCAGGAGAAGATATCCCGCAAGCATGGGAATATACCGCTCTAAATTAATGGGGAAAGATAAATGGAATTTAAATACGATCTGCGGGATTTGAAATTCATCATCAAGGAGTGGCTTCCGACCGGCGACGTATTGTCCTGCAAACGGTTCAGGGAGAACTACAGCGTAGACGATATAGACATGTTCCTGAACGAGGCCTATAAGGTCGCGCGGGAAGTCGTCAACCCGATCAATAAAGAGGGCGACAGGATCGGGGCGAGGCTCGTGGACGGAAAGGTCCTGCCCGCGCCGGGGTACCGCGAGGCCTTCCGGTTCCTGCAGCAGAACGGATGGGGGTCGAGCAGCGAATGCATCGGGCTCGACGGCGGGATGCCGCTGATAATGTTCAAGGCCATTTATGAGATGACCCTGGCAGCCTGTCCCTCCCTGGCCTCCTATCTGAAATTGACCAGCGGGGCCGCCAATCTCCTGATCCGCTTCGGGACCGAAGAAGACAGGGCCCGCTTCCTGCCGAAAATGCTCAGCGGAGAATGGCAGGGTACGATGTGCCTGACCGAGCCCGGCGTCGGTTCCGACGTGGGGGAAGTTGCGAGCCGGGCCTTTCCCACGGAAGACCCGCGGGTATATAAAATCAAAGGCACCAAGATGTTCATCACCGGCGGCGACGCCGGTATTTGCGACAATACGATCCACATGCTCCTGGCGCGGCCGGAAGGAGGCGCCAAGGGGTCTCCGGGCCTGGGCCTGTATATAGTCCCGGCCGTCTGGGTCAACCAGGACGGGTCGCTGGGCGAAAGAAACGATGTGGTCACAGTGGGACTTGAGCACAAGATGGGGCTGAAGGCGCAGGCGACGGCCCTCCTGAGCTTCGGAGACAACGATGCGTGCAGGGGCATCAGGCTCGGCCCCCTGCCGGATGCGGAAGGTTCGTCCAAAGGGCTGGCCATGATGTTCCACATGATGAACGAGTCGCGGATCGGGACGGGGCATAACGCCAACTCCCAGGCTGCCGCCTCGTTTTATTATGCTTCCCAGTACGCGGCGGAGCGGGTCCAGGGCCGCCCTTTCGCGTCGCGCGACGGCGAGCGCGTCCCGATCATCCGGCACGAAGATGTCAGGAGGATGCTCCTGGACATGAAGGCGCACATCGAAGGGCTCAGGGCCATGATCTTCAAGGGCTTCTTCTGCCTGGACATCCAGGCCAATTCGGACGACAGGGAAAAGGCCGCGGCCTGCGGAGAGTTCGCCGAGATCATAACCCCGCTGGTCAAATGCTATTCCAGCGAGACGAGCCTGAAGCTGATTGCCGAAGCAATGCAGGTATTCGGAGGCGCCGGCTACACGTGCGATTATCCCGTTGAGCAATACATGCGGGATTCGAAAGTATTGACGATCTGGGAAGGCACGTCGTTCATGCACGCCAACGACCTCGTGGGACGGAAAATGAGGATGAAAAACGGCAAGCCGTTCCTTAACTGGATGCGCTCAATAAATGAATTTATCCGGACGAACAGGGGGAACCAGGATTTCGCAAAAGAAATAGACTCGCTGGCCCGGCTCTACGGATGCGTTGCGGAAATCAAAAACCTTTATGATTCGTGGTATGCGGATCTGGCGAATAAAAAAAGCCTCATACCCCTGTACGCCGTCAACGCCCTGTTCGTCTGCGCCCAGGCGCAGGTCGCCCAGTGCCTCCTGGAGCAGGCCCTGATTGCCGGTCGAAAGCTCGAGCAGGCCCCCGGGGCCGAAGACAGGGCTTTCTATGCGGGAAAAGTGGCCGGGGCCAGGTACTATCTCAACCACGTTGTCCCCCATGCGTTCAGCCTGACTGAAATTATCAAAAACGCGGATTCCGATTTATTGAGATGCCCTGAAGAGACTTTCCTGGTATCGTAAAAGCGGGTTGGGCCATGCCCCGGTTAGTTGCGCCGGGACCGGAAAAAAAATAGACGGCTCGCCTCGGGAATGAATCCGCGCCGCTTTTATTAAGCCGGCCCAAACTCCGCAATGCCCGGCGGCGCATGATGAGGAGGATCTCCGGACCCCCGGCAATGGTCATGGCCCGCCCGATGACGTTCTTCAGCTCCCGCACGCTGCCCGGCCGGGGGCGGCGCTGCATCGCGGCCGCAATCTTCCCGGACGACCCTCTGCCGGAAAATCAAACGCTGTAAAATTGCCGTTTAATGTAGCTGTACCGCGACATGCAGTAAGGCAGCGTCATTGGCGTTTTCCCTTACCAATAACAAGCCATCCTATAAAACCACCCCTGAAGTTTGTACAGTCTTTGCTACAAAAATCTCCCGAAATAATATGATTTCTGCAAGACGATCCCGTAAGCATTCAATTCTTTAATATTAACAAGCAATTATGAAGCGCCGGGATTCTGGCTTATCTTTTGCAATTTTTCCATTCATACGTGGCACTTCTCAAGCAAGCATTTCAGATCACATAAATCAGCACTGTAGATGAAAGGAGAGTCATTGATGGATCTCGAGCTTACCACCGAACAGGCAATGTTCAAGGAAATGGCCAGGGAATTCGCAATCCGCGAGGTCCAGCCTTATGTGAAGGAGTGGGACAGGCAATGCAAGATGCCCCATGATGTATTCAAAAAACTCGGCGCGCAGGGGCTCCTGGGGATCAAGGCGCCGCCGGAATACGGCGGGCTGGACCTGGACTGGATGACGCTGGGGCTCGTGACCGAGCAGCTGGCCTATTACGATTTCTCCCTCGGGATGGGTTCCTGCTCCCGGACCTCTCTCGGCATCCTTCCCATTCTCCAGAACGGCACGGACGAACAGAAAAAGAAATACCTGCCCGGAATGGTGCAGGGAGTCCTTACACATTGCTTCGCCACGGTGGAGCCGAATGCCGGATCGGATGCGACTGCCATCGAGACCACCGCGACAGCCGACGGCGATGATTATGTCATCAACGGCAACAAGACCTGGATCACCAACGCCAACATCGCAAACTTTGCCATGGTCGTTTGCCAGACCGATAAGAGTAAGGGGTCCAAGGGGTTCGCCGTCATCATAGTCGACTGGGGCACGCCCGGGTTCACCAGGGCCCCGATAGAAAACAAGATGGCCTTCCGCCACCACGACCACGGCATGCTCTTTTTCCGCGACTGCCGCGTCCCCAGGTCCAACCAGGTCGGCGGGTTCGGCATGAGGGCGGCCTTCTCGAACGTGGAGCATACGCGCTACGGGATCGCCTGCGCCGCGGTCGGCGCAATCAACGCCTGCCTCGACCACAGCGTGAACTATTGCAAGGACAGGCAGCAGTTCAAAAAACCCATCGGCAGCTTCCAGCTCGTGCAGGAGAAGATAGCGGACATGGTCATGGACCTCGAGGCTTCGCGATGGATAGCTTTCCGGCTTGGCTACATGAAAGACAAGGGCATGAACGTTGCGCGGGAGACGTCCATCGCCAAGTACCACAACATGGAAGCGCTGCACAGGTGCGCGAAAGCCGCAGTGGAACTGCACGGCTCCTACGGGCTGAGCGACGAATATCCCCTGGAAAGACTGTACCGCGACTGCATGGCGCCGATCATTTACGGCGGCACGGCGCATGTCCATAAACTTATCCTGGGCAGGCTGGAACTGGGGATCGATTCCGTATCCAGGTAAACGCGCCCGGAAGAATTTCTGTCAGCGACAGGGGAACAGATGGAAAAATTTGATGCGATAGTTATCGGCGCCGGGCCCGCGGGCTGCGCCGCCGCCGTGGTGATGGCGAGGGGCGGACTCAATGTGCTCGTCATTGAAAGAGGCAAATACGCAGGCGCCAAGAACATGTGGGGCGGGGCTTTCTTCGGCCCCGTGATGGACGAGATATTCCCGGACTTCCGCAAGGAAGCGCCGGTCGAGAGATA
This sequence comes from Syntrophaceae bacterium, assembly GCA_039680225.1. GTDB lineage: Bacteria > Desulfobacterota > Syntrophia > Syntrophales > UBA4778 > JBDKTK01. The sequence goes on from JBDKTK010000282.1 coordinate 11,871, forward strand.
CATCAGCCGTCACGCCATATCATTCATGACAAAAGACGACTGCCTGACCGTGGATTTCCGCAGCGGCCACGACGGGGAAGGTTCAACATACCCGGGGTTCATAACGCTGCGCGCCAGGTTCGACCAGTGGATGGCGCGGAAGGTGGAGCAGGCGGGGGCGATCATTGCCACCAGCCTTGAGGCGGACGGGTTCGTTTATGAAAAGGGCGCAATCGCCGGGGTCAAGGTGGGCGGGGAGGAATTCCCGTCAAACATTGTCATCCTGGCCGACGGCGCCAACTCGCTGCTGGCGAAGAAGGCGGGCCTCCGCGGCGATTTCGCCGCCGCCGACCTCAAGCAGGGGGTCAAGGAAGTCATCCGCCTGCCGCAATCCGTGATCGAAGACAGGTTCAACCTGCGGGCCAATGAAGGCGTCGCCATGGAATTCGTGGGCGCCTGCACCAGGGGACTTCCGGGCGGCGGTTTCATCTACACAAACAAGGACAGCATCTCGGTCGGGGTGGTCGTCCAGCTCAGCGCGCTGCTGCAAAAAGAAATAAACGCGGCGGACCTGCTGGAGGACTTCAAGGCCCACCCCTTCATCCGCAACCTCGTCAGGGACGGGGAGCTTCTCGAATACTCGGCACACCTGATTCCCGTTTCAGGGCTGAAGATGATGCCGCGCCTTTACGCCGATGGGATAATGGTCGCCGGTGATGCGGCCGCAATGGTCCTGGGCACAGGCCTCATCCTGGAAGGCGCCAATTTTGCCATGGCCGCGGGCGCGGCAGCAGCCGAGACGGCAATCGGGGCGAAGCAGGCGGGCGATTTCTCCGCGGCGGCGCTTTCCGCTTACGGGGAAAAACTCAAGTCCCGCTTTGTCCTGCAGGACCTCGAGATGTTCCGCAATGCGCCGCATTTCCTGGAGAACGAGAGGATCTACAACGCCTATCCGGAGCTTGCCTGCTCCGTCATGCACAGGCTGTTCACCTCCGACGGGAAACCGCGGACGAAGACCTTCGACAACCTGAAGGGCTCCCTGAAGGACAACGTGACGATCTGGCAGGTCATTTCCGACTCGATGAAAGCGAGGAAAGCGCTGTGAAAGTTGAAGACAAGCTGGCCCTGAACAAGTTTGAGATAGACCGCGAGGTCCACATCCGCGTGGACGAAGCGCTGTGCGAGTCCTGCGGGCCGAAGCAGTGCCGCTTTGCCTGCCCGGCCCAGTGCTACAACCTGCGCGACGGGCATATTACCTTCTCCTATGAGGGGTGCCTGGAATGCGGCAGCTGCAGGTTCTCGTGCGACAAGGACGCGATCAACTGGGTGAACCCCCGCGGCGGTTTCGGCATTTGTTACCAGTACGGTTAAGGAGGAGATATGGAAATCATAGTTTGCATCAAGCCTGTTCTTGATCCCGACCTGCCGCCGGCGAAGTTCGCCGTGGACGGCAAAAACAACAAGGTGGTGCCCCCGGAAGGCATGCCGCTCGTCGTCAACCCTTACGACCTGCTGGCCGTGGAGGCCGCAGTCAGGATCAAGGAGGCCAAAGGCGGAAAAATTACAGTTATCACTCTGGGGACAGTGAACGCCGAGGAAGCGGTCCGGAAGGCCCTGGCCATGGGGGCCGACGACGCGGCCATCCTTGACGACGGCGCGTTCGCCGCGTCTGACGGTTTCGGGACGGCATACGCCCTTGTCCAGGCGGTGAAGAAAATCGGGGCATTCGACCTGGTGCTTTGCGGCAGGCAGGCGGCGGACTGGGATTCCGGCATAGTCGGATCGGCCATGGCCGAGTACCTGGGGATCCCCGTCATCACACGGGCCAAGTCGATTGAAATAACCGATAACGGCCAGAAGCCAGAGCTGAGGGCCGAGCGCATCGTGATGAACGGCTCCGAAGTGTACGAATGCGGCCTGCCGGCCCTGGTCACCCTCAGCAATGAAATGGGCCAGGCAAGGATACCTTCGGGATGGGGCATAATCACTGCCGCCAAAAAGCAGATCGCCAGGTGGAAAGCGGCCGATATCAATGCGGACGCCGCGAAGACCGGCCCGGCGGCCGTCAGGAACAGCCTCCTGAAGCTGTACGTGCCGGTGTACCAGCGCACTTGCGAGATGGTGGCCGGCAAGGACCCGGACGAGGCTGTGGCGAAGCTGGCCGAAAAAATAATAGCGATAAGACCGTGAGGTAAAAAATGGCCGATCAAAAAAATATTCTCGTCATAGGCGAACTTGACAGGGACAAATTATCATCCACAACGCTGGAGATGCTCTCCGGGGCCGGGCAACTGGCGGGGTCCGCGGGGGGCGAAGTCCACCTGCTGCTGTTCGGAGAGGGGTCCGGCGGCATTCACTCGGGAATCGGCAACGGGGCGGACAAGGTTTATGTCGCGGCGGCCGCGGCCTTCAATGAGTACAACAGCGATGCCTGCACTTCTCTGGCTGCCGACCTCTGCCGGAAGCAGGGTTATGCCCTGTGCCTGCTGGAACAATCGGACCTCGGGCGCGACCTCGCCCCGCGTCTGGCGGCGAGGCTGGATGCCGGTTTGTGCATGGACTGCGTCGAGGTGAAATATGACCCGGAGAAAAAGGCATTCATCCAGACCAGGCCCGCATACGGCGGAAAGGCAATGGCAGTACATTCATCCCCGGAAGGCCGCCTCCAGGTAAATACTATCAGGCCGAAATCGATGCCGGTTTCCGGCGCCGAAAAAAAGGCCCGGGGTGAGATGGTCGTCCTCAGGGAAGAGATAGACCCTGCGGGCATGAAGGTCAGGCTGCTGGAATTCAGGAAGCAGGAAACTTCCGGGGCCAGGCTTGAAGACGCAAAGATAATCGTGGCGGGAGGCGGCGGCCTCGGGGGCCCCGACGGTTTCAACATGATTAAGGAACTCGCCGATGCGCTGGGGGGAGTCGTGGGAGCGACGCGGGTCCCGGTCGATGAAAACTGGGTGCCGCTCAGCATGGAAATCGGGCAGACGGGGAAAATCGTCAGTCCGCAGCTCTATATCGCCATCGGAATATCCGGGGCGGCCCAGCATATCACCGGGATACTGAGTTCAAAAAAGATTGTCACAATCAACAGGGACCCCGACGCCAACATGTTCAAGATATCGGACCTGGGGATAGTGGCCGATTACAAGGCGGTTGTGCCCGGGCTTATCAAGAAACTCAAGGAACTCAACGCCTAGGGGTTATCTCCTGACGGCAATAGGCATGAACGGCAATAAAAGAATTCAAGGAGGCTGAAAATGGCTGAGAAAAAACTCTACGGCACGCTGGAGATGGACCCTGAACAGAAGAGGCGGCTTGAGAAAGCGCTCGTAAAGAAGCCGCTTCATCATGTTGATCCGGAGATCAAAGAGATGATCCTTGCGAAAAGGAAAGGCATGCCCAGGATAATCGACATCCACACGCATCCCTACACAAAAGTCGGCTGGCGCAGCCTGGGAAAGTTCCGTGTGCACCTGGAGAAATATCTCTACAAGCGCATGGACATCACGCCTGAAAAGATAACGGAAATGGCGCCGACCGAAGACGAATGGGTCCAGCCTTTCCGCGAGCTGGGCGTGGCGGTCATGCCCTGCGGGTGGGATGCGGAAACAACGATGGCCCCCGGCGATCCGACTTACCGCGGCAACACCAACGACGATATCGCCGCCATGCGCGACAAATACCCTGATACCGTCATCACGGGCTGGGGCTCAGTCGACCCGTGGAAGGGCTGGAAGGCGCTCGAAGAAACCATGCGCTGCTGCAAGGAGCTCAAGCTCATCGGCCTCAAGTTCCAGCAGGTCGGGCAGGCCTTCCATGTCAACGACAAGCAATTCTATCCGCTGTGGGACCTTTGCCAGGAACTCGGCATGCCGATCCAGCTGCACACCGGATTCACCGGTCTTGCCAGCGGCGCGCCGGGCGCAATGGGGATGAAGATCAAATACACGATGCAGCTTATCCCCGATATCGACGACATCTCCTCGGACTTCCCCCGGCTCAAGATCATCATGCTGCACTGCTCGGACGGCAGGGACGAGGATGCGGTCCTGCTTTGCCGCCACAAGGGGAACATATTCAGGGAACTCTCCGGGATACAGCCGGATTACATAGAGGAAAACGCCCCCAAGACTTTCTACGAGCTCAACCGGCGGCAGCGCGACAAGTACATGTTCGGCTCGGAATTCAACCTCTTCCCGCTCGACGGCATCCTCTGGCGGCACCTGCAGCTTGATTACCGGGAAGGCGTACTGGAAGGGATGTTCTGCAAGAACCCGATCAGGATCCTCGGCGAGGAAATGGAGAGGGTGGGGATCAACCTGAAGGAATGGCGCGTCAACTTATCGGAAGTCTGATCCGGGCCGCCCTGCGGAATGATTCGTTGAGCGAATCGTGCGCTCGCGCCTGCGCCATGCCGGTAATTGCGTTTCATCATCACAAAAAGGAGCGGAACCATGATTAAGGGAATTGATCATATCGGGATAGCCGTCGAAAAAATCGACGACATACTGGGCATCATGAAAGATTACTTCGGCGCGGAAGAGCTCAAACGCACCGAGTACCCCGAGCTGCAGCAGATCTCGTCGATCGTCAGCATCAAGGGGACGAACTTCGAACTCATGCAGCCGACCGGGCCGGACGGGGCCATCGGCAAGTTCATGAAGGATTCCAAAGGCGGGCTGCACCATGTTTCGGTGTTCTGCGAAAACCTCGAGAAGCTCGTGGAGGCCCTGGAAAGCAAGGGGGTCAAGATAATCGGCAAAATGTACGAGGGACCCGACCGCGTGGCCTTTATCCATCCGAAGAGCGCCAGGGGCCTGCTGATTGAGCTGACCGATACGGGGTCTTTCATCAAGTAAGCAATGCAGCGGGGCCGGCGGCTCCCAATCCATAAAGATCAAAAGGAGAACGAAATGAAACTGAAAGACAAGGCGGCAATCGTGACGGGGGGCGGCCAGGGCATCGGAAGGGCCATCGCCCTTGAATTGGCGGGCGAAGGGGCCAGGGTGTGCGTCGCCGATTTGAATCCCGAAACGGCGAAGAAGGTCAGCGAGGAAATCAGGGCTAAAGGGGGCCAGGCCATAGACGTGAAAGTGGACGTGACCGACCTTGCCCAGTGCGGGGCCATGGTGAAGAGCGCCATTGCCGCGTTCGGCGGGGTCGACGTCCTGGTCAACAACGTCGGCTGGGACAAGATGGAACTCTTCATCCAGAGCGAGCCGGCCACGTGGGACAAGGTCATCGCGATCAATTTCAAGGGGCCGATCAACTGCTTCAAGTCCATCTTGCCGCACATGATCGAACGCAAGGGCGGCAGGATCGTCAGCATCGCGTCTGATGCAGGCCGGGTCGGTTCGAGCGGCGAGGCCGTATACTCCGGCGCGAAGGGCGGAGTTATAGCCTTCTCCAAGACCGTGGCCCGGGAAGTGGCCCGGTACGGCATAACCATCAACTGCGTTTCACCGGGCCCGACGGAGACCCCGCTCTTTGCGGCCGTGGCCGGGGACAACCCTGCAATTGCCGAAGGCCTGAAGAAAGCGATCCCGCTCAGAAGGCTGGCCCAACCCGAGGACATCGCGGCGGCAGTGGCTTTCCTGGCCTCCGACAAATCGTGCTACATCACGGGCCAGGTGCTGAGCGTCAGCGGCGGGCTCAACATGGTTTAAACGGCCCCCGGGGCGAAACCCAAGAGGAGGAAACAATGGATTTTGAATTCACGAATGATCAGATCGCCCTGCGCGACATGGTCAGGCGCTTCACGGCCAAGGAGATCGCACCTTATTACACGCAATGGGACAGGGAGAAGAAATACCCGCGGCACCTGCACAAGAAAATCGGCGAGCTCGGGTTGATCGGCATAGCGGTCCCGCCGGACAAGGGCGGCATGGGCGCCCCGTACGTGACCGAGGGCATGGTCTGCGAGGAAGTCTCCCGGGGCGACTGCTGCCTGACCATGTCCGCGTTTGTCGTCAGCCATCTGCTCGCGGAGATCATGTGCCAGGGCAACGGCCGCATCAGGGAGGAATTCCTCAAACCGTTCATGGCCGGCGACAAGGTCCCGGCATTCGCGATAACCGAGCCGGGTTCGGGCACCGACGCGGTGGCGATGAAGGCCTCGGCGGTGAAGAACGGGACTTCCTATATTTTGAACGGCGAGAAGGCGGGGATCACCGCCATGATGGACGCCGACTTTGCGCTTGTTTTTGCCAAGACGAACCCGGCTGCCGGAGCGCGGGGCGTGAGCTGTTTCATCGTCCCGACCAACCATCCGGGCGTGACACTCCAGTCATACGAAGACATGGGCGTCAGGTGCGTCGCCCGCGGGTCCATCTTCATGGACGACGTCGAGATCCCGGAAGAATTCCTGATAGGCCAGGAAGGCAAGGGCTTCGTGTACGGGATGGAGGGCTTCGATATCAGCCGGATACTTTTAGCGCTTGAAGCAATAGCCCCGGCTATGGTATCACTTGAGGAAACAATCGAGTACGCCAAGCAACGGGTCGCATTCGGTCGTCCAATCGCAACATTCGAAGGCGTTTCTTTTCCTATCGTCGAACATATAAGCCTCTTGGAAGCAGTGCGCCTGCTCTGCTACAAGGGCCTGTGGCTCAGGGACCAGGGGAAATCAAGCACCAAGATCGCGGGGATGGTCAAATGGATGGCCCCCCGATTTTCCACCAATGCAATCCGCGACTGTCTGGTCCTTCACGGCCACCCCGGTTACACAAACGAATTTCCATTTGAACAGCGGTTGAGGGACGTCCTGGCCATCGAGGTCGCGGACGGCACCTCCCAAGTCTCCAAACTTGTAGCCATGAGGGAACTGTTCGGCAAGGATTATCTGCCTTATAACTATCGCAATAAATAAAATCCGTTTGATAAGGAAAGGAGGTGGACGGAGTAAAATTGTTTTGACCGGTATTGTCAAAAAAGGGGGGAGGTAAGCTCATAGTTTTCTCGTAAAAAAGGAGGAGAAACAAATGGGTAAAGCAGTCGATTATTCTATTTTCAAAGAGGTGTGGGAAAAAGAGTACACTGTAACCAGGCAGGTATACCGGAATGTCCAGAAATGGCCCGACAAGGTCGCCATCATCGATCACTTCAGAAACAAGACCCTGACTTTCAAACAATGGGATGAGGAAGCAAACCAGTTCGCGAACGCGTTGCTCGACCTGGGAGCGACCACGTACGATTCCGTCATGGGAGACCTTTTCAACACTTACGAGTGGTTCATCCTGTATCTCGGCTGCGCCAAGGCCAGGTGCAAGTTCCCGTCGATGAACTTCATGCTTCCCGAGGGCCAGGTTTCCAGACTCATGGACGACAGCGAAGTGGTGGTGTTCGTTTACGACGCCGCCTTTAAAGACATGGCTTTGAAAGCGATAAATCTCGCCAAGATAAAACCCAAGCTTGCCGTTATGTGCGGCGCCGGGGATCTGCCTCCGGGACACGTCAGGTTTGACGATTTCATCAAAGGGAAATCAAAAGCGGCGCCCCCGACGGAGAAGGACGTGGTCTGGACCGATCCCCTCCTTTTTCTCTATACTTCGGGGACCACGGGGTTGCCCAAGGGCTTCTGCCTTAACCACGGCATTATATTCTTCGACAACATGATGAATGCCGGCCTTCACAAGATCGATTTCACCAGCGTCAGCCTTGCCACGAACCCCCTGTTCCACCGGGGCGGCAACACGACCGGGGTCCTCCCCGTGCTCCATGCGGGCGGCGCGGTCGTCATCATGAAGGCTTTCGACGAGAACCTGGCGCTCGACCACATTCAGAACCACAAGGTCAGCCACATGGTGAGCGCTCCTGTTATTTACGAGAGGATGTGCCAGGCCCAGGAGAAGAAACCGAGGGACGTCAGCAGCCTGCGGGCGCTTGTCTCGATGGGCTCTCCGCTTGACAAGGAGTCCTGCCTCAGGTGCATGAAGATACTCTGCCCCGGGGTTTACAACGGCTACGGCACCGCCGACCAGCACTGGGTCACGATGCTGAAACCGTGGGAACTGCCGGAAAAGGCGGGCACGATCGGGTTGGCGATCACCGAGGACATGATCAAAGTGGTCAGGATAGACCTCGGCCGCCGCGGCGACCCGAACAACCCGGAAGATGACTGCCCCAAGGACGGCGTCACGGAAGGCGAAATTGCCCTGCGGACCATGCACGGCTGCTACGGCTACCTCAACAGGCCCGAAGACGAGGCCAAAGGGTTATTATACAGGGGCTGGCAGCTCCCGGGCGACACGGCGGTCTGGGACAAGGATAGCTATATCACGATCAGGGGCAGGATGGACGACATGATAATAACGGGCGCGGAAAACGTGCATCCCGTTGTCGTCGAAGACGCCCTGAAAGACCACCCCGGCGTGATCGACACGTTTGTGACGGGCGCTCCCAGCAAGCAGTGGGGAGAGACGATCGTCGCCTACGTGGCCCTCAAGGACGCCAACCTCACGGAGAAGGACCTGGATGAATTCTGCAAGAACCATCCGCGGCTGGCGAGGTACCAGAGGCCGAAATTCTATAAATTCGTTGACGTAAAAGAACTTCCCTTCAACCCAGCGGGGAAGAAGCTCCATTATATTATCAAGGAAAGGGCCAAGAAGGACTTCCCTAATTTAGCCTGACAGTCTCATTCCCCGGGACCGTCAGGGTCCCGGGGAATCCCCCCGCTCTCATGCCCCGCTTCGCCAAGCCTGCAGATCGGTATTACGACGCCATGTATTCGTAACCGGCATTTCAAGGGATGCCTCCGCCGGGAAGCGATTTTGATGCAGCCGGCACGGATTTGGCATCACAGGACCCGTGAACCGGGTAACACTGTCCGGTACGCAAGTATCCGCCCGGGAACTCCCCGAAACAGACGTGAATTTACTACATGTATTTCCCGGCGGACACAGCGCCGGAATACGGTTGAATTCAGAATAAATGCCCCTGATCCCCGGGATGGGGCGCGTAGCAAATGTTGTACAAAAAGGGTGCGGAACATCAGGAAAAGCCTGGATTTCCGGGCAAGTGGACATGGCTCGGCTTTTGCAAAAACACAAGGGAAACGGCGCAACTTTCAGGAGGTGACAGATGGAAGTGAAGAAAGTCATGGTAGTCGGGTCCGGGACAATGGGAGCCGGGATAGTCCAGGTGGCCGCCCAGGCGGGTTACACCGTTTATATGAAACTCCATCGGAACATGGAACGCGGCATGCAGCTCATCAACAAGGGCCTGGACAGCCTGATCAAAAAAGAAAAAATAAAGGCGGATGAAAAGAGCGGCATCCTTGGGCGCATCAAGCTCACGACCGACTGGAACGACGCCGCCGGCGTGGACCTCGTGATTGAATCGATAGCCGAGGTCTTCGAATCGAAACAGGAGGCCTTTCAAAAACTGGACGGCATCTGCCGGCCGGAAGTAATTTTTGCCAGCAATACGTCTTCGATCCCGATTACCAGGCTCGCAACTACAGTCAAGCGCCCCGACAGGTTCATCGGTATCCATTTCTTCAACCCGGTGCCGGCGATGCGGCTTGTCGAAATCGTCAAGGGTTTCAAGACTTCTCCTGAAACCGTGCAGACCGCTCAGGACTTCATCCATTCGCTCAAGAAGGACACCGTCCTCGTGAAGGACGTCCCCGGGTTCCTTGTGAACCGGATCAACCAGGCCCTGCGCAACGAGGCGTACAACTGCCTGATGGAAGGCGTGGCCAGCGTTGAAGATATAGACAAGGCCACCAAGCTCGCCCTGGGCCATCCCATGGGACCGTTCGAGGTTGCGGACATGGTGGGGCTGGACATCGGGCTGGAAGTCCTCCGGGGCCTTTACGACGGTTACAAGGACCTCAAGTGGCGCCCCAACATGATCCTCGAACAGCTCGTCAGGAGCGGGGACCTCGGCAGGAAGACCGGGAAGGGCTGGTACGACTATTCTTCCGGGGACAAGAAGCCGAGGACGGATATCAAGTTCTAGGTTTTCACGAACAATCTACACGGATGCCGCAATGGGCCTTTCCACTGTCATTCTCGACAAGATTGATGACGGGCGCATCGGGCTCGTCACTCTGAACAGGCCGGAAGTGCGCAACGCGATAAACCCGCAGATGAGAGACGAGCTTTACTCGCTCATGTCCGGGCTTGAGGCGGATGCGGATGTCCGGGCCATAGTGCTTACCGGCGGCCCGCAGGTGTTCGCCGCGGGGGCGGACATTGCGGCCATGGTCGAGAAGAGCGCCCTCGAGCAGTTCCGCAGGGCCTCCCTGTGGGACCTGAGCTTCAAGATGGAACAGTTGAAGAAACCCGTCATCGCCGCGGTCGCGGGCTTCTGCCTCGGCGGGGGCTGCGAGCTGGCGATGGCCTGCGACGTCCGGATCGCCGCAGAGAGCGCCCGGTTCGGCCAGGCCGAGATCAATATCGGCATCATCCCCGGGGGCGGGGGCACCGTCAGGCTGGCCAGGCTTGTGGGCCTGGGCAAGGCCATGGAACTGGTGCTCACGGGCGCGATGATTTCCGCGCAGGAAGCCCGGGAGATCAATCTCGTGAACAAAGTAGTGCCCGACGGGCAGCTCATGGAAGAGGCGCTGAAGACGGCGCGCGCCATGGCGAAGCACAGCCCGGTCGCGCTGGCGCTTGCCAAGTACGCGGTGCAGAACGCGGCCGGCAGCAGCCTGCAGGCCGGCAGGGCCATCGAAAATATCTGTTTCTCCATAGCCTTCTCCAGCGAGGACCAGAAAGAAGGCATGCATGCATTCCTGGAAAAGAGACAACCTAAATACAAAGGCCGGTAAATTTCACAAGGAGGAATTATGAGCAAGGTAGCGATAATCGGAGTCGGGCAAACCAAATTCGTCCGCGCATACGACGGCTCCATCCGGGAGATGGTATTCGAGAGCTTCAGGGAGGCCATGCAGGATGCGAACATTACCAATGAAGACGTCGGCGCCACGATAGTCTGTTCGGCGCCCGAGTACGACAAGCAGAGGTCTCCCTCCGGGGTCTTTGCGGAATACCTGGGGTTGAACCCGCAGCCGACCTTTTACGCGGAATCCCTCTGCTCTTCAAGCACCACGGGCGTGCGGCTGGCATACTCGCTTGTGGCCTCGGGGCTGCACGACATCGTCGCCGTGTTCGGCTTCCAGAAAATGTCCGAGATCAGCGCGGCGGAGTCCCAGGAGAGGATGGGCCGCGGGGCCGACATCCAGTGGGAATCCCCGTTCGGTACGATGATGCCCGCCTATTACGCCATGTTCGCCCGCGGCCACATGGCCAAATACGGCACGACCCCGGACGACCTGGCGCTGATCAGGCTCAAGGCTTCAACGTACGGCGCGCTTAACGAAAAGGCGATGCTGCGCAAGCCGATGGCGCCCGAGGTGTTCAAGGACGCCGCCAACCCCATGAACAACATCCTGTCGAGCCCGCTGCGGGTCGCGGATTGCTGCAGCAACGCCGACGGCAGCTCATGCGTGATCATCGCGAACGAAAAGAAGGCGAAAGAGTTTTCGAAGAAGCCCATCTGGATCACGGGCCTCGGATCGGCCTCGGCGTCGGTCAACATGGCGGGCCGGGAAATCTTCCATGGGCTCCCCGCCGCAACGGAGGCGGCAAGGCAGGCATACAAGATGGCCGGGATCACGCCGGACCACGTGGATGTGGCCGAGGTGCACGACTGTTTCACCATCGCCGAAATGATGGCATACGAGAGCCTCGGTTTCGCGAAGCCCGGGGAAGGGGCGGCCCTGATCCGCGCGAAGGAGACATACAAGAATGGAAAGATACCCGTGAACGTCGACGGCGGCCTCCTTTCGAAAGGCCACCCGATCGGGGCCACGGGCGGCTCCCAGATCCGGACCATCGTCCTGCAGCTCAGGGAGGAAGCCGGGGAAATGCAGGTTGAGAAACCGACGATCGGGCTCGTCCACAACGTGGGCGGAGTGGGCCTTTATGCGAACGTGACCGTATTGGAGAGAGGTTAGCCATGGCGAAAAAAGAAACAGACACAAGGTTCAGCAAATTCGGGACTGTAAGTTTCACGGGCATCTCACGCATCAACGATTTTATCGGCCACCTCGAAGGCGGCAAGCTGATGGGGACAAAATGCAAAAAGTGCGGGGTGAATTATTTCCCGCCCCGGGCCGATTGCTGCAAATCCCTGGACAGCGACATGGAATGGTTCGAGGTGAAGGGCAGCGGCAAGCTCCTGAGTTTCAGCACGCTCACATTCGCGCCCACCGGCTTCACCCAGGACCTCCCGTATACGATCGGCGTCCTGGATTTCGGCGGGTACAAGGTGTTCGGGCGGATCGATAAGTCCGTTCCGGAAACGGAACTGGCCATCGGCATGGACATGAAGACGGCCGTGACGCAATTGCCCAACGGCCAGCTGTCCTATGTTTTCGAGAAGGCCTGAGGCCGCCGGGATACAGTCTTGCTATAATGCGATATTAAAAAAGGAGAGGGCCGTGAATTTTGCTTTGACTGAAGAACTTGAAATGCTGAAGAACATGGCGCGCGATTTCGCCGCCGAAAAAGTAGCGCCGTTTGCGGACAAATGGGACGAGGAGCATTACTTCCCTTACGAGGAAGTGATCAGGCCCATGGGCGAACTCGGATTTTTCGGGACGGTCATCCCGGAAGAGTACGGCGGGAACAACATGGGGTGGCTGGCCGCAATGATCCTCACCGAAGAGATTTCCCGGGCATCCAGTTCGTTAAGGGTGCAGGTCAACATGCAGGGGCTGGGGTGCGCCTTCACCATCCTGCGCTACGGAACGGAAGCGGCAAAAAAGAAATACATCAGCAAACTGGTCAGCGCCGAATACCTGGGCGGTTTCGCGATCACGGAATTCAATGCCGGCTCGGACGTCATGTCGATGAAATCGACCGCCGAGGACAAGGGCGACCATTGGCTCCTGAACGGGTCCAAGACATGGATCTCCAACGCCTGCGTCGCCGACGCGATCATTTACTACGCCTTTACCGACCGGTCCAAGGGCGGGAAAGGCCTTTCCGCTTTCATATTGGAGCCAAAGAAGTTCAACAGCTGCCGCACGACCGACCTCGACAAACTGGGGAACCGCTCATCGCCCACGGGCGAAATCTATCTCGATAATACAAAGGTCCCCAAGGAGAACCTCCTCGGGAAACCGGGCGACGGCGCCAAGATCGTTTTCGGCTCCCTGAACGGGACGCGCCTCCAGGCCGCCGCCGGCGGCGTGGGCGTGGCGCAGGCCTGCCTGGATTCTGTCCTGAAGTACGCCAACGAGAGGGAGCAGTTCGGCAAACCCATCGGCCAGTTCCAGATGATCCAGGACCTGATCGCGCAGATGGTCTGCGACATCGACGCCGCGCGGCTCGCCGTCTACAGGGCCGCCTGGCAGAAGGACCAGGGGAACCTGAACAACACGATGGAAGTCGCGATGGCGAAATACCTGGCCGGCGAGGCGGCCACTAAATGCTCCAATTATGCGATGCGCGTTCTGGGCGCTTACGGCTATTCGACCGAATACCCGGTCGCCAGGTATTATCGGGACGCCCCGACCTATTCAATGGTCGAGGGATCGGCGAATGTCTGCAAATTCATAGTCGCGCTTGACAGGCTTGCGGCAAAGAAAGCCGGCGCATGCTGACAGGTTAGGGTCAGGAAAGGAATCTGATGAAACAATATTTCGAGAAAATGGACAATTTCGGCAAGGCCCTGTCTCCTTCCCGGATCGAACAGATGAAGGAGAACAAGGCAAAAATAGACGAGTTCCTGGTCAATCTCGATTCCGAACTCGACAGGGTCAAAAATGCGGGTATCCCCGCGGCGAAGGTCCGGGAGCGCGGCCAGATGACTGTCTGGGACAGGATAGAATACCTTGTCGACCCGGGGACGTTCCACCCGCTGCACACGCTGTACAACCCCATGGAAAACGAGGAAGGCATGACCGGCATTATCGACGGCCTGGCAAGGATACGCGGCAAATGGTGCGTGCTTGTCGGTTTCGACAACAAGGTCATGGCGGGGGCCTGGATAGCAGGCCAGGCGGACAACAACCTCAGGGTCACGGACATGGCCAAGATCCTCAACGTCCCGCTGGTCTGGCTGGTGAATTGCTCAGGGGTCAAGCTCCCGGAGCAGGAAAAGGTCTACGCGAACAGGCGCGGCAACGGCACCTGCTTTTTCCGGCACGCCGAACTGGAGGCCCGGGGAGTGCCCGTGCTGGCCGGCGTCTACGGGACCAACCCCGCCGGGGGCGGCTATCAGGGGATCAGCCCCACGATCATCCTGGCCCACAAGGACGCCAATATTGCGGTGGGCGGCGGCGGCATCGTCGGCGGCATGAGCCCGAAGGGCTACTTTGACGAGGCAGGGGCCGAGCAGCTCATCAACGCCACGCGCCATTTCAAGGAAGTCCCACCCGGCAGCGCCAAAATCCATTACGACTGCACCGGGTTTTTTAAACATGTTTACGACACGGAAACGGAGGTGCTGGACGCGCTCAAGGATTATATGGCTGATATGCCCGCGTACAACCCGCGTTTCTTCCGGGTGGCCGAGCCGGCAGAGCCGAAGTTTTCCGCCGGCGACCTGCCCTTTATCATCCCGGAGAACCAGAGGGCCGTTTACGATTTCGACAACGTGCTCGCGCGTCTTGTCGACGGATCGGAGCACCTGGAGTTCCGGCCGGGTTTTGGGCCGGAAGTCTATACGGGCCTCGTAAAGATCGACGGATACCTGATCGGGGTCATCGGCAACCGCCAGGGCGCGCTGGGGAAATACCCCGAATACACGGCCGAGTACAACGGGATCGGGGGCAAGCTGTACCGGCAGGGCCTTATCAAACTCAACGAGTTCGTGACCCTGTGCGGGCGCGACCGCGTGCCGATAGTATGGCTGCAGGACACCTCGGGCATCGACGTCGGCGACATCGCCGAAAAGGCGGAGCTGCTGGGCCTGGGGCAATCACTGATTTACTCGATCGAGCAGACCGGCGTTCCCATGATGCTCATCGTGCTGCGCAAGGGTACGGCTGCCGCGCATTATATAATGGGAGGCCCGACGGCCAACAACCATTGCGCATTCACGCTCGGCACCCCGACGACGGAGATTTACGTCATGCACGGGGAGACGGCTGCGGCGGCCAGCTATTCGCGGCGCCTCGTGAAGGAGAAGGACAGCGGGAAATCGCTCAAGCCGGTTATCGACAAGATGAACGAGCTGGCGAAGGACTACCACGACAAGTCAAGGCCGATCTACTGCGCCAAGACTGGGTTTGTCGATGAAGTGGTCAGGTTCGAGGACATGCGGCGCTACCTGGTGGCCTTTGCGAATTCCGTCTACCAGAACCCGCGTTCCATCTGCCCGCAGCACCACATGA
>JBDKTK010000283.1:0-8796 GCA_039680225.1 Syntrophaceae bacterium
GCCGCAGCCATAAGGTTCGGCACTCCCGATATAATTTACCTCAGCCCCGAAATATAGGGAATTCTGGTAGATCACTGCTTCATAATAGCTGAAAGAACCAGTACCTCCCGTGTCCGGCTTGACGGCCGTCAGCGCGAAATACTCCGGCTCCTGGCGGAAGGGAAAAATGCGAGGCAGATTGCCGGCTGTTTCAATATCTCTCAGAAGGCCGTCGAGTTCCAGAGACGATCTCTCATGTCAAAACTTGACATCCGGAGCATTGCGGACCTGGTTAAATACGCCATCAGGGAAGGGATGATATCGCTGAAATAAAGGCGCTTGTCCGGACGGGAATATTTATGCAGAACATAATCCCCATCAAGGGACGAAGGAAAATCTGGATCGATCTGGACAACTCGCCGCACGTGCCATTCTTCCATCCGATCATGGCCGAGTTGAAAACGAAATACGATATTTTCGCGACGGCCAGGGACTGTTTCCAGGTCTGCGGCCTGGCCGACCTTTACAATATCGAGTACGAACGGATCGGCCGCCACTACGGGAGAAATGTCCTGCTTAAATATGCGGGGCTCGTGATCCGTTCTCTCCAATTGGCCCCCGCTGCGCTCAGGATGAAACCGGACCTGGCGATCAGCCACGGTTCACGTTCGCAGCTGATGGTCTGCGATTTTCTGGGGATACCCTCCCTGCTGATCATGGATTATGAATATTCAGCCCAGATCGAACCGACCTGGCTCATGCTGCCGGAGGTGATCCCCGCTGCGAATGTAAATTTCGACCCCGGCCGCATCCTCAGGTATCCCGGTATAAAGGAAGATGTTTATGTCCCGTCATTCCGGCCGGACCCGGCCATTGTTGAAGAACTGGACCTTCCGGCTGATTCGGTGATTGTAACCGTCCGTCCGCCGGCCACCGAGGCCCATTATCACAACCCCGAAGGGGAAATGCTGTTCATGTCTGCAATGGAATTCCTCATCAGGAACATCAGGAAAACAAAAATCATCCTGCTGCCCCGCAGTGACAGGCAGGCGGCGTTTATCCGGCGGCGCTGGGCCGTCCCGCTGGCAGCGGGTACGCTCGTCATTCCCGGAAAGGTCGTCAACGGCCTCAACCTGATCTGGCATTCGGATCTGGTTATAAGCGGGGGCGGGACGATCAACCGCGAAGCGGCGGCCCTGGGCGTTCCGGTATACAGCATTTTCCAGGGCAAAACAGGCGCGGTCGACAGGTATTTATCCGATTCCGGCCGCCTCACCCTTATTCACGATAACAACGGCCTGAGATTCATGTCCCTGACAAAGAGGAACCGTTCAATGCCCGTGCCCCGGGAAAGGTCCGCACTGGGCAAAATCGTCGGCGACATCAAGACGATATTGGAAAGGAAACTGGAGATTGAGGGCAGTCAGTCCCGGTTCAAATTGCCCGTGCGGATTTCCGGGGCGGTTTCGCGCAAGTAGATGGCCGGGAAGAATCCATCCGGGTTACAAGAGATAAAATATCCCGGCGGCAGCGCCCACGGCCACCACAGTCCAGCGCAGCGCCTGCGGGCTGATCCTGCCGGCGATGCGGCCGCCGATGAAGCCGCCCGCAACCGATCCCGCCGCCATTACCAGCATCGCCGTCCAGACCACCTGCCCCGAAAACAGGAAATACACCGCGCTGGATACATTGATGACGAAGGCGAGCATCTGTTTAACCGCGTTGAGCCTCGTCAGGTTTTCGTCAATGGTCAACCCGAGCACGGCCAGGGTTATGACGCTCAGGCCCGCTCCGAAGTATCCGCCGTAAACTGCCGCAATGCCGATGGCCGCCGCCACCCGGTTCCTCCGGTGCGGCCCGGCCGGAACGGCCCTGCGAATGAGCAGCGAGCGCAGCCGCTCCTGGACGGCCATCAGGCCCGCCGCGAAAAAGATCAGATACGGCACTATGGCGCGGAACAACTGCTCTCCGGTGTTCAGGAGCAGCACGCCTCCCGCGATCCCTCCCAGGGCCCCGACAGGCAGAAGGACGCGCAGCGTCCCGCCCTGTCCTTTCATGTCTTTGAGCTGGGCCAGGGCGCCTCCCAGATAGCCGGGGCAGAGGGCCACGGTGTTGGTGACGTTGGCCGACACGGCCGGGACGCCCACGGCGGTGAGCATTGGGAAGGTGATCAGCGTGCCGCCGCCCGCCAGCGCGTTGACAATCCCCCCGGCAACGGCGGCAAAAAATAAAATTGTGGATTCGACAACTCCCAAATCAGATCACCGCTCCAAGTTAGAATCCGTAAAGGATTTCCATCCGCCTGTCCCAGAGGTAAATCAATGGCAGGGCTGGGCAGGGGGATGTGAGAATAAGAATTATTATCTTCCCGTACGCCGGGATTTCAGGCCCAGACAATAATGTGAATATTCGGAAAATCATGATTAACGCTATAATTACCGCTGGAATTGTCCGGCAGGAATTATTTTTATCTTTGATTATCAATATGCAAAAAATCATAATGAGGAGCTCAGTCGAGATGCCCACGACAAGGGCCGCGGGTACGGTGAGTATTTCAGGCAAGTTTGACAGCACGGGAATCCAGGAAACAATTGCGTATACAATGCCGCACCAGGCCAGGGGTTTTTCCAGGACGTGCATAAGAGCTTCAGAATTCTTCGCCTTGGTTATTTTATAACCTGTTGATCATGCTGGCCATGTACCCCGCGCCGTAGCCGTTGTCGATGTTGACGACGCACACGCCGCTCGCGCAGCTGTTGAGCATGGTGAGCAGGGGCGCGAGGCCCTGGAAACTGGCGCCGTAGCCGACGCTCGTCGGGACGGCGATTACCGGCTTGTCGACGAGGCCTCCGACGATGCTGGGCAGGGCTCCTTCCATCCCGGCGACAACAATTACAACCCTCGCGCCGCGGATGACGGCCATGTTGTCGAAGAGCCGGTGGATGCCGGCCACCCCGACGTCGACCACCCGCTCGACGCGGTTGCCGAAAAGCTCCGCCGTGACCGCCGCCTCTTCGGCAACGGGCAGGTCGGACGTCCCCGCGGTCACAACGGCGATGTAGGTCCCAGGCGGCTCGATATCTTTCTTCCTGACCGTGATGGTTTTCGCCAGCGGATTGAATACTGCTTCGGGGCTCAATGTGCGGACGGCCTCGTACTGTTCATTGCTTGCCCTGGTCGCGAGGATGTTGGAGCCGCGTTCGAGCATGGCCCTGACGATCGTCGCCACCTGCTCCGCCGTCTTGCCCGGGCAATAGATGACTTCCGGGTAGCCGACCCTCATTTCCCTGTGCGTGTCGAGCTTGGCGCAGCCCAGGTCCAGGTAATGCAATCCGGCAATACGGTCCAGGACCTCTTCGGTCCCCAGTTTGCCGTCCCTGAACTTTTCCAGGATTTCGCGCAGGTCGTCCCCGTGGCCGCTCACTGTTTCCTTTTCCTTTTTTTGATCGGCTCGTTCATGCTGCCCGTCCGGTATCCTTTCAGGTCGAGCGTCACGTAAATGAAACCGCAGCTGCTGAATTTCTCGTGGACCCTGTCCATCAACCCGGTATCAAAAAATTTTTCGCGCTCGACTTCTGCCACCTCGATCCTGGCGAGGTCCCCGTGGTGGCGGACGCGCACCTGCCTGAATCCCGCGTCCAGCAGGAATTGCTCGAGTTGGCCGATAACAGCCAGCCGCTCTCTTGTTATTTTCTGGCCGTAGGGAAAGCGGGAGCTCAAACAGGCGAAGGCCGGCTTGTCCCAGGTCGGCAGCCCCATCTCCTGCGAGAGTATCCTGATGTCCTCCTTGCCCATCCCCGCCTCCATCAGCGGGCGCCTGATGCCCAGCTCTTCAATGGCCCGCAGGCCGGGCCGGAAATCTCCGAGGTCGTCGACATTCGAGCCGTCAGCCACATGCCGCAACCCGTTAGCCCTGGCGTAAGCAAGAATCTTGGTGAAGAGTTCCTTCTTGCACAGGTAGCACCTGTTGACGGGGTTATCCGAAAAGCCGTCGATATCGAGCTCCTCGGAATCGACGATCACGTGGTTCGCCTCGATCTTCTTCGCAAATTCAATTGCCTGCCGCAGCTCGCGTTCGGGGAACGAGGCCGACCGGGCCGTCACGGCAACCGAGTTGCAGCGCAGCATGTCGCGCGCCACATTCAGGAGGAAGGTGCTGTCGGTGCCTCCGGAGAAGGCCACGGCGACGCTGCCCATTTCCTTGAGGATGCGTTTGAGTTTGTTGAGCTTGGCATGGGGGCCGATTTTTTCTTCGGGCATTATCCGTCTCCCTCCAGTGATTCCAGTATGTCCCTGATGCTCACGCCTTTTTCGCGCGCGAGCCTTTTGCAGTCCTCGTATTCGGGTTTCGATTTGATTTTCCTTCCCCGGTACCACGCCGTCTTCATCCGCACTTCCCCGTACTTTGTTTTGACCGTAGTGAAGTCCCTCTTCAGCATGGCTTTTGAGATGCGCGTCGCGCGCAGGCCGAAAGTCGTCGTCCGGAGCCAGAGCGCCTCTTCGATCCCCTGCCTGTCTGCGTCTTCGCAGATGATGCTGATCTTTACGGCCGGCCGGGACTTCTTCATGATGATCGGCGTGAGGAAAACGTCGCGGGCGCCTTTTTCAAACAGCTCGTCCATAACCGTATCGTACAGCTCCGGGACCATGTCGTCTATGTTGCATTCGATCAGGAGGGCTTCCCGCATCTCGACGCCGTCAGGGATCGCCGCCCCGGCGGTTTCAAAAAGGAACACCCTCAGGACATTCGGGATGTCCGTGTCCCTGCCCCCGACGCCGTACCCGATCTTCTCCGGTGTGAATTCCAGCCTGTCCGTGAATTCCGTTGCGGTTGCCGCAAGGATGGCCGCCCCGGTGGGCGTGGTTGTCTCGAACGGCACGGCCCCTGTTTTAACGGGTATGCCTCTCAGTATCTCGGCGGTGGCGGGAGCGGGAACAGGCAGAAGGCCGTGCCGGCACTTTGCGAACCCGCCGCCGAGCTGGACGGGCGAAGCTATGACATTTTCCACGCCGAGAAAATCCAGGCAGACGGCGGCGCCTGCAATGTCGACGATAGAGTCGACGGCGCCGACCTCATGGAAATGGACTTCATCGACGGTATGGCCGTGGACTTTCGCCTCCGCTTCCGCGAGCTTCAGGAAAATTTTAAGGGACAGGTCCTTGACTTTGTCCGCGAGGGAGCTTTGTTCGATGATGGAAACGATGTCCCGGAAACGGCGCTCTTCCGTGCGGCTTTCCTCCGGGACGAGCACCTCCACGCGCGTCCCGGTAATCCCCTTGCGCTGTTCTATCCTGATCCTTATCTCGTATGGCCCGATGTCGAGCTTTTTTAATTCATTAATAAGTTCCTGCGGATTGACGCCCAGGTCGAGCATGGCCCCGAGGTTCATGTCGCCGCTGATGCCGGCAAAGCACTCGTAGTAAAGCGTTCGCACTGGATTCTGGCCTCCGGAAAATTGGCGAATCTTAACAGGTTATGCCTTCGGCGACAACAATCAAATGTTAGTCTCTCCATTGCCTGAACGCCCCGGCGGGAGCGGGTGCCAACAAATAACCGCTGCGGGTTTCCTGCGGCGGACAGACCGCCTAAGGCATTTAGAACCACAAAATAATACTTCGCCTTATTATCAAGCCGGGAGCTTTTGTACTAAGAAGTAAGTACCCGATATCGGGATTTCCGGAAACTCACATAATACAAAGCGGTCATAATGGACAGCCTTTGCCTGTTGAAGCCTGAGGACCTCCCGAAAGTGCCTTTCCTGGAAGGCATATCCGCGCGGTATATCCGCGCCAGGAAATTCATCCCCCTCGAGTTCAAGGACAACATCCTGAAGATCGTCATGGCGGACCCCGGCGACCGGGGGGTCGTCGACGCCCTGAGCGCCGCCTTCGACGCTGTGGTCGTTGTCTACAGGGGCGACGTTTCCGTTATCGACGACTACATCTCCCGCTACTACAGCCAGGAATCGCATGACATGAACAAGGTGATTAATGACATCGACGAGCGGGGCGCGGAATTCGCGAACGAGGAGGAAGAGGACGTCGGCCACCTCAAGGACATGGCCTCCGAGGCGCCCGTC
Organism: Syntrophaceae bacterium; assembly: GCA_039680225.1. GTDB lineage: Bacteria > Desulfobacterota > Syntrophia > Syntrophales > UBA4778 > JBDKTK01. Next base: position 6,060 of record JBDKTK010000283.1, read on the forward strand.
ATCCATCTTGTGAACCTGCTGATCACCAGGGCCGTCGAGGGCCGGGCGAGCGACATCCACATCGAGCCGTACGAAAGCGATATCCGCTTCCGGTACAGGATCGACGGGGTACTGCACGACATGGAAACCGCCCCGAAAAGGCTGCAGGCGGCGATAATCTCCCGCGTGAAGATCATGGCCCGGCTCAACATCGCCGAACGCAGGCTCCCCCAGGACGGGCGGATCAGGATGAAGATCGATGAAAAGGAAATCGACCTGCGCGTCTCGACAATCCCCGTGCTCCACGGGGAGAGCGTGGTCATGAGAATCCTGGACAGGGAAGGGGTTGTGGTCGACCTCGACCGGCTCGGTTTCCCGCCGCCGGTGCTCGACTCGTTCAGCATGCTCATCAACAGGCCCAACGGCATCCTGCTCGTGACGGGGCCGACGGGAAGCGGCAAGACGACGACTCTTTACGGCGCGCTCGACCGGATCAATTCCCCCGATAAGAAAATCATCACCGTCGAGGACCCGGTCGAATACCAGATCAGGGGGATAAACCAGATCCAGGTGAAACCCAGGATAGGGCTGAACTTTGCGACGACGCTGAGGCATATCGTCCGGCAGGACCCGGACATAATAATGATCGGCGAGGTCCGCGACCTGGAGACGGCCGATATCGCCATCCAGTCGGCGCTTACGGGCCACCTTGTCTTTTCGACGCTGCACACCAACGACGCCCCGAGCGCGGTGACGAGGCTGCTCGACCTCGGGGTGGAGCCGTTCCTGCTCTCTTCCACGATACGCGGCATCCTCGCCCAGAGGCTGGTCCGGGTGATATGCCCCGCCTGCCGGGAGCCGGACCCCGCGGCCGACCCCGGGCAGCTGGAGGCGCTCGGCGTGCCCGGGGCCGGAAGCGGAGCGGTCCTTTACCGGGGCCGCGGCTGCGAGAAATGCACGTACACCGGGTTTTACGGGAGGACAGGCCTTTTCGAACTGCTCGTCGTGTCGGAGAAGGTGAGGCGGCTCATTATGAAGGAGACGGATTCCAATCACCTGCGAGAGGCCGCAAGGGAAGAGGGGATGAGGACCCTCATCGAGGACGGCGCGGCCAAGGTGGCTGCGGGGATAACCACATTCGGCGAGGTCTTCCGGGTGACCCAGGAGGCCTGACAGGAGGCTCAGGCAGATGCCGGTATTCTCATACAGGGCGACCGACATGGAGGGCGCCATCGCCGAGGGCTCGATCGATGCGGCGGACGAGCGCTCCGCGGTCGAGATCCTCAGGGACAGGGGCATCATCCCCCTGGCCGTGGAACTGCCCCGCGAAAGCATGTTCCTTAAATTGGCTTCCAGGTCCTATGACGCCGACCTGCTGATTTTCACGATCGAGCTTTCGGCGCTGCTCAACGCCGGACTGCCGCTGGACAGGAGCCTGCAGATCCTTGCCGAAATCACGGAAAGCGGGCAGATGAAGGAAGTTGTCGGGGCGGTCCTCAAGAGCATCAGGGGAGGCGCCTCTTTTTCCGACGCACTGGGCAAGAACCGGAAAGTCTTCCCGAAGATCTACGTCAACATGGTGAAGGCGGGAGAGACGGGCGGCATCCTGCCCCCGGTCCTCGAACGGCTTGCGGAATTCCTGGAATCGCGCCGCGACCTGCGGGCGCAGGTCATATCGGCAATGATCTACCCCTGCGTGCTGCTCGCCACGGGGGGGCTGTCGATAATCATCCTGCTGACTTTCGTCCTGCCGAGGTTCTCGGCCGTATTCGCGGAAACCGGGAGCGCCCTGCCGTTTTCGACACAGGTCCTCCTCGCTGTGAGCGGATTTCTGAAATCATACGGCTGGTGCGTGATCCCGCTGATCGCACTGGCGTGGGCCGCGCTGAGGTATTTGAATTCCAGCGAAAAGGGCAGGCTGAAGCTCGACGCCCTGAAACTCAAATTCATGGGGGACCTGGTCCGCAAGCTCGAAACGGCGCGGTTCTGCAGGACACTGGGCACGCTGATAGGCAACGGCGTCCCCCTGCTGCAGGCGCTCGGGAACTCCCGGGACGTGATCGGCAACCAGGTCATCGCATCCGCGGTCAATACGGTGTCGGAAGGCGCGCGCCAGGGGAAAGGCATATCGCTGCCGCTTGCCGCAACGGGAGTATTCCCGCCGCTCGCCCTTTCCATGATCAAGGTCGGAGAGGAGACGGGCCAGCTCGAAACGATGCTCATCAGGATAGCGGTCACTTATGAAAAAGCCCTGAAGGAAGCAGTCCGAAGGTTCATCAGCGTCCTGGAGCCCGCGCTGATCCTGGCGATGGGTATGATCATCGGGTTTATCGTGATCTCGGTCCTGGTTGCGGTGTTCAGCATAACGGACCTTCCGTTCTGAACGGCTGCTGAAAAACGTTCGGCTGCTTAAGCCCGCATCGCTCAACGTATTATCAATACGCCTCGCGATCCGGTTGTTGAGCGCCTTGCATCCCTGCCCCCGCTTGACGGGGATCAATATTTTTGACCGGCCTTAAAAGGTGTTTGATTAGGGAGAGCACATTGAAAATTCGAAATGGCAAGAGCGGTTTCACCCTGCTCGAGATTGTCGTCGTGCTTTCCCTGGCGCTCGTGATCGTTTCCATTTCGACGCTGGCTTTCTTTGAGGCATTTGGAAATGCCGGGCTTGACGCAACCGGCAGGGACGTCCTCGCCACGCTCCGCATCGCGCGGATGCTGGCCAGGTCCGCAGGGGCGGACCAGGTCGTGAGTTTCG
>JBDKTK010000284.1:0-6946 GCA_039680225.1 Syntrophaceae bacterium
TAATCATAATGCCGGTAGCGGGCCGTTCGGCAATGATCATGGTGATGGGCGCCCTGCCTTACGCCCGCCCTGAAGGAGGATTGGGGAGCGTATTTATGCGCGGCCGTTCGGCATTATGGGTGATCTGGGGGCTTTTCTTTCTCAGTGCCGCGGGCCTGGCCGCGGCCGGTTGGCTCGGATTTGCTGCGGCGATTGCCGCCGCGCTGATGACTGCGCTCGCCGCAGTTTACACGAACCACAAGATCGGGGGCATCACGGGAGACACGATCGGCGCGACCTGCGAGATCATTGAGCTGGTCCCGCTGCTGGTAGCCGCTGCGGGGATCCATAGAGGACTGGTCGCATGAATATCCTCAAGCATGGCGGAAATACACGTTACCTGGCCCAAATGTCCGGGATGCCCGAGTCGCGCGTCCTCGATTTTTCGGCCAATATCAACCCGCTGGGGCCGCCGCAGTGGCTCAGGGCGCTGATCAGCCGGCAACTGGAAAGGCTGGCCCATTACCCCGACCCGGACTGCACGGGCATTATCGAGGCCTTCGGCAAACGCTGGGGCGTCTCCCCGGACGAGGTCATTTTCGGGAACGGCTCGACGGAACTGCTGTATATAATACCGCGCGCCTTCGGTAATCGGCGGGCAATTGTGACCGCCCCCGCTTACGCCGACTATGCATCAGCCTGCAGGCAGGCCGGGATGGCCGTTGAGAAATGGCTGTTAAAAGAAGAGGAAGGGTTTGCCCTGAATCTCGCCGAATTCGAAAAGTTCATTGGCGAAGGCGATCTTATTTTCATCGGCCAGCCCAACAACCCCACCGGCCTTTCCACCGGGACGGAAGACCTGCGGGCGCTCGCCCGCCGCAACCCTTCGGCCCTCTTCATCGTGGACGAGGCCTTTGCGGATTTTGTCGACGGCATCGACCGCCTTGTCCGCGACCGGCCCGCGAACGTCATCGTCCTCGGCTCGCTGACGAAATTCTACGCCGTCCCGGGGCTGAGGCTGGGCTTCGCCGCCGCAGATGCGGGCCTGGCAGCAAAGATGCGCGGGCTCATGCCGCCCTGGACGGTGAACAGCCTCGCCCAGGCCGCGGGAGAGGCCGCCCTTCTGGACGAGCGCTACGGTGGGGAAAGCCGGGCTTACGTGAAAGGGGCGCGGACGGCACTCGCCGCGGGACTCGGAAAAATTCCCGGCCTGACCGTCTACCCGGGAGAAGCCAATTTCCTGCTCGTGCGAATCGGCGGAAAGATTGATGCCCCCGAACTTGCCGCGCGGCTCATCCGCAAAGGGATAGCCGTCCGGGTGTGCAGCAATTTCGACGGCCTCGACAGCCGGTTCTTCCGCGTCGCGGTCCGGACGGAAGAGGAGAACGAGCGGCTCTGCGCAGCGCTCGCAGCAGTCCTGGGCGGCTCCGCGAAAACAACACCCCGCAAGAAGACGCCTTCCATAATGTTCCAGGGGACCAGCTCCAATGCCGGCAAGAGCATCCTGTCGGCCGCCCTGTGCCGCATTCTCCTGCAGGACGGCTACAGCGTCGCCCCCTTCAAGTCGCAGAACATGTCGCTCAATTCCCACGTGACGGCCGACGGCGGCGAAATGGGCCGCGCCCAGGCGGTCCAGGCGCAGGCGTGCCGGCTGGCGCCGGATGTGCGGATGAACCCCATCCTCCTCAAACCCAACACCGACACGGGCTCGCAGGTGATCGTGATGGGAAAGCCGGTCGCCAACATGGACGTGTCAACCTATATCCGCTACAAGCCCCAGGCCTTCGCGGCGGCGCAGCAGGCCTATGATTCTCTGGCGGCGGAATTCGACGCGGTCGTGCTGGAAGGGGCCGGGAGCCCCGCCGAGGTGAACCTCAAACACCACGACATCGTGAACATGCGCATGGCGCAGTACGCGGGCTCGCCGGTCCTGCTGGTCGGCGACATCGACCGCGGCGGCGTCTTCGCATCCTTTGTCGGCACGATGGAAGTCCTCTCCGAGTGGGAGCGGGCCCTCGTCGCGGGCTTCGTCATCAACCGCTTCCGGGGCGACGAGTCGCTCCTCCAGGACGCCATCGACTACACGGCGCGCCACACGGGACGGCCCGCTTTCGGGACGGTCCCCTATATCCGCGACCTGGGGCTCCCGGAAGAGGACTCGGTCACGTTCAAGAGCCGCATGGGGGATTACGGAGCGGCATCGGAAGACGGCGTGGAGATCGCGGTCATAGACCTCCCCCACATTTCCAACTTCACCGATTTTGACGCCCTGCAGCTGGAGCCCGATGTCAGGGTACGGATAATCCGTTCGGCCCGCGACCTCAACCGGCCCGACGCCGTAATCCTGCCGGGGAGCAAGAACGTGATCGGCGATATGGATTACCTGCGCAGGCAGGGGCTGGCGGAACCGATCCTCAAACTCGCTGCGGTGGGGCACACGGAGATCGTCGGCATCTGCGGCGGCTTCCAGCTGCTGGGCTCCGAAGTGGCCGACCCGCACGGCATTGAATCGGGCGGGCGGACAATGGCGGGTCTCGCGCTCCTGCCGATCTCGACGGTGTTGATGCAAGAGAAAACTTTGCGTTCCGTGTCGGCGCGCCACATCGATTCCGGGCTGCCGCTCAAGGGCTATGAAATCCACCACGGGCAGACCGGCGGCCGCGGCATGGCACCGCTCGTCGTGCGGGAGGACGGGGAGGTCATCGGGCTGCGCTCCGATGAAAGGAATGTCTGGGGCACTTACCTGCACGGCATCTTCGACTCCGACGGTTTCCGGCGCTGGTTCGTGGATGGCCTGAGAAAGCGCAAGGGACTGGCGGCGAAGGGGGCCATTGTCGCGGCCTACGACCTGGAGCCCGCCTTCGACCGGCTCGCGGACGTGGTCCGCGCCAGCCTGCGGATCGGGGAAATATACAAACTCATGGGGCTGCGGTGAATATCGAATACCAGGTGCTGATCGCCGTTGCGCTTGACTTGGCGCTGGGGGACCCCCGGTGGATGCCCCACCCGGTAAAGATCATGGGGCGCTTTGCGATCATGCTGGAGCCGGCCGCGAGGCGGACCATGCCTTCGGCCCGGGCAGCCGGGATTGCTGCCGCAGCGGCGGTTATTGGTTGTTCCGGCCTTGCCGCCTGGGCGCTTGTCAGGCTCGCCGGGGAGCTGCACCCATGGGCGGCAGACGCGATGTCCATCTTTTTAATATATACCTCCGTGGCCGCGCGGGACCTCGCCCACCACAGCGCCGAGGTCTTCCGGGCCCTCGATGCGCAGGATCTGGAACTGGCCAAAAGGCGCATCTCCTGGATAGTGGGGCGCGACACGGAAAACATGAAGGAAGAGGACGTGGTGCGGGCCGCCGTGGAGAGCGTTGCCGAGAACACCAGCGACGGCGTGATCGCGCCGCTGGTCTATGTATTCCTGTTCGGGCCGGCGGGGGCGATTGTCTACAAGGCGATCAACACCCTCGATTCCACGTTCGGATACAAGAACGAGAGGTACATTGATTTCGGCTGGTGCTCCGCGAAGATCGACGACCTCGCCAACTGGGCGCCGGCCCGGATCACCGCCCTGCTGATCGCCGCCGCCGCACTGTTCATGGGCATGGGGCCCCGGCGGGCCATCCTCATCACGCGCCGCGACGGGCGGCTGCACGCGAGCCCCAACTCGGGTCTTTCCGAGGCGGCCATGGCGGGCGCGCTCGGGGTCCAGCTTGGCGGCCCCGTATGGCGCAAGGGGAAACTCGACCCCATGCCGTTCATGGGCGATCCCGTGAATCCGATCGAGAGGGCGCTGATCCCGAAGGCCAACGGGCTGATGCTCACCGCTACGGCCTTTGCGGTCCTGGCGGGAATCATATTTGCGAAGGGAATAAGGGGAATTTCATGATGTCCAGGGAAAATAAAAAAGGTTCGGCAGGCCGCGTGCTCCTTTTCACCGGCGACGGGAAAGGCAAAACGACAGCCGCTTTGGGAATGGCGCTGCGGGCCGCAGGCCACGGGATGAAGGTTTTATTCGTTCAGTTCGTCAAGTCTGATCCCGGCACCGGCGAGATGGCGGCCCTTGCCGCTCTCCCCGGCGCGGAAATAATACAGACGGGACGGGGTTTCGTCCCGGCCCCCTCGAGCCCGGAATTTTCCGAACACCGCCGCGCGGCCGAGGACGGGATGAAAAAAGCTGCGAAGGCCCTGTCGTCCGGCAGCTACGACATGGTCTGTCTGGATGAGATAGCGGTCGCCGTGGCGAAGGGTCTCGTTCCCGAAGGAGCGGTGCTCAAGATGATAAGGCAAGCCCACCCGGACACTATTGTGGTTTTAACAGGAAGGAATGCGACCGTGGGGATGATGGAACTGGCCGACACCGTGACCGATATGAAAAACATCAAGCATGGCCTGGCAAGCGGCTGGCCGGCCCAGAAGGGAGTTGAGGAATGAGCAGGCCCTGTCCCCGGATAGTAATTGGCGGGACGCACAGCGGCGTCGGCAAGACATCGCTGACGCTGGCCCTTGTTGCCGCCCTGCGCCGCCGGGGGCGCAAGGTCCAGACATTCAAGGTCGGCCCCGATTTCCTCGATCCCTCGTACCTTGCAATCGCCTCGGGAAGGCCGTGCTACAACCTCGACGGCTGGATGATGGGGCGCAAGTATGTCGAGGGCCTCTTCGCCCGCGCAACCGCGGATGCCGATATCGCGGTAATCGAAGGCGTCATGGGCCTCTTCGACGGAACAGGCGCGGACAGCCTCGAAGGGAGCACGGCGGAAATCGCCGCCTGGCTCAAGGCCCCCGTGGTCCTCGCGGCCGATGTCTACGGGATGGCGAGGAGCTTCGCCGCCCTGGTGAAAGGCTATGCAACGTTCGACAGGAAGGTCCGCATCAGCGGCGTCATTGCCAACCTCTGCGGCTCCGAGCGCCACGGCAAGCTCCTCGCAGAGGCGCTGCGCTCCGCTTCATTGCCGCCGCTGGTGGCCGCAGTTCCGCGGGGCGGCCTGCCCGGGCTCCCGAGCCGCCACCTGGGGCTGGTGACGGCGGATTCTCGCAACCTCTCGCCGCAGAAGCTCGACGAACTGGCGGACGCGTTCGAGGCCAACTCGTCGCTGCCGGATATTTTAAAGCTGGCGGGCGAGGCCGGGCCCCTCAATGCAAAGTCTCCGCCCCGGAGAAGGCTTCCCGCAAAGGTCCGGCTGGGCATTGCCTTTGACGGGGCCTTTCATTTCTATTACCGGGACCTGCTCGATGAACTTGAGGACCGCGGCTGCGAGCTGGTCCGCTTCTCCCCCGCAGGCGACAGCAGCCTTCCGGAAGGCCTGCACGCGCTTTATTTCGGCGGAGGCTACCCGGAGGAACTGGCGCAGGAGCTCTCGGAGAATGCGCCCATGGTGGCCGACGTTATTAAATTTGCCAGGAGCGGCCGTCCCGTTTACGCCGAGTGCGGGGGACTGATGTACCTGTGCCGCACCCTGGAAAAAGCGGACGGCTCGGTTCACCCCATGGCGGGGCTCCTGCCGGCCGACACCCGGATGCACAAAAGTTTCCAGGCGCTCTCGTATGTCGAAGTTGAACTGCGCGAGGATTCCCTCTGGGGGGAAAAGGGGAGCGTGGCCAGGGGCCACGAGTTCCATTATTCCCAGCTGCTCGCGAACCCCGCGGGAGTCGAAGGCTGGCGCCCGGCATACATTATGAAAAAGCGGTGGGGAATCGCCCCGGAGGAAGAAGGCTTCCAGAAGGGCCGCGTGCTGGCGAGTTACGCCCACATGCACCTGGCGAGCCGCCCCGCGCTGCTGGAGTATTTTATTAAAACCTGTGAAGGACGAATATGAGCAAGCAAGCATTGGAGCCGGAAGCCGCGATCCGCGACCTGTTGAGGAACCCCCGCAGCGGGCCCGATATCGAAGCCCGGTCGTTCGAGATTATAGACAAGGAAGCGCCGCCCCACAAATTCACCCCGGACCAATGGCAGGTAGTGCGCCGGATGATACACACGGCCGGGGATTTCGGGATCATAGATGCGGTCCGGTTCTCGCCGGGCGCGATCGACGCTGCCGTCCGCGCGCTGCGGGCGGGATCTCCCATCTATCTTGATTCGAACATGGCCGCAGCGGGTCTTTCCCTGGAGCGGCTCAGATCGGCCTGCCCCGGATATTCCCGGCGGAAGATATTTTGCCATATTGCCGATCCCGACGTGGCCGAAGAAGCGCGGCAGATGGGGCTCCCCCGGTCCCTGTTCGCCGTGCGGAAGGCGCGGCCCCTGCTCGGCGGAGGCATTGCCGCATTCGGGAACGCTCCCGTCGCGCTGCTGGAACTCAACCGCATGATAATCGAGGAAGGGCTGCGGCCCGCGTTCGTCATAGCCGCCCCCGTGGGCTTCGTCAATGTCGAAGAAAGCAAGTCGGAACTCGCCGGGCTCGGCGTCCCGTTTATCGCCATTGCAGGCAGGCGGGGCGGGAGCACGCTCGCCGTGAGCATCGTCCACGCGCTCTGCACAATCGCTTCCGCCGGAAAGCGGCAGGCCGCCGCAACGCAAGCCGATTCCGAAGCAATCATCCTGCTCGGGCACGGCAGCCGGGTGCTGGGGGCGGGCGAGGACATGGAACAGGTGGCGCTCCGCGTCCGGGACAAGGCCGGTCTTTCCCTGGTGGAAACCTGCAGCATGCAGATGCTGGGCCCGAAGCTCGCCGATGCGCTGGATAAATGCGTAGAGGGCGGGGCGCGGCGCGTGATCGTGATCCCGTATTTCCTGCACGTCGGCGTGCACATGCGGGAGGACATCCCCGAACTGCTCCGGGAGGAGGTGCGCCGCCGTCCCGGGATCGAGATCATCCTCGGCAAGAACCTCGGCTATGACGAGAGCCTGGCCGATCTCGTGGTCCGCAGGATTGAGGAGTCGCGCGGCCTGCCTGCAATCGCGGGTGCATCGGAGGAATCGTGATGAGCATTGCAGCTTTCAGAAAATTGATCATGCCCGCGTGCGCGGC
>JBDKTK010000285.1:0-8788 GCA_039680225.1 Syntrophaceae bacterium
TGACCGGGAATCCATTTTTTTTAATAAACTCTGGATACCCGCCTGCGCGGGTATGACCAATCGGTTTCTTTCGAGAAGCTGCATTTAAGCCGGCCCGTCACCTGCCGCAAATCTGCACCGCGACCGTCCTGCGGCGCGGGCGGTTGTCGAAATCTATGAAGACGACCTGCTGCCAGGTCCCCAGCCGTAAACGGCCCTCGCCGAAAGGTATGGTCAGCGACGGCCCGATCAGGGATGCCCGCAGGTGGGAATGGCCGTTGCCGTCGCCCCAGCGCTCGTTGTGGTGATAATTGAATGCGGACGGTACCAGCTTTTCCCAGAGTTCCCGGAAGTCCCTCACCAGCCCGCCCTCATACTCGATCGTGGTAAGCCCTCCCGTTGCGCCCGGCACAAACAGCAGGACATGGCCGATGTCCAGCCCGGCCTCTTTTATAATTGAATTGACCCGGTCTGTTATATCGATCAGGTCGCAGTTGCCTTTCGACTGGAATAATATCTCATGATTCGAAATGTCCATTGCCGCCCCCCTTTCAAGCTGTGAACCGGATTATATACCGGCCTCGCATCGAGGCGAAGAAAAAAACCGCCTTGTCATACCTCCTGATATCTGATAGTCACTACGGCCAGCAACAAACGAGGTTTAGCATGAAGAAGGAAGACACTATCAATCACGCCCGGGAAGTCCTCCGGATCGAAGCCGAAAGCATCCTGAATCTTATAGAAAGGCTCGGGACATCTTTCTCCGATGCGGTCGAGATGATTTTCAAATGCAAGGGACGGGTGATTGCAACCGGGATCGGAAAGTCCGGCCTGATCGGGAGGAAAATTGTGGCGACCCTTACCAGCACCGGGACTCCCGCACTTTTCCTGCACCCGGTCGAGGGCCTGCACGGGGACCTCGGCATTGTGACCAGGCAGGACGTCGTCCTCGCCATTTCCAACAGCGGGGAAACGAACGAATTGAACGTCATCATCTGCAATCTCAAGGAGCTGCCCGTGCCCGTAATTTCGCTGACGGGGAAAGTCAACTCCACCCTGGCCGGCCTGAGCGACCTGGTAATCGACATCGGGGTGAACCGCGAGGCCTGTCCGTTCGGGCTGACGCCGACTTCCAGCACGACTGCCACCCTTGCCATGGGGGACGCGCTCGCAATCGCCCTGATCCAGAGGAGAAAATTCAGCGAAAACGATTTCTATAAATTCCATCCGGGCGGCACCCTCGGCCAGCGCCTCATGGCAAAGGTCAAGGACGTGATGGTGCAGGGGGAGAAGGTCCCGAAGGTCCCCAGCGGCACCGCCGCCTTCAAGGCGATCGGCCTGATGGACGAGACCAATCTCGGGTTCGTCCTCGTGACCGGCAAGGGCAACCTCCTTCTCGGCATTCTCACGGACGGCGATGTGCGGCGGTTTGTCCGCAAAGGGGTGGACTTCGGCAAGAAGTCCGTCGACGAGCTCATGACGAAATCCCCCCGGACCATAGACGAAAATGCTTCCCTGGCGCGGACCATCGAGATAATGGAGCAGAAGGAGATAACGACCCTCGTGGTCGTCAGCGGGTCAAACAAGCTGAAGGGTTATATACACCTGCACGATATCCTGGGCCGGGGCGGGACCATTCGAATGACCATGAACGGGACTGTTTGATTCGGGGGTACACAAAAGAATTTCACGGGCAGGTTTTTGGGACCTGCCCTTTTTAGTTGAGGACAGACGGTCGCCCCTGCGAGCTCCACCCACTTGTCATTCCCGGCTTGGGACCGGGAATCCAGTTTTTTCGATAGACTGGATGCCGCCTTCGCAGACAAACAGGGTTATAATTCAGTTTTTCTTTTTGATTTTCATTCTACCGGTATGCAGCTATACCCCGTGCGCGGTTTGCGCCTTTCGGCCCAGTAGCGGTCGACTTCCTCGTACACCCGGGCCACCTGCTGTTCCACCCCGATGCGGCAGTCTTCAAATTCCTGATCGTTCATTTCCGCCGGGACATGTTCGAGCGGCCCGAAACGCAGCAGCACGCCCGAAAAAGGCTTGGGGATCATGAACCTGTCCCAGCTGTTGAAAATCCAGGGGTTCTCATAAGAGACGCAGGTAGGGGTTATCGCCGCGCCCGTCTTCTGCGCCAGGGCGATGATGCCCGCCTTGACGATCCGCGGAGGGCCGGTGGGGCCGTCGACTATATGGCCGCCTATTTTTGTTTCCAGCACGCCCGCAACCATCTCCCGCAAGGCTTCCTTCCCGCCCCGGGAGCCCGACCCCCTGACAATCTCCCAGCCGATCCTCCTGACGACGTCGGCAATGAAATCGCCGTCGCGGCTGCGGCTGATCATGATGCAGGGCCTCATGCGCAATGCCTTGGGAAGGAAAAAACCCCCGAAAAAGCGCTGGTGCCAGCTCGCCATTATGAAGCGCCCTCCCCTTTTCACGTGGTCGAGGACCGCATCGGCATTTTCCACTTTCAACTCCAGCGTGCCCGTATAAACCTTCAGGAAAATGTAAATCACCGGGGGGCGAAGCTTCAGGAGGAGGACATATTTTATCTCTTTTTTCAAACTCATTTTTTTATTCTGCGCCGGGAATTTATTCGGGGTCTGACTTACCACTTTGCCCGGCTCTCCGCCAGAGTTTTATAGCCTGCAAGCCCGGATTTGACGGGAACTTTCGGTATCTTGTGTGCTAATATGAGGACATATCCGACACAGGCCAAACCGTATGCAAGACAAGATGAGAATAGGCGTCCTCGGGGGCGGCTTTGCAGGTCTTTACTGCGCCCTGCATCTGAGCCGAAAAAACGGCCGGGCCGAGATCTGTCTTTTCGACAAAAACAACTATTTCCTGTACACGCCCTTCCTTCACGAAGTCGCCACCGGGACGGTGGACTCCCGGCATATAGCCGTCCCCATCAGGAAAATCGCCGATCCCCGGAGGATTCAAATCCGCAGCGAGGAAGTCACGAGGATCAATCTCGCGGAAAAAGAGTTCGAAACAGGCTCGGGCAAATTCAAATTCGACCGCCTGGTGATTGCCGCGGGCAGCGAGGCCAATTTTTACGGCATCCCCGGGGCCCGGGAAAACAGCCTTACCTTCAAATCGATATACGACGCCATCCGGCTGAGGAATTCCATTATCGACTGCCTGGAACGGGCCGCCATTGAAACGAACCCGGCGGTGAAAAGGGAGATGCTGACTTTCAATGTCGCGGGAGCGGGCTGCACGGGGGTGGAGCTTGTCTCCGAGATTGCGGAGTTTCTGAGCGAAATCATCAGCCGCGAATACCCGGAGATAAAATCTGAGGAGATCAGGGTCAACCTCATCGAGGCGGCATCCAATGTCCTGTGTTCATTCCCCCCGTATCTTTCCAGGGTGGCCGCCGAACGCCTCAGGGACATGGGGGTGGAACTGATGATCGAATCTCCCATTTCATCTGTGAATCGCGATTTCATCCGTCTTGCCAGCGGCCGCAGGATCCCCAACGGACTGCTGGTGTGGGCGGCCGGGATCAGGGCGAGGGACCTCGGTTTCGACCCGCAGCCGGAAAGGGAGCCGTCCGGCCGGATAGCCATCAACGAATTCCTGGAATTGCCCGGGTTCGCCGGCGTATCCGTCATAGGGGACGGCGCCCTGTGCATCCAGGAAGGGAAACCCCTGCCCGCAACAGCCTCCGTTGCGGTGCAGCAGGCGCGGTACGCCGCGGAGAGGACCATGAACCCCGGACTGAAGCCCTTCGTTTTCAAAAACCGGGGCGACATGGCATCGCTGGGATTCATGTTCGGCGTATGCGACGTATACGGATGGCAGTTCCGGAAATTCATCGCCTGGATCATCTGGAAATTTTTCAAGCTCGCCATGATGCCGCGCTACAAGAACAGGTTCCAGATCCTTTCCGACTGGATCATCGCCTGGGTTTTCCGCAGGGACACGTCAAGGCTGACCTGAGAAAAATTCCACTTACAAAAATTCAGCAGCGGGGGCGTAATGCAATACGGCCTTACGAGCATTGAATTGAAAAAACAAACGGATCTTGTCTTGACTTAGTCCCCCCGTGAAGATAGTGTCCGCCCAAAACCGTTTCGGAGATTGTGATGGGCATTGTCAAAGATCCTTTAAGTTTTTCCAGGTTCCACGTCCGGGGCGACATTCCCGGGGATTTCAGCAAAATATTCGATGAGATGATCAGGCGGTTCGCCTTTCAGCACAGTTTCCATGTGGAAAAGCTCTCCGGCTGGACCAGCATCGACAACGTCCTCGACACGGAATTCCAGTTCGCCAATTATGCAGTCGGGGAATATCTTGTGTTTTCGATGCGCATCGATAAAAAAACGATCCCCCCCTCCCTGCTGAAAGTCCGCGTCCTCGAGGAGGAGAAAAAGGCCCTGGGTGAATCAGGGAAAAAATTCCTGGGAAGGCAGAGAAAGGAAGACATCAGGGAAAAGGTGAAACTCGAGCTCGCCGGCCTCATCCCGCCGGTGCCCTCGTTTTTTGAGGCATGCTGGTCGCCGCGCGGGAAGATGGTTTATTTCTGCTCGCTGGCGGCGCCCGCCGTTGAGGAATTCAAGGACCTGTTCAAAAGGTCCTTCAAAATGGAATTGAGCCCGTTCACCCCGTGGGACGCGGTCCAGACGGGGCCTGAAGCGGCGGCCGTTGACGGCGATTCAAAACCGGTGCCGCCCGGCAGGGATTTCCTTGTCTGGCTGTGGTTCAAGGCGGAGGAGCGCAACGGGAAAATCTCCCTGGGCGGCAGGGACATCGAGGTGATCTTTTTGAAGCGCATGGTCCTGGAATCGGGCGAAGGAGAATACTCTGAATGCGTCGTCTGCCAGGGCCTCAACGCCGCGCTCGAAGAGGGGAAGGAGGCCCTCCGGAAAGGCAAGAAGATCAGGGAGGCCCGGATCAGGCTGGGGGCGGACGACTGTTCGTGGGAATTCACGATCAAGGCCGACCAGTTTCTCTTCCAGTCAATGAGGACGCCCCAGGTCATGGAAATGGAGGATGAAAGCGAGCGCGACGGGAGGCTGCTCGAGCGGATCGGGCTCATTGAAAAAGCTGCGGGCATCATGGATGAGCTCTTCGCGGAATTCCTGAAGGAAAAGTCGGAATGGGCAAAGAGCTCGGCCCGCTATGAGAAATGGCTTTCCCGTAAATAATCAATGCAGGGGTATATTGAAATCGACCAGGGTCCCTTTTTGCGGCGAGGAATCAAGCCGGAAACTCCCCCCCAGCGCATCAAGCCGCTCGCGAATGCTGAACAGGCCGAAACCTTTGGATGTGGATAACACGCCTGAATCGAAGCCCTTTCCGTAATCCTTGACCCTGACGCTGACGGATGCCGGTTTTCTCAGTATCCTCACATCGACTTCTTTTGCGCCGGAGTGCTTGACGGAGTTGATAAGCAGTTCCCTTATGGCCCTGAACAGAAAGGACTGGATTTCGTCGGGGATTTTTAAATTTTTTGGCCCCTTGAATTTGATATTGATCGCGTATTTTTCCCGCATCTGCTCGTATAAGGCCTCGACGGCCGGGATAAAGCCCAATTCAAAGAGCTGGGGGCTCAGCTCCTTGACCAGGAACCTCGTGTCCTTGATTGACTCCTTCAGCAGGTCAATGGCATTGTCCAGCTGCTTTTTGTGACTTTTTGATTCAATATCCGCTCCTATTGTCTCCAGGGTCAGCTTGGCAATGGCCAGGTTCTGTCCCAGCCTGTCGTGAAGATCGGCGGCAATGCGTTTGCGTTCATTTTCCTCGACCCGGGCCAACTCCGAGGTCAGTGATTTCAGCTTGTCATACGAGACGCGGAGGTTCTGCTCGATCTGCCTGCGCTCGGACACCTCCTTCTCGAGGACTTCATTGGCCAGGGAAAGCTCCCTGGTGCGCTCCTGCACCCTGGATTCGAGCTCTTCCTTTGTTTTCCGCAACTCAAGTTCGGCTGCCTCCCTCTGCTTCCGGGCCCGCAGCCCCGTGATCCCGTGTACAAGGTCGGCCGCCAGTTCCTTTAGCAGCGCAACCTCGCCTTCATCAAAGGCATCCCCCTCGGCTGCATATATTGTGATGACACCGAATTTCTCCTCTCCATCTGCAAGGGGGATCCCGATCACCGAGGAATAGCCCCGCTTTGTCGCCTCTTCGCGCCACGGCACAAACCTGGGGTCGGTCGCAACATATCTGATGATAACGCTCGACCCGGTCCTGAATGCAGTGCCGGTCGGCCCCCTGCCCCGTTCGGAATCCTCCCTCCACGTGACATTTACTTTTTCCAGGTAGCCCCTCTCGTACCCCCATTGCCCAACCGGCCGTATTCTCTTGTTTTCATCAAATTCGGCATATCCGACCCAGGCCAGGCGGTAACCCCCTTTTTCCACAATTACCCGGCAGACGTTTTTCAGGAGCTCGTCCTCACTCCGGGCATGGGTTATGGCCCGCCCGCACGAACTCAGGGTGACAAGGGCCCTGTGGACCCTCCGCAGCTTCTCTTCCCCTTTTTTGAAGTCGGTAATTTCTCTTGAGATGGACAATATCGATACGACCGAGCCGTCTTCCGACACTTCAGGTATCGTGCGGACGTGGTAATGCCTGGTCTTTTTTCCGGACCCGAATTTATACTCGGAGATGTTCTCCCGCCCCGTTCCAATGACTTCTTCGTATACGCTCATGCGGCTCTTAATGAGCTCGGGGGGAAGCGGGATATCGGTGAGCCTTTTTCCTATCCAATCCTGCCCGGAAATTCCCGATTCCCGGACCAGGGACGGGTTTACATAAGTATAAATGAGATTCCGGTCCAGCCGGGCAATCAGGTCGGGGGAATTCTCGGCAAGGGCCCTGAATTCCTTTTCCTTCCTTTTCAGTTCTTCTTTTTCCAGCAGCATGC
The DNA here is from genome assembly GCA_039680225.1 of Syntrophaceae bacterium. Lineage (GTDB taxonomy): Bacteria > Desulfobacterota > Syntrophia > Syntrophales > UBA4778 > JBDKTK01. Next base: position 6,860 of record JBDKTK010000285.1, read on the forward strand.
ATTCCGATTTTTTCAGGATCGAGAAATGCGATCTCAAGTAAGAGAGGCTGCCTTCATTTTTTATTTGTCCCATAAAAAAAATCCCGGAAAGGATCGGGAGCAGGAAAGATCCCAATACGAATGCGGGCCCAAAGCTTGTTCGACAGATTATTTCGCCTGCGGGGGCTCCCAGGCCGGAAATGATCCGGGCTGGATCCGGGCCTCCGGCCCTTTGGCCAAACCTTAATACAATATATCCAATGGATGATTATTGCGGGAAAAACCAATTCATTTTTTATTACAAGCCGGATGATATAAATATAAGGCGCACACTGATTTTCAGCCGCGCAAACCCTGATATTCGGGCACGCAATTGGAGTAAGGATTCTCCAATCCATTATGGGCCTTGTTCGAGGGTCATTCCGCAAACATCCAATGCTTCTTGACATTTAGAAGATATCGGAATATCAGAGCGCCTGACATCGACCTTTCAGGCAGAAGAGAAGTGCAGAAATATGATGGGCAGGGCTGATCAATGAACGTGGCAGATATAGTAATTCCCATAGGACCGCTTTCCCCGGACACTACGATCGGGGCTGCCCTGTCCCTTATGCATTCAAAAGGCGCGGATATGGCCCCCGTGACAGACTCGTCAGGCCGCCTGATGGGCGCCGTCACCCGCAAGGATTTGTTTTCAGCCCTGTGCGTCGGGGCTTTCATGACAACGACCGTCGCCGCCCGGATTACAAAGGACCCTCACAGGGTTTCTGCAGGAGATGAGCTGTTCGGAATTCCTGCCTCATCAGTGCCAGCCCTCGTCTTTGACATAGACGGGACACTGGCCGGGGTAATGTCCCTGGAGGGCTATTCGACCGGCCTGAGGGAGTGCCTGACGGAATTCCGCGACCAGGTTTCCTCGATCATGAACTCCGCGGAAAGCGGCATCCTCGCCGTTGACGTGAACGGCTTCATAATCATGGCAAACCGCATGGCAGAGGACCTGCTCGGCCTGGAGAAAACAAATTACATGGGACGCCACATCCTCGATATCGTCCCGAACACCCGGCTGCTGGACATCATAAAATCCGGGAAAACTCTGACCGGCCAAAAATTCGAGGGCAAAGTGCCTTTTCTCGTCAATTACGCGCCGGTCATCCGCGACGGCAAAGTCACAGGCGCGGTCGGCATCTTCCATAATATTTCGAATGTCGAAAATATCTCCGAGGAACTCGGGGTCGTCAAGGGCCTCAACAGGGAGCTCGAGGCGATCATCCATTCCTCCTACGATGGCATCTGGATCACCGACGGCGACGGGCGCGTGCTGGACATCAACGAGGCCTACGAGCGGATCACGGGCATTCGGGCAAAAGAAGTCATCGGCCGCACGATGCATGAGCTTGTTGAAGAAGGCTACTTCGACCAGTCCGTGACGGTCCTGGTCATGAAAGAACTCAGGAGCATCACCATTAACCAGACCGTCAAGGGCAAGAAACAGATCCTCGTTACCGGCAACCCCATCTTCGGCCCCGACGGCAGGCTGTTCCGGGTCGTCACGAACGTCCGCGACATAACGGAGCTCGTCAATCTCCAGGAACAGCTTACGCATGAAAAAGAGCAGGCTCTGAAATACAAGACGGAGCTCACCCATTTGCGTTCCCTGCAGATCAGCAATTCGGAGATGGTGTTCCGCAGCAAGCAGATGACCCAGGTAGTGGAGCTTGCCAGGAAGATGGCCGATGTTGATTCCACCCTGCTCATAACCGGCGAGTCCGGGACCGGAAAGGAACTTGTCGCCAAGATCGTCCACAGGCAGGGCAAGGGCGACGGCAGCCCTTTCATCAGCATCAACTGCGCCGCCATCCCGGAGCAGTTGCTGGAGTCGGAACTTTTCGGCTATGAGGGAGGGGCTTTCACCGGCGCCAAGAAGGAGGGGAAACCCGGGCTTTTCGA
>JBDKTK010000286.1:0-1721 GCA_039680225.1 Syntrophaceae bacterium
AGGAACTGGTTGGACGTCCTGAGGCTGTCGGTCAGGGTCTTGTTCAACCCGGGGGCGGTGTCCTTGAAGGTCCGGACGTAATCGCCCAACCCGTAGACGGTCATGTGCCCCACTCCCGCCATGACGCCGCCGAAGGCCCCCACCGTCGAGAAGATCCAGCCAACCCATGTGGCCCAGAGGAAAGCCAGCAGGCTGGAGACCTGGACCCCTCCGGGAATGCCGAATACACCTCGTGGAGCATTCGGGTCAATCTGTCCCTTCCCCTTGCCCTCCGGGGCCTTGGCCAGTTCCTGGCCCAGTTTGCCCGGAAGGCCCAGGTTGTTTCCGACGGCCTTGGGCTTGACTTCCGGAGGCTTTTGTTCGGTTCCCGCCGACTGACCGGCGGCCGGGGGTTGAGACGGCGCTGCCGCCTGGTCCTGGGCCCACGCGCCGGATGAAACGATCAAAGCCAGAACGGTGAAAGCCGCCCAGAACATCAGAACCCTTCTTCCCTCCGAAAATTTCGGACCCATTTGCTCCTCCTCGATCAGATTTTCCTGGTGCGAACACAATGTGCTCCCCTCTAAAAAACTCCTCACTTCAATCTGTTAGCCGTGCAGCCATACGGTGGTGTGCTGTCAATTTATGACAGATCGGCCAGACTGCAAGGGGTACAGAACATTTCCAGCGAGAAAATGATTACTATTAATATACTTACTTTCCGGGCGGAACGCACCCTATGCCCGGCATCTCGTCGAAAGGAGGACGAAGTTATGGCAACAGCACAACAAAACGAATCAAGAGAAGGCTGGATCAGAGTCTTCTGTCCCGATACACGAAAGCTTTCGGCCAGGGAGACGGCGGGCATTCCGCCGGAGAAGAAGAAAAAGGCGGAAGCCGGCTACGATGGCGTATGGCTTGAGGTAAAATGTCCGGAGGAGAAATGCCTGACCGGAGAGGATGAGATAAGGATCAAGGTGCGAGGCGTGGAACACGGCAGGAAAGAGGGGCTCTGGCACAAGATTTTCTGCCCCGAAGACCGCTGCATGGCCCAATCGCCCCTCGACCTTCCGTAGGGCCGGCAAGGAGCGGAGTGCACCCCGGGTTTCGCCTCGCTCCGTCGAACCTGAATCTTCGCCTGCCCCGCTACCCCGGACACTTCGCGGCAAGGCAGAGAGGTTCCGCCACCATCGGGCCTCTCTGCCGAACGCCCCGGCATACTTTCCCCTGTTTTCATCTTCGAAGCGGCATGCGGGTGCGAATCCGCCCGGGCATGGACCCTCAAGGGCATGGATTCGACCGGTCCAGGCATGGCGGACCGGGAGGGGCGCGCCTCGTGAAGATCACGAGTCATATCCTTTCCTTTTGCCGCCGGATGCAATAATATTGCCTGAAGCGGCAAGAAAGCACTTGCAACGGAATCAGTTAATCGCTATTTGCAGATAATCGGGATTTCCCGATATTACTTATCCAGTAGCACAGGAATTCATCCAGCCGCCCGCGCCGGGTTCTCCCGTGCCGGCGACACCGGGGGTACGGAGGATTCCCGCCAAACGCGCTCCACCCGTGAACGCGGACGGGGTTCAGAGGGACGAACGCATTCCAGGAGGTTGAGACATGAGCCAGTACTATCTTTTGCAGGACCAGAAGAAGTGCATCGGGTGCCTGAGCTGCGAAGCGCACTGCAAGACTTTCCAGGGGGTTCCCACCGGACCCCGCCTCAGCAGGATCATTCCCGTCGG
>JBDKTK010000287.1:0-3418 GCA_039680225.1 Syntrophaceae bacterium
TGGGTCTACCGCAACGATCAGGCGACCTGGGGCACTATATTGCTGGTGTGGACCATATTCGTCAGCACATTCGACAATTTCCTGCGCCCGGTCCTTATCAGGAAGGGCGCCGATCTCCCGCTTTTCCTGATTTTTGCCGGCGTCATCGGCGGCCTCATCACCTTCGGCATCGTCGGGCTTTTCGTCGGGCCGGTAGTTCTCGCGGTCACCTACAAATTGCTTTCATTGTGGGTGAACCGGGCAGAAGCGAACCCGGAGCAGAGTATGCCGGAAAAGCTTTAAAAACAGACAAATGAAAACGCCCATTCGATCTTCTTCAATAAAGTATTGCCTGAAAAGGCCATACAGGACTGCAAAGCACGCGGAGGACTCTGCAGAAAAACGGAGGGCCGCTATGGAAGGTTCGATCATGAAACCCCGGCCGGCCGGCCGGGTCGCGCCCGGCCTGGCGCTGCTTGTTCTGCTCACATTTCTGTCCGGCTGTTCAAAGCAGCAAGAGGCAGCGCCCCCGCCGCCCACGGTTGAGGTAGTAACAGTTGCCAGGAAGGACGTGCCCATCCACAGCGAGTGGATCGGGACCACCGACGGCCTTGTGAATGCCACCATCCGGGCGCAGGTCCAGGGTTATCTCATCAGCCAGAAATACAAGGAAGGCGAACCGGTGAAGAAAGGGCAAGTGCTTTTTGAGATAGACCCGCGCACTTTCCAGGCCGCCCTTGACCAGGCCAAAGGCCAGCTCGCGCAGCAGCAGGCGCGTTGGATAACCGCCAAGGCCAACCTGGCGAGGATAAAACCGCTTGCCGATGACAATGCCGTGAGCAAGAAGGACCTCGACGACGCCGTCGGGCTGGAGCTCGCCGCCCATGCCTCCGTCATAGCGGCCCAGGCAGCGGTCGATAAGGCCAGGCTGGACGTGGAATTCACAAAAATCAGGTCGCCCATAGAGGGGATCGCCGGGATAGCCAAGGCGCAGATCGGCAACCTTGTCGGGCCGGGCACTACCGAGGAATTGACCACGGTGTCGAAGGTCAACCCGATTAAAGTTTACATTTCCATAAGCGAGCAGGAATACCTCCAGGCAGTGGAGCGGCAGAGGCGCCGCGAAGCCGGGGCTGCCAGGAAGATCGAGATGTTCCTGGCGGACGGCAGCCTTTATCCGCATCCGGGAGAGTTCTACCTCGCCGACCGCCAGGTGGACCCGAAGACGGGCACGATAAGGGTGGCGGCGGTTTTCGATAACCCCGGCAATTTCCTGCGCCCGGGACTGTTCGCCAGGGTCCGTGTCGAAATGGGGACAAAGAAAGGGGCGCTGCTTGTCCCCCAGCGGAGCGTGTCCGAACTGCAGGGGAGCTACAGGGTGGCAGTGGTCGGCCCGGGCAACAAGGTGGAGATACGGCCTGTCAAGGTGTCCGACAGCATAGAGAAGTTGCGGGTCGTGGACGAGGGGCTCAAGCCGGGGGAGCGCGTCGTGCTGGAAGGGACGCAAAAGGTCCGGCCGGGCATCATCGTGGACCCCAAGCCCTTCGAGGAGAAGCCGGCCCCGGGTGAAGAGCAGCCCCGGGCCGGACCGGAAGCCGCGCAATCCCGGACAAAACCGGAGCCCGCCGCCGCTGCCGGACCCAAACCCGAAGACCGGGGAAAAACAGACAAATGATTGACTTCTTTATCAACCGCCCGATCGTCGCCATGGTCATATCCATCCTCATGGTCATAGTCGGGATTGTGGCCATGCTGGGACTGCCGATATCACAGTTCCCCAATATCGTGCCTCCGGAAATCCAGGTGAAAACGACGTACACCGGCGCCGATGCGCTGACCGTGGAACAATCCGTCGCCACCCCGATCGAGCAGAAAATGTCGGGCGTCGACAACATGAATTACATGTACTCGATAAACGCCAATAACGGCCAGTTGACCCTGACGGTGAACTTCGATGTCAAGACGGACCCGAACACAGACCAGATACTCTCGCAGATGCGCGTCACGCAGGCGGATTCCCAGCTTCCCTCCGACGTCCGCAGCTACGGCGTGACCACCCAGAAATCCACCGCGGCGCCGCTCATCATCTTTTGCCTTTACTCGCCCAACGGCACCTATGACGGCATCTTCCTGGCCAACTACTCGAACATCAACATCAATGACCAGATGACCCGCGTCCCCGGCATAGCCAGCGTCACCGTCTTCGGGGCGGGAGAGTACGCCATGAGGCTTTGGGTCAGGCCGGACCGCCTCGCCAACCTGGGGATCACCGTGCCCGAGATCGTCAACGCCATCCAGGCGCAGAACACGGTCAATCCCGCCGGCCAGATCGGCGCCGAACCTGTGCCGAAAGGCCAGGAATTTACCATGGCAGTCCGTTCCCAGGGGCGCCTCGAGACTGAAAAGGAATTCGGGGAAATAATTGTCCGGGCAAAGGCGGACGGCTCGCTCGTGAGGGTAAAAGACGTTGGAAGGATTGAACTCGGGTCCCAGACATACAACCTTAAAGGGCGCCTCAACGGCAAACCGGCGGCGGTCATCGCCCTGTACCAGCTGCCCGGGTCCAACGCAATCGATGCGGCGAAGGGGGCCAGGAAAGTCATGGAGGAGCTCAAGGAGAGCTTCCCCGATGACATGGAATATGCAGTGGCCCTCGACACGACCCTGGCTGTCACGGAGGGGATCAAGGAGATTGTCAAGACCCTCTATGAAGCGCTCATCCTGGTCATCATCGTCGTCTTCATTTTTCTCCAGGGCTGGCGGGCGACGCTGATCCCGCTGCTGGCCGTGCCGGTATCACTCGTGGGCACTTTCATGCTCTTCCCGCTTTTCGGCTTTTCCATCAACACCCTGTCGCTCTTCGGCCTGGTGCTGGCCATCGGGCTCGTCGTGGACGACGCGATTGTCGTTGTCGAAGCAGTGGAACACCATATAGAACACGGACTGTCGCCCAGGGAGGCCACGCGCAAGGCCATGCAGGAGGTATCGGGCCCGGTCATAGCGATAGCGCTCATCCTGGCCGCGGTTTTCATCCCGACCGCCTTTATCCCGGGGATCACGGGGCGCCTCTACCAGCAGTTCGCGGTGACCATTGCCGTCTCCGTCATCATCTCGGCGTTCAATGCGCTGACGCTCTCCCCGGCCCTCTCAGCGCTCCTGCTCCGGCCGCGAAAGAAATCCTGGGGCCCGCTGCAGAGATTTTACGACTGGTTCAACATGGTATTCGGCCGCGCCACCGACGGCTACGTAAGCTGGTGCGGGCGCCTCGTCAGGAAAAGCTTTTTCAGCATCGGCCTGCTGGCGGGAATGACCATCCTGGCCGGATTTTTTGGAAAGCAGCTGCCGGCCTCGTTCCTGCCTGAAGAGGACCAGGGATACGTTTACGCGGGCCTGCAGCTGCCCGATGCATCGTCGCTCCAGCTCACAGAGAAATCCGCGC
>JBDKTK010000288.1:0-2351 GCA_039680225.1 Syntrophaceae bacterium
TGAGCAGGCGCTGCGGGATTTCCTTCTCCCGCCTTATAGTCCTTTCCAATATGCCGATTGGAAGGTTCCGGGAACAGCTTGCCAGACAAAGGGAACTGAAACAATATTTCCGGACTCTCATCGGCGCCTTCAACCCGGCTACCGTTCCCCATCTCATGTGCCGAGACCAGGTCTGCATTGACTGGGACGGGACGCTTTACGACTGCGACTTTAACCTGGCCCTGGGCAAGACCGTAAACCACGGCGCCCCGTGCCGCGTCGAAGACATTGACTCAGAAATCCTGGCCAAACGAAAAATAGTCACGGGGCTGCATTGCTTCGGGTGCACGGCGGGCGCCGGTTCCTCCTGTTCAGGCACCCTGCTGAATAACGACCGCCATTGAGGCCCTCACATTGAAACTTAATAAAAGGATAGCACTATGAAGAATGTACAAGACCAAGATACTTGCGACCATCATCAATCCCGGGGAATTTCCCGCCGCGACTTTATAGTTTCACTGCTTGTCACAAGCGGAGCGGTTATCGTCGGTGCGAACGGCTTGCTGGAAGCCGCCCCGGCCGGCCCCCTCGCCCAGGCCTGGCCAAAGGACTGGCCGGTTAAAGCAAAACCCCTTTTTATCGATGCGAAAAGGCGAACTGTAAAGATGTATGCGGAGGTCAGCCTGCGCCATCTCACGGAAACTACACCCCATTGGGGGATCGGCTGTCATACAGGAAAATACGCCGATAAGTTCATCCTGGTCTCGCCTGCAGAACCCCTGGATTTCCATGATGCCCTGGTCCGCATCGGCGCCAGGCCGGGAAACAATCTCGCCCTTGACAGCTACGGGCAGTTCGTTTCCGGCGACCGCCTGAACGTAACCGCTTCCTGGCCGGGTCTCAAAAAACCTTTCGATATCAGCGATATATTCGCCGACGCCGCCGGAAAGGGATACCAGATCCGCTTCGGAGGCAACAGGGCCGCCGCAGAGAAAATGAAAACCGGATGTCTCACATGTCTCGAATCATGTCCGATATCCATTTCCAGCAATGCCGTTTATCCCCATCTCAGCGCAATGCAGAGAAAATTAAAACCCAATTCTCACTTTCATGGGAAGCGGGAGGCGCTGCCGGATAAGGAAGCCTTTCCTCTCGTGGTCTTTTACCGGATTGCGAGCGGGTCTTAACCATGGGCTTGCAGGAAAAAACGTCCTTGCGGCCCTCCCTTAAAGCGGCCTTGGAGAATGTCTCGGAATCATGCACGGACTGCGGATTGTGCAGGGACGAGTGCGGCTTCCTGGAAAAATACGGCACCCCGAAGGAGATTGCGGACCGATACGAACCGGGAGCGAAGGAAGGGCAGGTTATGCCCTTTGAATGCAGCCTTTGCCGCCTGTGTGATGCCGTATGCCCTCTTGAAGTGAAGCCCTCCGAAATGTTTCTTGAAATGCGCAGGGAAGCTGTAGACTGCGGGGCCGGTTCCTTTCCCGAACATGGCGGCCTCCTGGCGTACGAGAAAAAGGGGATGTCCCCAAGGTTTACCTGGTACGGAATCCCTGAAGGCTGCCGCACGGTCCTCTTCCCGGGATGCGCGTTTCCCGGGACCCGGCCCGCGAGGACGCGGGAGCTTTTTGAGACTCTCCGGAAAGAGGACCCGGCTATCGGCATTGTTCTCGATTGCTGCGGAAAGATTTCCCACGACCTGGGCCGGGATGCTTTTTTCAAGGCCATGTTTGACGAGATGACGGGCTATCTGCTGGCGAAAGGTGTGCAAGAGGTGCTGGCAGTGTGCCCGAACTGCTATGGCGTCTTCAGCAGATATGCCAACGGTCTGAAGGTCCGCATGGTTTATGAGGTACTGCCGGAAAACGTTGTTGCCGGGGGTTCCCAAGGCAAAATTGTCGTGTTTCATGATCCATGCGGAGTGCGATTTCATACAGAGGCACATGCAGCGGTACGGCGTCTGGTCGGTATGACTGGTGTCACGTCCGAGGAGATAGATCATGATAAGGAGAGGACGCTTTGTTGCGGGAACGGGGCCGGCGTGAATGCCCTGTCGCCCAAACTGGCAGACAAATGGCTGGAGCGTACCTGGAAGGAAACGGGGGAACGCGCGATAGTCACGTACTGTTGCGCCTGCGCGGCACGCATGAACGGCAAGGCCCCGGCGGCGCATGCCCTTGATGTTCTGTCTGAACCGGACACGGCCCTGGCGGGGAAAAGCAAAGTCTCCGGGGCGCCGTTCACGTACCTGAACCGGATTCGGGTAAAAAATTACTTCAGAAAGGCCGTGAATGCCTCCTCAACCAGGGAAAGGACTTTTTACCCGTCCGAAGGGAAAAGGAAAGGTTGGGCCGGCCGGCTTGGGCTCC
>JBDKTK010000289.1:0-4366 GCA_039680225.1 Syntrophaceae bacterium
TGGTCCGTTCGCATTCCTGCAGGCAGATGCCTCTGCGGGTGCGCAGGCCAAGGGCCAGCATTTCCAGGCAGATCTCCTCCGGTCCGATTGTCGCCGAGCTCTCCACGGGGCTCTGACCCAGGGAAAGCAGGTCGATATACTTCCGGACATCGGAAATATTCCACCACCGCTTATCTCCCGAAAATGAATGCGCGGAAGGGCCGAGGCCCAGGTACGGCGTGTGTTCCCAGTATTTGCGATTATGTCGGGCGGAAAAATCCGGGCCGCGCGAGTAATTTGAAATCTCGTAATGGACGTACCCGTTGCATTCCAGGAATTCGGACGTTTTAAAAAAATATTCGTACTGGAGGTCCTCTTCGGGAAGTGAGATATCCCCCCGGGTGAGAAGCTTTCCCAACGGCGTGCCCGGTTCGATGGTCAGCTGGTAGCACGACAGGTGCTCCGGCGAAAGGGCGACGGCCTGCTCCAGGCTTTCCATCCAGCTTGACATGTCCTGTCCCGGGACCCCGTAGATCAGGTCGAGGCCGATGTTTTTAAACCCCGCTTTTCGGGCATCAAGGACGGCCTGTCTGGCCCGGGCGGCATTGTGCAGCCTGCCGAGGAATCCCAGGATGCTGTCATTGAATGACTGCACGCCGATATTGATCCTGTTAAAGCCGGTAGCGAGAAGTGCGTAAAGCAATTCCGGATCGAGCCCTGTCGGGTTGGCTTCAATTGTCCATTCATTGTCGGTACTTAACTTAAAGTTCTTATGAATAGCTTTAACTATTTTTCCAATGGATTCGATACCGGCAACTGTGGGGGTGCCCCCGCCAAAATAGACCGTGTCAAACTCGTGGAACCCGCCGGGGCATATTTCCATCTCCCTGCAGAGCGCTGCGGTGAAGTCCGGGACCAACTTACGGTCAGGTATCGAGTAGAACGAGCAATAGCTGCATTTGCTGCGGCAGAAAGGAATGTGGATATAAAGTCCCGGTAAGGATGTTTTGTTATTTTTCATTTGAACCAATTCCCCTCACCCCGGCCCTTCCCACGGCCATGTCCCCGCCGGCGGGGATCAAGGGGGCGGCGTCTGTTTCACAGTTTGACGGCGATTTCCGATATGAAATATTTCCCGCCGCTCTCGATCAGGTCATCCTGTGGATGCGCGTCCGGGTTTGTGATGTATCTGTCGTAAAGCTCCCGTGCGATCGGGACGAAAGCATCGACCAGCCCGGGATCAAAAAAGGACCCGCGGCCCTCCAAAATGATGCTCATCGATTTTTCAAAACCGAACGGCTCCTTGTAGGGACGCTTTGATGTCAGCGCGTCGAAAACATCGGCAATCGAAAAGATTCTCGCAATGAGGGGGATTTCGCTGCCGCGGACCGATTTGTACCCGGTGCCCTCAAATTTCTCATGATGCCCCCCGACCACAGCGGCTGCGTCCGCAAGCCACTCCGCGTTGCCGATAATCTCGAGCCCGTGGTTCACATGCTGTTTCATCTCTGCGTACTCTTCGCCTGTAAAATCTCCGGGTTTGTGGAGGATCGCATCCCTTATCCCGATCTTGCCGACATCGTGCAGAAAGGCCCCCTTTATCAGGACTCTGATTGAAGCGCTGTCCAGCCCGATGGCTTCCGCCAGCCGCACGGCATAAATGGTCACACGGAAATTATGGATATCGGTGTCGCTGTCCCGCTTGGCGACTGCGCTGCCGAGCACCTTCAAAATGCCGTAATTTGCGCCGAGCAGCTTCAGGGAAAGATCGCTGAGTTTTTTTACCATCCGGATAATAGCCGGATATAACGTCAGCGCGGTGATGATTACAATGCCCACGGCGGCTGCGCTGGAATACATGATTATCCGGCGGCTCTCATTCCAGCTCTCAACGGAAAGTGCAAACACCGTGTCGCTGTAAGCCGCAATGGAACCCGAGCTGTTTGTGAAGGGGTAAACGACGCGGATGAAAGTCGACCCGTTGATCCGGGCCATTTCATCCCAATGGCCCTGCTTGCCGATAGCTGAATAGTCGACTGATTTTTCAGAGTATTTCCAGAGGGCTGCGGCATTGCCGTAAGCCGCATCGGTTGAACCGGCAATCGGCCTGAATTCCCGGTCAAGGACCCTGATCATGACAAATTTTCCGGCAGGCAGGTAAATGGCCGATGCCGGCAAACCATCGATAATCCGCTGGGCTTCCTTGTCAAAGCCCGGGGAATCAAGCTGCGCCTTTATTACCTCATTGAAAGCGGCTGCGCCCTGAACGGTGCGGTTGACAACGGATTTGTCTATTACATGGCTGAGGATGAAGTAAGCCAGGACGGCGGACGAGAAAGCCATCAAGGCTGTCACGATGGCGAGACGCCTGATCAGAACACGATGAATAGGGTTCATTTTAACCGTATGAGCGTTTTAAACAGCCGCTATTCCGTATCGCTTTTCAGCACCGCCAAAAACGCACTTTGCGGGATCACCACGTTCCCCACCATCTTCATGCGTTTCTTCCCCTTCTTCTGCTTTTCCAGGAGTTTCCTCTTGCGCGTGATGTCGCCGCCGTAGCACTTGGCCGTGACGTCCTTGCGGAAGGCATTGACGGTTGACCGGGCGATTATCTCGCCGCCGATGGCGGCCTGGATGGCGATTTTGAACTGGTGGCGCGGTATCTCCTCCTTGAGCTGGTCGCACGCGTGCAGCCCGCGGGCGCGGGCGCGGTCCCGGTGGACGATCTGGGAGAGGGCGTCGACTTTCTCGCCGTTCACGAGGATGTCCAGCAGGACGAGGTTGCTCTCCCGGTAATCGGTCAGGTCATAGTCGAAAGAGCCGTACCCCTGGGTCACCGTCTTGAACCGGTCGTAAAAATCATAAATCACTTCCGCCAGCGGCATCTCGTAAATCAGCTCGACGCGCGTCGGGCTCGTGTAGTTAAGAACGGAATTGACGCCTCGTTTTTCCATGCAAAGCTTCATCACCGCTCCGAGGTATCTTTCAGGCAGCATCAGGGTCGCCCGGATAAAAGGTTCTTCAGCTTTCTCTATTTTTACCGGGTCCGGGAAATAGGCCGGGTTGTCGATTTCCTGGGCGGTCCCGTCCTTGAGGGTGAACCTGTATTTAACGCTGGGCACGGAGAGGATAATGGACAGGTCGTACTCCCTCTCGAGCCTTTCCTGCACTATGTCGAGGTGCAGCAGGCCCAGGAACCCGCAGCGGAAACCCTGGCCGAGGGCAACCGACGAATCCTTCTGGTACACGAATGAAGCGTCGTTGAGCTTGTATTTCTCAAGAGAGACCGCCAGGTCCTCGTAATCGTCCGAGGCAATCGGGTAGATTGACGAGAAGACAACCGGTTTGACGTCTTTAAAGCCGGGCAGGGGGGCGGCGCAGGGATTCCCGTCCAGGGTTATGGTATCACCGATCTGGACGTCGGACACCGTCTTCACCCCGGCAATGATGTACCCGACCTCGCCGGACGAGAGGGATTCGCGCTTTTCGCGCGTGAGCAGGAACCTGCCGACCTCTTCGACCTTGTAGGCGGCATTATTGTAAATGAAGCGGATTATGTCCCCCGCTTTCAAGCAGCCGTCGAAGACCCGGCAATTGATCACGGTGCCGCGGTACGAATCGTACTTGGCGTCGAAGATCAGGGCGGCAAGCGGCTTTTCCGGATCGCCCTTGGGCGGCGGTATCTTGGCGACTATCGCCTCCAGTATTTCTTCGATCCCAATACCTTCCTTGGCCGAGCACTTGATCGCCCCGAACGGGTCGAGCCCCAGTTCGGCGTCGATCTGCTCGGAGACGCGTTCGATGTCCGCCGACGGAAGGTCGATCTTGTTGATGACGGGGATGACTTCCAGGTTGTTTTCCATCGCGAGATAAAGGTTCGCGATCGTCTGCGCCTGGACGCCCTGGGCGGCGTCGATGAGCAGCAGCACGCCTTCGCAGGAGGCAAGGGAGCGCGATACCTCGTAAGAGAAGTCGACGTGCCCCGGCGTGTCGATCAGGTTGAGCACGTAATCCTGGCCGTCTTTGGCGCGGTAGGGAAGGGTGATCGCCTGGCTTTTGATGGTGATACCCCGCTCGCGCTCGATGTCCATGTTATCCAGGATTTGGTCGCGAAACTGCCGGTCGGTCACCAGCCCGGCGTACTGAATCAAGCGGTCGGCCAGGGTCGATTTGCCATGATCGATATGGGCAATGATGCTGAAATTTCTAAGGTGCTTCATGGCTAATTTGCTTCATTTCCCTCTGCATTCGTTGCTTCCGTTCGGGGTCTTCCCATCTTATTATCCACGAAGTCACACAAAGGATTGCGAAGACCCACGAAGCAATCCTCATGATCTCCTCGGTGCTCTTCATGGTGAATGATCACGCTTTGGATTCTTCCCCA
>JBDKTK010000290.1:0-2161 GCA_039680225.1 Syntrophaceae bacterium
TCCCGCTCCACCCATTGCGCATTGTCCGTGTATTCGAGCATCACGAGCAGTGTGCCCGACTTAGCCTGCCGTGCCGCTTCGCCGCCCTTATCCACGGCAAACTTTACCTGATCGCCCCGGCTGCGCACCGCTCCGACTTTCCGGGCCCCATCCGGGAAGGGACTGATGACCGGCTTCATGTTTATGAGGTCGCCGAAGAACGCCCCCGTTTTTGACAGCCGCCCCCCGGCCGCCAGGTACTGCAGCTTGTCGATGAATATCAGCTCGCTGCTGTTATTCACCGCCCAATCCGCGAACTCGAGAAACTGCTTCAAACCGGAAGAGACCTGGAGGAACCGGGCGCACGAAAGGGCCATCACCGCCAAACGTCCCGAAGCGGCGCCGGTGTCGACAACTATAAAGTTGCCTTCCTCATCGTTTTCTTTTTTCCACGCCATAGCGGTATCGTAATTCCCCGTGTAGACGGACCCGACGCACAGGTACAGGACCTTCCCGTACAGTTCCACGGCGCTTTGATAATACTGGCGCCTTTCAAAGGCCGACGCCTGCGATGTCGAAGCCCGCACGCCGCCGCGCATGGCCCCGTAAAGGTCGCCGGGGTCCACATGGGTCTCAGGCAGGCTGCGGCTGCCGTAGGTGATATAGCTGTTGAGCAGGGTGATCCCGGACTTCCTGGCCAGGCCGCGGGTCAGGGAGCCGGCCGCGTCAGTCATGACGTGAATCTCGTTCGCCGCGTCTTTGACCGGTCCGCTTTCCCCCCCTGTTTCTTTCTGGGCGGCTATGTCGTCCGCCGTCCATTCGAGCACGCGGCCCAGCGAAGCGATCTTTTTTTTCGCGCCCTCCTCGTTGTCCGTATGGAAATGCACCTTCACAAAATCGCTTTCGTCCAGTACCACCAGGCTGTCGCCAAGGGCGGACAACTCGCCGGAAATGTTTTCCGGGCCTGCGCCCCTCTCGAAGACCGCGCTGATGCAGAAGTCGGCTTTCGAATCGTCATGATAGGCCGATGAAATATTTAAATGCCGGTTGAAAACGGCTGTGATGGAACGGAACGGCCCGCCGCCGTTCCCGTTCCCTTCAAGGGACCGGAAGAAGCCCTCGAGATAGATAAACATGCCCAGGGCCCCGGAATCGACCACACCGGCCTGTTTCAGTTTCGGCAGGTACTCCGGGGTCGCAAGGACGGCCTCTTCCAGCCGGTCCAGGATATTGTCTATGTTGCCGTTCCCGTCTGCAAGGGGGTTGCCGTCCAGGGCTTCCACAAGGGCATCGAAGACGCTGAGCATGGTGCCCGGCCGGGGGTCGGCGATGGATTTCCAGGCGCTGTCGCGCCCCCTGCGGAACGCGCCGCCGAGCTCTCCTAATGTCTGCGCCTTCAGGGCTTCCGAAATGAAGCGCGAGGCAATGATCCCGGAGTTGCCGCGGGAATAGAGCAGCAGGTTTTTAATAACGGCCGGCCTGTCCACATCCAGGCACAGCAGCGGCGAGAGGCTGATCACAAGGTTCCTCCCCGTGTCGAAATCCGTCACGGGAAAAACATTGATGCGGTCGAGGAGCTCCGCCCAGGCCGAGACCCTTTCCGCCCCGGCCGCAAATGCCCTGTCCAGCCGGGAAATGTCTGCCGTTGCATTTAACACAGTTTAAAGAGAATCCTCCGGGAAATGAATGAAACCTGGGCCCTGCAGGCTTTTTAAGTACCGGACATTTAAATATAATTGGCTCTTAAGTCAACGGGAAATATGGACAGCGGACATGGGGGAAGACACTGCAGGCCGGCATGCGGGCATGCATTAGCGTGAAAAAAAGGCAAGTTAATTCAGATACTTCGAAATGAATTCGTCAAACTTGGGTGCATAAAACGCGATATGCTCGGTGAATCCTGCCCCGTGAGGGCCCCGGATCACTATGAACTCTTTTTGGCCTTGTGCGGCTTCATACAGCGCCATCCCGTGCTTCACGGATATGAGCTTGTCATCCTTGCTGTGGATGATCAATACGGGACATTTAACGTCTTTGAGGTACTCTCTGGTGTGGTACATGCCGGAAATGAAATATTCCGAAGGCAGCCAGGCGGGGGCGCTGTCCTTCACCACATCGTTCAGGGAAGTGAATGAGGACTCGAGGATGAGCACCGCCGGGCAATGCAGCCGCGCCAGCCTGG
>JBDKTK010000291.1:0-7425 GCA_039680225.1 Syntrophaceae bacterium
AGACGGCGGAAACCGCATCTTCCCCCTTCCAGAGGGTCAGGTTCGCCACACCGGGTTTCTTGCCGGTGACGTAGATCTGGTTCGGCGAAAGCAGCAGGTAATCGGCGACGCCGTCGGAAGAAATCGAGACGCGCGTGACCGGCGTGGAACTCTTGACGATCACGGATTTACCCGCGTCCACGGTGATCCTGCCGGTCGCCTGTCCCATGGCGACCACCTGGGCCGGCCCGGCGGCGCGGCCTTCCTGCACGGGAAAAAACAGCAGGGCCGATAAAAACAAAAAAACGACGCCTCTCCCCCTCATCGGACGAGCCCCCTGTCGCATGCCCCCTCCTCATTGACGCAGACGTCGCGCGGCCGTTTCGAGCAGCCCCTTTTCCGTACCCGCATCCGCCTGCCGAAGAAGTCAGAATGTCTGTTTGCTAACCTTCACCCCTCTTATGGTTTGCACTTCGCGCGCACGCCTCGGTTCTTCCCTGATTTCCGCTGCCTTCTTGACGACCGGCTCCCTCACCGGTTCCATGCGCGGCCGGTAGGAATCCAGTGCGGCGGGAATGGTCGTGCCCATCGTGTAAACGATGTCCTTGTCCAGCACGTTTCTCAATGCGAAATGAAGCTTTCCGTGGGTGGCGGTGAGGGAAAGCTTTTCCGCTTCCTCCGGGCCGACTTCGAGCGTGAACACGTCAACCGGGGCCGGCTTGCCGTCCGCATTGTTCTGGATCTGCGTGCCGGTGGCCAGAACCGGTATGTCTTCCAGGACGACCTTGGTGATGCTTTCGTGTTCGTTCTGAGAACTCTTCAAAGTGCAGAGGACATCCACGCGGTTGCCCGGTTGGATGAACCCGGCGAGGCCGAGTACCTTGTCTCCCGCAACGGCGATAGCACGCTTGCCCGGAGTCACGATGGCGCATACCCCGCCGGTAGAAATGTCAGTGGGGGCCAGCTTGTACTCCAGGATGGTTTCGTTCTGCTTGACGGGGGAAACGAGCACGCGGCCTTCCAATGCGGATAAGTCGGTGAAGTGGCCCGGGGGAAGCGCGTCCTTGGGGAAGGACACGGTCTTTACGCACCCCGCGGTCAGTTTTGTGCCCCAGGGCAGGTCGGAAGACGCCAGCGCGATATGCACCGAACCTTCTTTTGCTACGGGGGAAACTGGTGTGACAGCTTTTGTCTGCACCCAACGGTAGATGACCACCGTCGCCAGAAGGGCCAGTATTACAGCGAGGATAATAGGTGTGATCGTCTTGAATCTGCCCATGGTTTAACCTTCCCGTCGTTTCATAAGCGAGATAAAAACAAGGCCCAAGAGGGGTAACCCGCATATTCGAAGAACATATAGGAAATTGTCCCGGCTGCTATGGCGACTCCATAGCAGAGTTTAGCTTTTTTCTCTTCTTCATCTGGTGGAATGTAGGCAAAATTGCCGGCGATGAATAAGGTCTTGAGCATCAAGGCGAAACGGTGAAAAAGGCGTACACGATGTGCATGATTGAGCGCAAGTACGATCACGGCGTAGACGCCCCCCGCTATCGCAGAAAACAGGAATGATTTGACTGCTCCACTGAAGCCGAGTGCCGCCCCTATTGATCCCATCAGCTTCACGTCACCAGCCCCCATCATTTTGAGGAGATAAAGTGGCAGGAGCAGCAGGATACCGATTGCAAGGCCGGAAAACGCAAACAAAACACCGTCAAAACCATTGTAAATTAAGTGAAAAATAAAGAACATAGGTATAGATGTAAATGTGAGATAATTGGGTATTCTGAAATATAGTAAATCATGGATGCTACAAGCTATTAAAAATATGGTTAATAATGTATATGTCGATAATGAATCCATTATTTTTTGCCGACTCTATGGTGTATAATAATAAATATCAAAAGCTGGATATACTTTTTATTTTGTATAAAGATGATTTTGTAGTTATTAGAATAATCGAAAGCCAACCTTCCTGAACAGTGTATTTTGTCAGGTTGGAAGGCTTTTATATTGTTGTTTTTGGTAATAATTAAATCATCATTGCTACATAGATGTGATCGTCTTGTTTGATTCTCGGCTGCTCTAGCTTTTGGAGCGAGTCGATTGTGTGATTATTATTATGCTGCAGGTGTTAAGTGTCCAGCAATATCCTTCCAGAGGTTTTGAAGGCTTGTGCCCAGTGATGTTAATGTAACTATGCAGGCTACGGCAATTAAGGCAGCAATAAGTGCATATTCAATCATGGTTACACCTTCTTCATCTTTAATAAATCTTGTCAACATTTCTTTCATGGCACACTCTCCTGTGATGTGATGTGATGGGGTTGGGGTTGTCTTGCTTTTCTAAAAGAGTCTAGCTAGGTATATATGCAACGGCTGTGCCAATGCTGATCGGAGTTAACCTGGCCCATCAAATAAGAACTATTGATCCATAGGGGAATAGGGATGCCTAGCACCAATGCAGCGTGATCGAAATAAGATCTTCTACCCATAGTAGAGTTACGTCAGTCCCTTGGGGCAAAAAATACTGTATTCTGACTAGATTAAAGAAAATCACGAATAAGTTGAGAATAGGTTTCAAATTCTACTCACAGTAGATAATAAGTATATGCTCCAGTGGCACAGTAATGCAGCTGATAAAATAGGCTTAACATATACAGAAAATAATAATAACTAGAGAAAGAGATTGATTGCTAGATTTACCTTTGTGCGTCATAGCCAATTCTTTCAGCTTTCATCCAGTGCAAAGTCCATGATCCTCTCGATCCCGTGTTTTCGGATCTTTTTCCACAAATTCTTCGGGTTCAAGCCGAGCAGCTTCGCGGCGTCGCACTGCCTGCCTTTGCATTTTCGGAGGGCTTCGATGATGAGGTTTTTTTCGATTTCATCGAGAGTCTGGCCCAGAGAAATGGCGGTATTCGGCACCTGGTGGCCCGCATCCCCTGTGGATTTCTGGAAGGCCACACGCACATCGTCACCGCTCAGCACGGTTCCCGCGGCATGAATGCATGCGCGCTCCAGGAGATTCGACAATTCGCGGATGTTTCCCGGCCACGGGTGATGAAACAGAAGTTCCATGCCTTCCCTGGAGACGCCGGAGACGGCCGTGCCGATCTTCACGTTGATTTTTTCGAGGAAATGTCGGACGAGCAGGGGGAGGTCGTCCTTCCTTTCGCGAAGGGGAGGCAGTTGGATCGCTCCCACGTTCAGGCGGTAATAGAGGTCTTCCCGAAACTGTTTTTCCTTGATGCGCTGGAAAAGATCCTGGTTGGTGGCGGCGATGATGCGGACATCCACGTCGATGCTCTTTTTCCCGCCCAGCCGTTCCAGCTGCTTCTGTTCGACGAGTCGCAGCAGCTTCGCCTGGAGGCTGAAGGGCATGTCGCCGATCTCGTCCATGAGGATCGTCCCGCCGTCCGCCTGTTCGAACTTTCCCTGCCGCTGCGCATGCGCCCCGGTGAAGGCGCCTTTTTCGTGTCCGCAGAGTTCGCTTTCCAGGAGGGATTCCGGGATGGAGGCGCAGTTGATTTTCACGAGAGGCCCCGCCGCTCGCCTGCTAAGCGAGTGTAAGACGTCCGCGATCAGTTCCTTGCCGGTGCCGCTCTCCCCGGTGACGAGTACCGTGGTTTCCAGCGGAGCGATCCTCTGGACCATCTCCTTCAGCCGCTTCATGGGGTCGCTTTCCCCGATGATCCGTGAAAGGGCGCCCTCATGGCGGGCCAGGGGCTTCAGGCGGGCGATTTCCTCCTGGAGCTTCTGCCTTTCGAGGGCGCGCCGGATGACGACGTCCATTTCCTTCAGGCTGAAAGGCTTGATGAAATAGTCGTAGGCCCCGCTGTTCACGGCTTCAATGGCCGTGTCGCGAGAGCGGTAGGCCGTCATCAGGATGATCGCTCCCCGGAAGCCCGTCCGGTTGATCTGCGGGATGGCGTCCAGGCCGGACATGCCCGGAAGCTTCACATCGAGCAGCACGAGGCGGTAGTCGTTCCTCGCGAGCTTTTCCAGCGCCTCTTCGGCCGAAAAGGCCCCGTCCTCGTCGTAGCCCCTGCTCTTCAGAAATTCGCGCAGGGCGGCGTGCATCCCGGGGTCGTCGTCCACAACCAGGATCCGCTCATGCATGGCCGGCGTCGCTCCATCTGTCATCGATCTGCGGGTCGCAGAAATGATGCTTTTCGGGCAGAAGCACCTGGAAGGTCGCTCCCTTGCCCGGTTCGCTGTTCACTTCGATCAGCCCTCCGTGCGCGGCAAGAATGCTCTGCGCGGTGGGCAGGCCCAGGCCGGTCCCGGACGGTTTTGTGGTGAAGAAGGGCTCGAACAGCCTCTCTTTTGCCTCCGGTGAGATGCCGCTTCCTCCGTCCGCGATGCTGACCCGGACGGTCCCGGAATTTTCCGGGGCGTCGTCGGCGAGGCAGGCGCCGACCGCGATCCAGCCGTCTTTCCCGCACGCCTCGAACGCGTTGACGATCAGGTTGAGGAATGCCTGGGACAGCTTTTCGGGGTCGCCCCGGATGGTCGGGATTCCCGGTTTGTAGTCCTCGCTCACCGCGGGCGCCTTCCCTGTGAATTTGTAACGGGCCAGGGCGACCGTCATGGAAAGCAGCTCCGGCAGATCCACGTCCTTCACGGAGGTGACGGGGTTCCGCGAGAAGGCCAGGGTGTCTTCCACCAGCCGGTCGAGCCGCATCACCTGCTGGAGGACCTGGCGGACGTAGCCGGCCTTCGCGTCGTCTTCGGGAATCCCCTCCTGGATCAGTTCGGTAAAGGTCCGGATCGCGCCCAGGGGGTTCCGGATCTCGTGGGCGATCGTGGAGGCCATCGTACCGAGCGCCGCCAGCTGCTCGATCCTGCGGATCTGGTTCCGGACGGCGGCGATGCTCGCATGGTCCTTGATGCTGATGGAAACCTCGGTCGGCAGGCGCCTTTCCTTCCTTACGGGGTGCAGGCTCACCCAGTAGCGGCGGTTTTCGTTCTCGCGGACGGAGAAATGCACGGTTTTCGGGGGAACGGGAAAGCCTTTGTGCGCTTCGTCGATCAGGAGGTAAAAGCCCCGGCTCATGGGGGTATAGGGGATGAAATCGCGGAGGTTTTTCCCCGTGCCTTCCCCGGGATCGGTGCGGAGCAGCCGGGCGGCGTTGCTGTTCATGCGGAGAATGATGCCGTCCGGGCCGACCAGGAGGACCGCTTCGGGCAGGTTGTCGATGATGTAGCTGTCGTTCACGAACTTGCCGAGGGTCAGGCTGACCCGGTCGAGCATGATGCCCAGTGCGCCGATTTCGCTGGACGCCTCGAATTCCTTTTCGAAGGAGGATTCGGGGCGGATGGTGCTGTCGAGCTTCGCGATGAAGGTGTTGAGCCGGCGGCTGATGTAGAGGGCCGCCGCGAGGCTGCCGATGAAGGCCAGGGCCGTCATGACGGACATCGACCGGAGCAGGACCTGGTTGAGCCCCTGCTGGGTGAATTCGACGGGTGCGAGCACCCCGGGAAAAAGACAGGCCGCCAGGGCGGCGGAAAGGACCATGAAAAGAGAGAACAGGGCCGGCAGTGCGACCACCAGCCGCAGACGCAGCTTCGCTCGACTCTTCTGTGCCGGGCTCATGGGAAATCCTCCCGGATTGTTGCGGGTTGAAGCGGCATATGCAGGGGGCGCTCAGAACGTCCCTGCATGCCTGTGTACTTCTATTTCAGGACCTGCCGCGGGACGGAGCGGCGGCGCCCCGGGGACGGAAACGGGAAGTCCGGCCGCAGCGGCCGGGAACATCTCCCGCCGGACGGTTGCTTCCTCCCGTGTTCCGTTGCCGATGCCGGGACAATAACGGTGCTTTGCCCTTCGAGCGATCAGCTCGATTCCCCTCTCGAAAAGTGGGGGATGTTGAGGTGAACGGGTGTTGGGGTTCGCTGTCGCTCACCGCCAACCTACGTGCTCATCCCAACGTGCGTGCTCCATTGTCCCGATTGCAGCGTTCCGTTGCCTGCCCGCTGGCATCGATTTTGCTTTTCAAATATCGAAACAGACATCCAAACCGCTATTCCGAAAAGCTTTACATTGTAAGAAATGTTCGCGATAAGGTTGAACGATGTCCACGGATTCGGAAGTTATAAACTTTTGACTTAGGTTATCTTCATTGAGAAGTTATAATTTGATAATATATATGGGATTCATATTCATATCGTCGGAAATAATCTGCTACAGCCTTCAGTGGCTATGGCGGTTGTACATTGATAACCGGATTATGTTTCCATGTTCTCACAATATCATTGTGTTTTGCAAGAATAAATATAAGCGCGGAATGTAAATATTCCTGGGAAAGGATCTTTGCCGGGGCGGGGGCATTCCTGCCGGTGCCGATTCGGCTGCGCCAGGGATGCAAATAGCAGCGCACAGGCCGTCCTGGTATATCCAGCGGTCATGAAGAGGGGTTTGGCCGCGCCCGTTCGAAGAGTTCTGCGAACGGTGTGCGGCGTACGATGCGGAGACGAAGCGGTTTCTCCCGGGGGAGTGTGAACCGGGCCGGGTGGAAAGCGTTTGAGCCGGCAGCGCGGGGGAGGACCTTGTTGCTCTGAAACGAATGGTTCCCGGGCGGGAAGAAGGAAGCCGTGAGCATGGACGCATTCAAAGACTACTACGAAGTGATGCAGCTCAGCCCGAACGCCGAGCAGAAGACCATAGAGAAGGTCTTCCGGCTGCTCGCCAAGCGCTATCATCCCGACAACGCCGGCTCGGGGGATACGGAGCGGTTCAGCCTGCTGACCGAGGCCTACCACGTGCTCGCGGACGACGAAAAGCGCGCCGCCTACGACGCCCGGTACGACGAAGTCCGCGCCGTGAAGGCAGGGGTGCGGCGGGCCGTCTTTGCGGAGGGAAGCGCCCGGGACGGGGAACACATCCGCCACGGCATCCTTTCGACCCTCTACATCGCCCGCAGGCGGAGCGCGCGCAGCCCGGGAGTGGGAATCGTGTATTTCGAGCAGGTGCTGGAGTGTGTGGAAGAGCAGATGGAGTTTCACATCTGGTATCTGCGCGAGAAGGGGCTGATCGAGCGCACCGATACCGGGACCTTCGCCATTACCGTCGAAGGCGTCGATGTGATCGAGGCGAAACAATATATCCTCAGAAAAGACCGGCTTCTCCAGGAACCGGAAAGAACCGGCGGGGACGGCCGCGGCCGGGACTGCGAAAGCAGCGGGGGGCCGGAGCTGCTGACCATGCGGAAGGGGTCCGCGGCGCGCTGAGCGGTCGGGGGCCGCCGTTTTTGCGAACGATCCGCAACACGCCTCAACGGGCAAAGGAGCTTCCATGAAAGACGCAGACGGAACGATTTCCCAGGCGGACCGCTTCTCCTTCGTCCCGATGCCGCCCGCGAATCTCCGGGAGCTGGACATCCCGGAGGCGGTCGCGATGGACATCCTGCTGGCACGCCTCTACAGGGAAGGGGTGGGCAGCCTCAAG
>JBDKTK010000292.1:0-9348 GCA_039680225.1 Syntrophaceae bacterium
GGTCGAACTCACCTGTCGCCGCTCCGGCCTTGGCAATGGCGCTGGTGATCTTCTCCGGATTGAACGGATCTAAACGCCCGTCCCTCTTACGAATAGTATCTTGCATGAATTCCCCCCGGTTTTTTCACGAAGAAAAAAAGAATATGAAATAGAATACAAAGCCCAATATGTTGTGGCTGTTAAATAATCACAATACAATATATTGTGCAAGAGAAAATATTAACGGGGGGCAGGGTTTTTTTAATATCTTCCAAGTTATTGATTTTTCGAGAAATCTCCGGGTTTAAATATTAGTTGACGAGGCGTTGCGCTATATATTAATTACACTCAAAAATACAGTATTCAGGACGCCATTTGAAACAAAAAAGCTTTTATATCAAAACCTTCGGCTGCCAGATCAACGTGCATGACTCGGAGCAGATCGCGGAACTCCTGATAAGACAGGGTCTTAAGCCTGTAAAGGACGCGAAGCGGGCCGATCTGATAATCGTGAATACCTGCAGTATCCGGGAAAAAGCGGAGCAAAAGGCGATCAGCGAGGCCGGAAAGCTCCTTAAGCGGGCAAAGCCGGGACTGATAATGGGAATCGGCGGCTGCATGGCCCAGAAAGAGGGCTCGCGCCTGCTCAGAAAACTCAACGGGCTCGATTTCGTCTTTGGGACCCAGGCGATCGGGAGAGTCCCTGATTTAGTCCGCAGGGTCCAGGAGGGGGCAGACTTCATAGTCGATACCAGCCTGAACGGGAACGCTGAATCAATAGGCATCCTCGCTATCCCCGGGCAGAAAACCAGCGCTTTCGTCAGCATAATGCAGGGCTGCGATAATTATTGCGCCTTCTGCGTCGTCCCCTATCTCCGGGGAAGGGAGATAAGCCGCGACATGCAGGGGGTCCTGGACGAAATAAGGAGCCTTGCCGGCAACGGGATCAGGGAGGTCACCCTCCTCGGCCAGAATGTGAATTCATACGGCAAATCCTTCGGCCGGGAAGGCGGATTTTCCGCCCTTCTGAGGCAGATAGGGCAGATTGACGGGATCGAGCGGGTCCGGTTCACGACATCCCACCCGAAAGACCTTGCGGAAGACATAATGTTTTGCTTTGCAGAGATAGAAAATCTTTGCGAACATATCCATCTGCCTGTACAATCAGGGGCCGACAGGGTTCTTGAGAAGATGAACCGCCGGTACACGTCGGGCGATTACCTGGCAAAGGTAGAGAAGTTAAGGGAGATTTGCCCGGGTATTTGCATAACGACGGACATTATCGTGGGTTTCCCCGGCGAGACGGAAGAGGACTTCGAAAAAACGCTGGAGCTCATGAGGAAGATCCACTTCGACGGGGCTTTTTCTTTCAAATACTCGGACCGGCCCGGGACGGCGGCGGAAAAGCTGGAAGGGAAGATAAGCGACTCGGTGAAGGGCAGAAGGCTGAAGGTCCTCCAAGCCCTTCAGGACATGCACACCCTGGAGAGGAACCGGGAGTTGGAAGGCGGCATACAGCAGGTCATTGTTGAAGGCGCCAGCAAGAATTCCGGAAGCGATATGATGGGCAGGACACGGACAAACAGGATCGTGAATTTCCCGGCGGAACCGCACTTGATCGGAAGCACGGTTTCAGTTAGGATAACCCAGGCATATCTGCACTCCTTGAGGGGCGAAATGCTCTCAGAAAGAGAGGTTTTTCAATGTTGCTGCAAATGAAAGTATCAGGTCTGACGATAGATCCCCTGACCAACACGCCCATTGTCATTTTGAAGGACATGGAGGACAAGCGGGCGCTACCGATCTGGATCGGCCTGTTCGAGGCAAGCGCCATCGCCACCGAACTGGAGAAGATAAGTTTCTCGCGGCCGATGACCCACGATCTGATGAACGAGCTGCTGAAGAACCTTGACATACAGGTCACAATGATAGAGATCAACGATTTGAAGGATAACACCTTTTTTGCCATGATCCACCTGCTCAAGAACGCCAACGCCATCAAGGTGGATTCGCGCCCGAGCGACGCCATAGCCCTGGCATTAAGGGCGAATGCCCCGATCTTTGTCGATGAGAAAGTGATCGATAAATCGCGCAGCATCGATTTCGCCAAAAAATCGATCAGCGTAGACGACGTAAAAAAAGAGAAGCTGAAGGACTTCCTGGAAAACCTGTCCATGGAGGACTTCGGCAAATACAAGATGTGAAGTTATGAAGGAGGAAGTGAGGAGGCTATACCTGAAGACAGGAGACCAGGTGATCCACCTCAGATTTCCGGAATGGGGTTTTGGTGTTGTAACGGAGGAGTGGAACTCCCACGTGCTGGGAGGCATCTCCCACGTTAAAATAATTTTCAGGGATGGTCACACCAGGGTATTTGACAACAACTTTGCGAACTCCTGTTGCTGTTACTACGCAGGGATCAGACGGTGCTGATTCTCTGAATATTTCTGTCGCCACTGAAGCACGCAGAAAAAAGCGTGAATAACTCGGTCGGGAGAATATTCTCGCTTTTTATGTGCTTTGAGTGGCATTACTATTTTTAAAGCTCGGCCATGTTAAAAGAGACGATCCGCGAATTTGAGAAACACCTGGGGGTGGAGAAGAATTTTTCCCCTCACACGTTAAAGAACTACCTGGTGGACCTGAGGCAGTTCCAGGCGTACCTGGAAGAAAACAAAATCGGGCCGGGACTAGCGGACATTGGGCCTGCCGTAATCAGGGCCTTTCTCGGCACATTGTACCAGCAGGGGATCCGCAAGGTGAGCGTCTCGCGCAAGGTGGCCACGCTCAGGACGTTTTTCCGGTTCCTGCTGAAGAGGGGATACGTTAAGTTCAACCCCGCGGAAATGGTCCAGGCGCCCAAAGCGGAAAAGCACCTGCCGGGATTTCTCTCCGTGGACGAGATATTCTCGATGCTGGATGGACATTTTTCCGGGGACGTGTTCGGCCTCAGGGACAAGGCCATTCTTGAGCTGCTTTACTCGACCGGGGTGCGGGTGAGCGAGTTGACCGGCTTGAATGCGGAGGATTTCGACTCCGCGAGGAGCCTGATCAGGGTCCGCGGCAAAGGCAAGAAGGAGAGGATAGTCCCCGTCGGGGAAAAAGCCCTTGTCTCGCTCAGGACATATGGCGAGAAAAGAAAAGAGCACCTGTTCGGGGCGCGCGCCGGGGACGTTTTTCCGGAACCCGTTTTTATCAACCGCTTCGGGAAAAGGCTGACCGACCGCAGCGTGCGCCGGATACTTGACAGGTATGTCGCCGCTACGGGGCTCATGAAAAAGCTCGGCCCGCATTCCCTGCGCCACTCGTTCGCGACGCACCTGATGGAAGCCGGCGCGGACCTCCGTTCGGTGCAGGAACTGCTGGGACACGAGAACCTCTCGACGACCCAGAAATACACGACCCTGGGCATGGGCAAGCTGATGGATGTTTACGACAAGGCCCACCCCCGTGCGGGTTCGGCCGCGAAGCTGCCGGGCAATAAAAAATAGAAGGTGACCGGATGAAAATGAGAGGCACGACGATAATTGCCGTCAGGCATAACGGGAAAGTGGCCGTTGCCGGCGACGGCCAGGTGACGCTTGATACGACAATAATGAAGCACAGCGCCAGGAAAGTGCGCAGGCTTTTCAACAACCAGGTTATAGTAGGTTTTGCGGGGGCGACGGCGGATGCGTTTACCCTGTTCGACAGGTTCGACCAGAAGCTCGAGCAATTCAACGGCAACCTGCTGAGGGCCGCCGTCGAACTGACGAAGGACTGGCGGACGGACAGGGTCCTGCGCCATCTCGAAGCGCTGATGATCGCCGTGAGCAGGGACTACTCCCTGATCATCTCCGGCAACGGCGACGTCCTGGAATCGGACGACGGCGTGCTGGCGATCGGTTCGGGCGGCCCTTACGCGCTCGCTGCGGCAAGGGCCCTCATGAGGCACTCCGGACTTGACGCGCGCGGCATTGTCGAGGAGTCAATGAGGATTGCCTCCGGCATCTGTGTCTACACCAACGAGAACGTGACTGTCGAAGAACTGGACATGGAGGCCGAGCCGGAACCCAGGCCGGCAAAAACCCACAGGTAAATTTTTTTTAATTGAGGTATGTGGAAGGATAAAAAATGTCTGAGAACCTGACTCCGAAACAGATCGTTTCGGAACTCGATAAATACATAATCGGCCAGGGCGACGCCAAGCGGGCCGTCGCCATCGCATTGCGCAACAGGTGGCGGCGCCAGAACGTCCCCAAAGAGCTCATGGACGAGATCTCGCCGAAGAACATAATCATGATCGGCCCCACCGGCGTCGGCAAGACCGAGATCGCCCGCCGTCTGGCCAAGATCGACAATTCGCCGTTTATCAAGCTGGAGGCCTCCAAGTTCACGGAAGTGGGATACGTGGGCAGGGATGTCGAGTCCATGGTCCGCGACCTTGTCGACCTGTCGATCAATATGGTCAAGTCCGAAGAGAAAGAGAAAGTGAAAGCGCGGGCCGGCGAGTTTGCCGAGGAGAGGATCCTCGACCTGCTCCTGCCGCCCCCCTCGCATCCGGGCAGGATCGATGCCCGCGGGCATGA
Source organism: Syntrophaceae bacterium (assembly GCA_039680225.1). Taxonomy (GTDB): domain Bacteria; phylum Desulfobacterota; class Syntrophia; order Syntrophales; family UBA4778; genus JBDKTK01. The sequence continues at coordinate 4,548 of JBDKTK010000292.1, forward strand.
CGAGATCGCGGAAGATTCCAGGATAGAGATAGTCTCCGCGGCGGGCCGCGAGGAATCGACGCGCGAGAAGATCAGGAAACTGCTCAGGCAGGGCAAATTCAACGACCGCCTGGTGGAAGTGGAAGTTTCGGAGAGCACGGCCGCCTCGATGCCCATGATCGAGATTTTCTCGTCCTCGGGGGTTGAAGACATGGGCCTGAACATACAAGACAGGCTGGGCAACATCTTCCCGCAAAAGAAGAACCGGCGGAAGGTGAAGGGGCCCGAGGCAATGGAACTCCTCATCCAGGAGGAATCCCAGCGCCTCGTGGACATGGACAAGGTCAACAAGATGGCGATCGAGAGGGTGGAGCAGTCCGGCATTATATTCCTCGACGAGATAGATAAAATAGTCGGCAGCGAATCGCCGCACGGCCCGGACGTCTCGCGGGAAGGAGTCCAGAGAGACCTCCTCCCCATTGTCGAGGGCTCGACGGTGAATACGAAGTACGGAATGGTGAAGACCGATCACATCCTGTTCATAGCGGCCGGCGCCTTCAGCTCGACAAAGCCGTCGGACCTCATCCCCGAGCTCCAGGGCAGGTTCCCCATCAGGGTCGAACTGGACTCGCTGGGCAGGGATGATTTCATCCGCATCCTTCAGGAGCCCAGCAACGCGCTGCTCAAGCAGTACACGGAAATGCTGGCGACCGAGGACGTGAAGATTGTTTTCCAGGATGATGCCATCGCGGAGATAGCCGAAGTTGCGGCAATGGTAAACGAGAAAACCGAGAATATCGGGGCCCGGAGGCTTTACACTATTCTTGAGCGGCTGCTCGACGAGATCTCCTTCGACGCGCCGGACATGGGCGGCAGGGAGATTGCCATAGATGCGGAATACGTAAGGGAGCGGCTGTTGGATATAGTCGAGGATGAGGACCTTACGAGATACATTCTTTAATACAGTTTTTGAAGGGGAAGGATCATGGACGAACTGAAAAAATCGATGGAAAGGGCGGAGATGCTCATTGAGGCCCTCCCGTACATCCAGCGCTTTTACAACAAGACGATTGTGATCAAGTACGGAGGCCATGCCATGGTCGACAATGACCTGAAGAGGCTTTTCGCCCAGGACATGGTGATGATGAAGTACATCGGCATCAACCCCGTCGTGGTCCATGGCGGCGGGCCCCAGATCGGCGGCTATCTCAAGAAACTCGGCAAGGACTCGCAGTTCATCCAGGGCATGCGTGTCACGGATGAAGAGACGATGGATATCGTGGAGATGGTGCTTGCGGGCAAGGTCAACAAGGAGATCGTCGGCCTTATCAACCAGCACGGCGGAAACGCAGTGGGCCTGAGCGGCAAGGACGGAAGCCTGATCCGCGCGGAAAAATATTTTCTGAGCGCCGAGAAGGCCAAGGACACCCCGCCGGAAATAATTGATATCGGGCTCGTCGGAAAAGTGGTGGGCATCAACTCCGATCTGATCAATTCGCTTGTGAAAGATGGAGTTATACCGGTAATCGCGCCTACCGGCGTAGGCGAGAACGGCGAGACGTATAACATCAATGCGGATATAGTGGCCGGCGCCGTGGCCGCGGCCCTGAGGGCGGAAAAGCTCATGCTCCTGACGGACGTCGAGGGCGTGCTTGACGAGAACAAGAAATTGATAAACACGATGGACAACGACCGCGCCCGCAGGATGATCGAGCAGGGCGTCATTTCAGGCGGCATGTTCCCGAAGATAAAGTGCTGCCTCAAGTCGCTCAAGCGCGGGGTGCGCAAGGCCCATATAATCGACGGCCGGCTCAAGCACGCCGTGCTCCTGGAGATGTTTACCGACTCGGGGATCGGGACGGAAATAATTTATAGGCAAATTAGACGACATCGGCTGCAGGGGCGACCGGCCGGTCGCCCTTTCTGGTTTGCCGTAACTTTTCAATTGCCTTTTATTTCATTTTGATGAAAAAGGAATTCGGTGGCGATAATGACAAATGAAGAAACCATGGCACTGTCTGATCAATACGTGATGGGGACGTACAAGAGGAACCCCGTGGCCCTGGCCAGGGGGAAGGGCGCAAAGGTCTGGGACGAGGACGGGAAAGAGTATCTCGATTTCCTGGCCGGTATCGCGGTATGCAGCCTCGGCCATTCCAATCCGAAAGTGACCGCGGCCATCCGCAAACAGGCCGGCATCCTCGGGCATACTTCCAACCTTTATTACAACGGGCTCCAGGCGCAGGTTGCCAGGGTCCTGGTGGAGAATTCGTTTGCCGGCAAGGCGTTCTTCTGCAACAGCGGGGCGGAGGCAAACGAGGCCGCCATCAAGCTCGCGCGGAAATACGGCCATGAGAAGATGGGCGGCAGGTACGAGATCATAACCATGGAGAACTCGTTCCACGGCAGGACGCTTGCCACGATCACGGCAACCGGACAGAAGAAATTCCAGGTCGGCTTCGAGCCTCTCCCGGGGGGATTCAAATACGTGCCGTTCAATGACGCGGCCGTTCTGGAAGCGGCGATAAGCGACATTACATGCGGTGTCATGCTTGAACCGATTCAGGCCGAAGGGGGAGTACGGGTCCCGTCCGAAGGTTACCTGAAGGCTGTCCGGGAGATCTGCGACAAGAAGGGCATATTGATGATCCTGGACGAGGTCCAGACGGGCATGGGGCGGACCGGTTCCCTGTTTGCCTACGAGCAGCACGGGATCAAGCCGGATATCATGGCGCTTGCCAAGGCGATCGCCAATGGTTTCCCGGTGGGCGCCATGCTGGCGACCGATAAGGTATCCTCTGTCTTCGTGCCCGGGACGCATGCGTCCACCTTCGGGGGCAATTACCTGGCCATGGCGGCCTGCCTGGCGACGCTCGATTGCCTGCTCAACGGCGGCGTCCTCGAAAATTGCCGGGAGATGGGAGCCTATCTGTTCAAAAAACTGCAGGGACTGAAAAGAAAGCACAGCGTTATTAAAGAAGTAAGGGGCAGGGGGCTGATCATGGCGCTTGAGATATCCTCCGAATACCCGGAAATGGCGGGCAGGTGCCTGGAAAGAGGATTGATCGTGAACTGCACGTCGGCAAGCGTGATGAGGCTTGTGCCGCCGCTTACCATTAAAAAATCTGAAATAAACAAGGCTGTGGCAATTATCGACGAGGTATTGGCGAACATATGAAAAAGGACCTTCTTACACTTTCGGACCTGCAGAAAAACGATTTCGAAGAGATCTTTTCGCGCACCGGGGAATTGAAGACTCTGCAGAAAAAAGGAAAATCGCATACCCCCCTCAAGGGGAAGACCCTGGGCATGATTTTCTATAAATCGTCCACCCGGACAAGGCTCTCGTTTGAGGTCGGCTTCAGCCAGTTAGGCGGCCTCGCCATTTTCCTGAGCAGCCGCGACATCCAGCTCGGCAGGGGCGAGGCTATTTCCGATACGGCCAGGATCATGTCGAGGTACCTCGACGGGATCATGATCCGGACGTTCTCCCAGGAGTCGATCGAGGAGTTCGCCCGATACTCGGAAGTGCCGGTCATTAACGGGCTTACCGACCTTCTGCATCCCTGCCAGATCCTGGGAGACCTTTTTACGATCATCGAGAAGAAAGGTGATTACAAGGGACTGAAAATCGCATATATAGGCGATGGAAATAATGTCGCCAACACCTGGCTGACGGCGGCGGCCATCCTTCCTTTCGAGTTCAGCCTCGCATGTCCGGAGGGCTATGAGCCGGATAAGGGAATAATGAAGGATGCGCTGGCCAAAGCGGAAGGCCGGATAAAAATTATGCGCGACCCGTTCGAGGCCGCGCCGGACGCAGATGTTTTATACACGGATGTCTGGACAAGCATGGGCCAGGAGGCTGAAATGGACGAAAGGAAGGAAGCTTTCCGGGGTTATCAGATAAACAAAAAGCTTCTATCCGCGGCCCGCAAGGACGCCATAGTCATGCATTGCCTGCCTGCCCACCGTGATGAGGAAATAACCTCGGAAGTTATCGACAGCCCCCAGTCGGTCGTTTTCGACCAGGCTGAGAACAGGCTTCACGTCCAGAAAGCTGTGATGGAAATTCTTATTGGAGGAGGAAAAAAGAAGTGAGCAAACAGTATAAGAAAGTAGTGCTGGCCTACTCGGGAGGCCTTGATACGTCTATCATAATCAAGTGGCTCATCGAAACATACGATTGCGAGGTGATCGCCTATGCCGCCGATGTGGGCCAGAAAGAGGAACTGGACGGCCTGGAAAAGAAGGCCCTGAATACGGGCGCAAGCAAGATCTATATAGAAGACCTCCGGGAAGAGTTCGCGCGGGATTTCGTATTCCCGGCGCTGCGGGCCAACGCAATTTACGAGGGCACGTATATGCTGGGCACCTCGATAGCGAGGCCGATAATTGCCAAGCGCCAGATCGAGATCGCGAAGAAAGAGAAAGCGGACGCCGTCTGCCACGGAGCCACCGGCAAGGGCAACGACCAGGTCCGTTTCGAGCTGACGTACATGGCCCTCGACCCGGGCATAAACATTATCGCCTGCTGGCGCGACCCCAACTGGAAATTCGACTCGCGCCAGTCGATGTTCGATTATGCGGAGAAGCATGGCATCCCGCTTCCCTTCACCAGGAAAAAAGCTTACAGCAGCGACCGCAACCTCCTGCATATCTCGCACGAGGGCGGCATCCTGGAGGACCCCTGGGCGGAGCCGCCGGAGCACGTCTTCTCGATATCGGTATCGCCGGAAAAGGCCCCGAACAAGCCCCTTTACGTGGAAATAGATTTCGAGAAGGGCAACCCAGTCGCGGTTGACGGCAAAAAGATGGGCCC
>JBDKTK010000293.1:0-14566 GCA_039680225.1 Syntrophaceae bacterium
CCATAGTCTCTTGAAATTTCCCATTTGATCTCGTTGCTGGTATGTACGAATGTTTGTATAGCAATTATTTGTCTAAAAATCAACTTGTTTATGACGAGACCGCATCGCTGCATTCATGCGATCGATGCATGGCGGATTTATACCTAAAATTTTACCGTCCCTTATTTCAGTATTTTCGGGCCGTCTGCCGGTATTGAGAAGTGCGTCTGAATAAAAAGCCATTTATTGCCGAATTTGCGCAAAACCGCGGTGAACCTTCCGGATACGATCGATTTCGCCTCATTGAGTAAGATGACATTGCCGAAAACATCAGCTGAAATCCAGCAGATATGGCCTAATGAAGACATATAATTGATTTTGATCTCCAGCGAGTTGATTTTTTTATAGAAGGAAAATTCTTTCCGATACGCCGAGGCGGCCCCTACAGATTCAATATTTTCCTGGTCCTTTCCCGCGCCTATTATAACTATGTCTCTGTCGGATGAGTAAATTGATGCGATGCCGTCAGCATCCATTCGTTTATACAAGGCAGAAAACTTTTGCACGGCAGCCTTGATCTCGGGCGCATACTTGGAATTCATGAATCCGGAAGCATTTATGGAAGAGCAGATGAGGAAGAACAGGACAAGAATAACGGATGTGAGCACCCTTAATCCGAAAGGACTCCCTTTTGCCCTGTCAATACCGGCCCCATCCGTTAATCGGAGCATGTACAATCTCCTTGCTTTTGTGGTACTGTTAAAGTACCAAATGATTTGTATTCAAATAATATATTCAAGACGTACATGCAATTTATTTTTTGCCGCTTTCGCATCATAACTTCCGCCTGGAATGCGGGCAAATGCGCCGGGGTTCGTCGGACATCGCCTTAGAAAGTACCCTCGAAAAATCTGAATCATTGTGCAGACGGATGATTCAATGTCCTCTTTGCAGATCAGGACGTAAATTATCGCGCATTAAAAAAAGGAGGGATTAAATATGATCAATGTGCTTATCCGCAGGACCGTACCGAAGGATAGAGACCGGGAAGTGTTGACAATAATAGCCCAATTGAGGGCCAGGGCCGCACATGCCAGAGGTTATATATCGTCGGAAATAGTATGGAACCTGGAGAAAGAGCGCGAGTATGTCTCAATGACCAAATGGCGAAGCCTGGAATCATGGAAAACATGGCTGGAAAGCGAACCGCACCGGGAATTGCAGAAAAAGCTCGATGCCCTGGGATGCATAACTTCATATGAATTGTTCGGATACCCTGAGGAGCATGCGCTTTATTATTACGAGGAAACTAAGGGCATTTAAGAAGGGCATGCACCCAGAAATCTCCCTCTCACCTGGCCGGGGGCTACCAAAAAAAGGCGGAATTGCTCCCGCCCTTTTTTCGGTTAACCCGAATCCTTATTTCTGCTTCAGATACGCCTTCGCAAGTGATGTGTTCACATGGACGACGCCCTTGTTAAGGCTCTTGAAGGCGTAATCGTCGGTGATGACGGGAAGACTGTTCGCCTTTTCCTGGGAATTCAAAACGGTCCCGGCGGGGACATAATGCCCGTCCGGAACGGAAACACCCAGAACGATGCACCCCGGCTCGACAACGCAGCCCTTCCCGACCGCTGCCTTGAACACGAGCGACTTCATACCGACAAACGTGTCATCCCCGACCACGGCCGGGCCGTGGATCTGCACCTGGTGCGCCAGGGAAACGCGCTTGCCGACGTGGACGGCGTACTTTTTCCCTTCAACTTCATAAAGGTTCTTCTCAACCGGTTTGCCATGCTCTTCGGTCTCGAGGGCGTGGATGACGACCCCGTCCTGCACGTTCGAATCGTCCCCGACAAACAGGGGCTGCCCCTCGTCCCCGCGGACCGAGGCAAAAGGGGAAACCATAACGTTCTTTCCCAGGATGACGTTGCCGATCACGGCGGCCTGGGGGTGGACGTAAGCCGAAGCGTCAATTACCGGCTCCGAGCTTTTCGAACTGAAATCCGTAACAACACTCTTTCCGATCATACAAACCTCCCTAAGGTATGTTTTTCAATTTTTGAAATACTTGAGCCTCTCTCTGACCAGAAGCTCGTCCCATAACTCGTCAATGTGCCGGCGGGCGCACTCCAGGGGCTCCTGGTTGTTGATCACGAAATCCGCCATCTTTATCTTGTCCCCGATGGGCATCTGGGATTTGAGCCTTGCCCGGGCCTCTTCAATGCTGACCCCGTTGCGTGCCATAAGCCTGCGGATCTGCTCCTCCGGCGGGATATAGACCAGGATCACGACATCCACTTTCTTCTGCCATCCCGTCTCGAACAGCAGCGGCACATCGGAGATAATGATCGCCCTGGGGTCCTTTTCCTCTATCTGCCTGCTTCTCGCCTGCCAAAGGTCTTCAACCGCCGGATGGACGATCGAATTGAGCACGTGCAGTTCTTCAGGCCGGTTGAAAACGATTTCCCCCAGCTTTTTGCGGTCGATCCTGCCCTTGTCATCGAGCACCGATGTCCCGAAATGATCGACTATCCCCTGCCAGGCGGCCTGCCCCGGCTCTTCGGCCTCGTGGGCCAGCAGGTCGAAGTCGATCAGGTACGCTCCCTTCTCCGCGAGAATCCTGGAGATTGTGGTTTTTCCGCTGGCTATGCCGCCCGTCAGACCCGCATTCAACATTGCTTCAAAATTCACCCCTGTCTGAAAAATTCGCACAGGTTCATATCACATCAGCATAATTATCCTCAATGAAAACCCTCGTTAACATTCCCATAAATATCTTGACACCCCCCTTCGAAAAAGGTCATTATTTTTCGGCATCTCATCGAAACAGAGTAGATTCAATCCTTCCGGCTGCAAGACTATCGCGGAAACCAATGGAGGCTATATGGACATCAGTATCGATGAAAGGACGTGCCTTAACATAAAAGAAGCCCTCCGGCTGGAATGGCTGGATTCGAACGGGCGCGGAGGGTACTCCTCCAGCACCATCCTGCAGTGCCACACGCGCAAATACCACGGACTGCTCGTCTGCGAGTTCTCCAACCCCCCCGGGAAATTCGTGCTGCTGTCGAAATTCGAGGACTCCGTAATCATCAAGGACCAGGAGTTCTTTTTATCCCTCCACCGGTACCCGGGCCTGTTCTATCCTTATGGCCACAAATACCTGAGGGAGTTCCACCTGCGCCACGGGCACCCGCACTTCACTTACAAGATAGGAGACGTCTGCATCCACAAGAGCATCATCATGCTCCAGGGGGAGGACCGCGTCCTGATCAGGTACTACTGCGACCGGTCGGACGTCCCCGTGCTCCTGAGGATCAAGCCCCTGCTGGCATTCCGGGACTACCACTCGCTGAGCAAGGAAAACATGTTCCTGCACGTGCGGGCCTTTCCGGCGAAAAACGGGTTCAAGATCCAGCCCTATGACAATATGCCGCCGCTTTTCGTCCAGACGGACAAGCGGGCCGAGTTCTATCCGTCGCCCCTGTGGTATTATAATTTCGAATACGTGGCCGAAGGCGAAAGGGGCTACGAAAACCGGGAGGACCTCTTCCAGCCGGGAGTATTCGAGGTGCCGGTCAGGGAAAAAGGGACTGTCTTCATTTCCGCCGCTACCCGGGAAGTGAAGAGCAGCTTCACAAGCGACTGGGCGCGCGAGGAGGAGCGCCGCGCCAGACTGTCCGAACTCGATGATTCCCTTGCAAAGCAGGCCGGAAAGGACGCCAAAGGGACCTTTTCCAACCTCCTTTCCTCCGGCCGCTATTTCCCGGTAAAAACCCCCTCGGGCCGCAACGACATAATAGCCGGCTACCACTGGTTTGGCTGCTGGGGGCGGGATACCCTGATCTCCCTGCCGGGCCTGACGTTCTGTTCGGGGCTCCCCGAGCAGGGCGCCGCCATCCTGAAATCAATTGCCAAATTTGAGAAGAACGGCCTGATCCCCAATTTCTTTTCCGATAAACAGGGCGAGAGCGCCTATAATTCCGTGGACGCCTCCCTGTGGTTCATCTGGGCGGTGCAGCAGATGGCGAGATACACCGGAGATTACCAGACCAGTCAAAAAGACTTCTGGCCGGTGATCAAGAAAATAATAAACAATTACCGGAAAGGCACGGATTTCAAGATATACACGGACGACAACGGCCTGCTCCATGCCGGCGACGAAAACACCCAGCTGACATGGATGGACGTCATCGCCGGGGGTAAGGCGGTCACGCCAAGGTGGGGCTGCGCCGTCGAGATAAACGCCCTGTGGTACAACGCCCTGTGCTTCGCGGACGAACTGCGGGAGAAAACGGGCGACCAGGGGTTCGACTGCAGCGGCCTGATTAAAACCCTGGCGGAATCTTTCAATGCCGTCTTCTGGGCAGCCGACCTGAAATGCCTGGGAGACTGCTACCGCGACGGGGCGCTGGACAGGTCCGTGAGGCCCAACCAGATATTCGCGGTATCCCTGCCCTACCCCGTCCTGCATCCATCCAAGTGGAAGATGGTCGTGGAGAGGGTCGCCAAAGAGCTCTTGACCCCGGTGGGAATAAGGACGCTCTCTCCCAAGGACCCGGCTTACCGGGGCAGGTACGGCGGGAACGCCATAAGCCGCGACCTCGCCTATCACCAGGGCACGGTCTGGCCGTGGCTGGTGGGCGCCTACGGGGAAGCCTTCCTGAAAGTCGCGGAAGATAAAGACGAGGCAAAAAACGCCCTCAGGGAAGGCCTGAAAAAATTCCTGGACGAGCACCTGAGGGTGGCGGGAATCGGGTTCATATCGGAGGTGTTCAACGGGGACCCGCCCCACGAGCCGAACGGGTGCATAGCCCAGTCATGGAACTCGGGCGAACTGATCAGGCTATGGACACTGATCAATGAACAACCCGGTGTAAAACCGGTTGCAGGACCAGGCGCAAAGACAACTGCGGAATCAGGTTCAAAGCCGCGCGCAAAGTCAAGCGCCAAACCAGGCGCAAAAACTGCGGCCCGGAGCCGGAAAAAATGAAAGTACTAATGTTCGGATGGGAATTCCCCCCGTACATCAGCGGCGGCCTCGGCACGGCATGCTTCGGAATAACAAAATCCCTGGCGGCGCGCGGGCTTGAAATAATTTTCGTGCTGCCGAAAATCCCCGGCCCGGCAGGCCGCGAATCCCATGTACGGCTTGTGTCCGCCGCCGATGTGCCGCTGGACGCCGCGCACGCGCAGGATTTTGCGGCAGGCGGATTTCCGCCCGGGTCGCTGGAATTCCGGGTCATCCACTCGGCCCTCAAGCCCTACCTGGGGGAGCCGCAATACAAGGCGCGGCTCGAAGAGCTTTCCCGCCGTGACATCCCGGAAACTGAACGGAGCAGCCGTGAGGGTAAGATTTTCGCGGACCTCGCCGGCGGTTACGGTCCCGACATTGTCGCCGAAGCGGCCAGGTACGGAGAGGCCGCGGCCGCAATCGCGGGCTCCGAACTGTTCGACGTGATCCACTGCCACGACTGGATGACGGTTTTCGCGGGAGTAAGGTCGAGAGAGGCGAGCGGCAGGCCCTTTGTGCTCCACATCCACGCCCTCGAGTTCGACCGCAGCGGAGAGAACGTCAACCCGGACATATACGATATCGAAAAATACGGGATGGAACAGGCCGACAAAATAATAGCGGTGAGCCATTACACCATGGACAGGATAGTGGACCGCTACGGGATCGATCCCGGGAAAATCACCGTCGTCCACAATGCCGTGGTCAAGGGGAAGGAAGATTTCCCGCCCCGGAAGGACGGCGGCCGGAAAATAATCCTCTTCCTCGGCCGGATAACTTTCCAGAAAGGACCGGATTATTTCGTCGAGGCCGCGGCCCGGGTCCTGGAATTCTGCCCGGACGTGGTGTTCGTCATGGCGGGCTCCGGGGACATGAGGCCGCGCATGATCGAGCGGGCCGCCGAACTGGGGATCGGCAGGTCCTTCCACTTTGCGGGTTTCCTCAGCGGGAAAGAAATCGAAGACATATACGCCATGAGCGATGTTTATGTGATGCCGAGCGTCTCGGAGCCTTTCGGTATTTCGCCGCTCGAGGCGATGCTGTATGATGTACCCGTGATCATTTCCAAGCAGTCGGGGGTTTCCGAAATTTTGCACCATGCCCTGAAGGTTGATTTCTGGGATGTCCGGGAGCTGGCCGGAAAAATCATCTCTATCCTGAAGCACCCTGCCCTCTCTCAAGAGCTTGTGGAAAGGTCGCGCGAGGAGATCAGGAACATCCATTGGGACAATGCGGCCGTGAAAATTATCGATGTGTACAACACAGTGGCCGAAAGGAGACAATAAATGCCTTCCGTGTGTTTTTGTTTTGAAGTGCATCAGCCCAACAGGTTAAGGAATTACACCTTTTTCGATATAAACCAGAACCACCATTACTGGGACGATGAGAAGAACCGGGAAATCCTCGATAAGGTTTCGGAAAAGTGCTACCTGCCCGCCAACAGGGTCATGCTGGAACTGATCAACCGTTTCGAGGGGCAGTTCCGGATTTCCTATTCGGTGACGGGCGTCCTGCTGGACCAGCTGGAGGCATACAGGCCCGACGTCCTCGAGAGCTTTGTCGACCTTGCGAAAACCGGCTGCGTGGAATTCGTCAACGAGACCTATTACCACACGCTTGCCTTCCTTTTCTCCCAGCGCGAGTTCAAGGAGCAGGTAATCCTCCATAAGAAAAAGATCACGAGCCTTTTCGGGCAGGTGCCGAAGACGTTCCGCAACACGGAAATGATCTATAACAACGACCTCGCGCGCCTGATCGAATCCATGGGATACAGGATGGTCCTGACCGAGGGGGCCGACCAGATCCTGGGCTGGCGCAGCCCGAATTTCGTCTACCAGCCGGCGGGCTCCGTCAAGCTCAAGTGCCTGCTCAAGAATTACAGGCTCTCCGACGACATTGCCTTCCGGTTCTCCAATCATGATTGGGACGAGTTCCCGCTGACGGCCGAGAAGTTCGCCCACTGGGTGCATAATATAGACGGTTCGGGGGAGGTCATAAACCTGTTCATGGATTACGAGACATTCGGCGAGCACCAGTGGTCCGAAACGGGGATCTTCGAGTTCCTGAAGGCCCTGCCCGAAAAGGTCCTCGCCCATCCCCATTTCCGCTTCCAGACCCCGGCCGAAGTTGAAAAGAGCTACGGCCCGGTCGCCCAGCTTGACGTCCCGCAATTCATATCCTGGGCCGATGTCGAGCGGGACCTCACCGCCTGGCTCGGCAACCACATGCAGAACGACGCCATCAGGACCCTGTTCGGCCTCGAAACGAAAGTGAAGCGGAAGAAGGACCCCGAACTGCTCGATGCATGGAGGAAGCTGCAGACTTCCGACCATTTTTATTACATGTGCACAAAATGGTTCGCCGACGGCGACGTGCACAAATATTTCAACCCTTACGAGTCGCCCTATGACGGGTACATAAATTTCATGAACGTTCTGGCCGATTTTTCCAACCTGCTGGAGGAAAGATACAAAGAGCAGAAGAGCGCGAAGGATGCGAAGGAGATTCAGAATGGCAGGTGATTTTGTTTTCGAAGTGAGCTGGGAGGTTTGCAACAAGGTGGGCGGGATCAACACGGTCCTGCGCACGAAGGCCCTGGAGGCTGTCCGCAGGTACGGGGACAATTATTTTCTCATTGGTCCCGACCTGAAGACCAATCCTGAATTCGAGGAGACCGATGAGGAAGGCTGGCAGAAGATCCGGGAAGGAGTGGCCATCAAGGAAATACCCTGCCGTTTCGGCAGGTGGAAAATCCCCGGCAACCCGCGGGTCATCCTGGTCGGCGGCGGCAAGAAATTCAACAAGGACCAGCTCCTTTACGAACTATGGGAAGACTACGGCGTGGACTCGATCTCGGGCGGCTGGGATTATATCGAGCCGGTCATGTTCAGTTACGCCTGCGGGACCGTGATCGAAACGATCTTCAACCTGATTGTGCGGGCCCAGGGCGGCAGGGCCATCGCCCAGTTCCATGAATGGATGTGCGGGGCGGGGCTCCTGTGCATCAAGAAAAGGGTGCCGGAAATCGGGACCGTATTCACCACGCATGCGACCATCCTGGGCCGCACCCTTGCCGGTTCGGGCATAAACATCTATTCCGCAATGGAGCACATCTCCCCGCAGCGGGAGGCGAGCTCGCACAATATAGCGGCGAAGCATTCCATGGAGACCGCAAGCGCCAGGGAAGCGGACTGCTTTACCACGGTCAGCGAGATCACGGCATCAGAGGCAAAAAACCTGCTGGGGAGGAACCCCGAGGTAATAACTCCCAACGGCATAGATATCGAGAACATCCCCGACTACTCCGTGAACGCCGAGCCCGCCCTGGCCAACCGGGCCCGGCTCCTCGAATTCGCGTCAAGGTTCCTGAGGAAGAGTCTCCCGGAAAATGCCAGGATCATGATCATATCCGGCAGGTATGAGTTCCATAACAAGGGCATCGACATATTCCTCCAGGCCCTCGGGCGCATTGACAGGGAAAGCAGGGACCGGGACGTGATTGCATTCATTTGCGTCCTGGGCGAACACATGGCGATAAACCCGGCCGCCCTCGCCGGAGCGCACGTTCCCGAAGGAACGCCCCTGATCGCGACGCACCGCCTGCAGAACGAGGCCGGAGACCCTATAATCATTGCCTGCAACAACCTCAACCTGCGCAACTCGCCCGAAAACAGGGTGAACGTGATCTACGTCCCCGCATTCCTGAACGGGCACGACGGGCTCATCAACATGGATTATTACGAAACCCTGTCCGGCTGCCACCTGGGCGTATTCCCGTCATTTTACGAACCCTGGGGATATACTCCGCTGGAGAGCGCCGCGCACGCGGTGCCCACGATCACCACGGACCAGGCGGGCTTCGGACTTTGGGCGCGCGGCACTTTCGGCAACTCGAAAGGCGTAATTGTCCTGGACAGGAGCGGCGCGCCGCCGATCGATGTCCAGGAAGGGCTCTACTCCGAATTAAAGGAATTCATGTACCTGCAGGAGCCCGAATTCCAGGCCCGCAGGACGGACGCCCGGCAGGTGGCCGTCCATGCGGACTGGAAGGATTTTTTCGCCTTCTACATGGAAGCTTACAACCGCGCCCTCATCGCGGCGTCGACGCGCAGCGCCAGGCTGGCGACCACGGAATTCCGGGAGAGGATGCGCTACACTTTCGCGGGGACGGCATCGGTGCAGCCCCATTTCCGCAACCTTACCGCCGTAGTCAATCTCCCCGATAAAATAGCACGGCTCAGGGAGCTTGCCTACAACCTCTGGTGGACCTGGAACCCCGATGCGCTCGAATTATTCAACTACCTCGATCCGAAACTGCTCGAGGAGACGGGGAACAACCCCGTCAAGCTGCTCGAATCAATCTCCGCGGACCGGCTGGCGGAGGCTGCCGAGAACGAAGGCTATATAAACCTCTACCAGAACATCTTCGCCCGGTTTGACGTTTACATGAGGGAAAGGCCGGAACTGCCCATGGACGCGATCAAGCCCTCGTCGCCGGTCGCGTATTTTTCGCCGGAGTTCGGCCTGCACGAAAGCGTCCCGATCTATTCCGGGGGGCTGGGGGTGCTCGCGGGAGACCTGATCAAGGCCGCCAGCGACCTGAATTTCCCCTTCATAGGGGTGGGGCTGCTTTACAAAAACGGTTACTTCCACCAGAAGATCGACAAGAACGGCTGGCAGATAGCCGAATACCCCGACAACGATTTTTCGGATATGCCGGTCCGGATCGTCCAGGACGACATGGGCAACGACGTCCAGATCGCGCTGGAGCTGCCGGGACGCACCCTGTTCGCAAACATCTGGGAGCTGAAGGCCGGAAGAGTCACCCTGTACCTGCTCGACACCGACGTCCCCCGGAACACGGTCCAGGACCGCAAGATCACTTCCCGCCTTTACAACGACGACCCGCGCCTGAGGATCGAGCAGGAACTGCTGCTCGGCATGGGCGGCGTGAAAATGCTGCGCAAGCTCGGCATCAGGCCCAGCGTCTATCATATAAACGAAGGGCATTCGGCGTTCCTCCTTTTCGAGCTGATGAATTGCTATATTATCGACGAGGGACTTTCTTTCGACCAGGCCAAGGAGGTCGTGCGGGGACAGTCCGTGTTCACGACCCACACGCCCGTCGAGGCCGGCAACGAACGGTTTAACCGGGACGTCGTGGAATATTATTTCTCCAGCTACGTCAAGCGGTGGGGGATCAGCTGGCCCCAGTTCTGGGAACTCGGCCGGGTGAACAGCGGGGACGATAAGCCGTTCTTCATGACCATCCTCGGATTGAAGGGGTCCAACATGTCGAACGGCGTGAGCCGGCTGCACGGGTCGGTAGCGCGAAGAATGTGGAGGGACGTGTGGAAGGGCTTCCAGGATTCGGACGTCCCGATCAAGCACATCACCAACGGCGTCCACATGCTCTCATTCCTTTCGCCGCGGATGCGGGAGATCCTGGACGTCTATCTGGGGCCCAACTGGGACAGGGACCCCGATCCCGAAAGGTGGAAGCGGATCAACGAAATCCCCAATTCCCTGCTCTGGAGGACGAGGAGCACGCTGAAATTCAACCTGGTCAACTATGTCGTCCAGCATGTCACGAGGGAGTGGGCCAAGTACTCCTTCAGCAAGACCCTGCGCGAAGAGGTCATAGCGAAGATCAATCCCGCCGCCCTGATCATCGGCTTTGCCAGGCGATTCGCCCCATATAAGAGGGCGACCCTGCTCTTTTCCGACCTCGACAGGCTCGACCGCATCGTCAACAACGAGAAGCGCCCCGTCCATTTCATCTTCGCGGGGAAGGCCCATCCCAGCGACCGGATGGGCATCGAACTGATCAAGAAAGTCGTCGATATCTGCAACGACAAAAGGTTCATCGGGAAAATCCTCTTCCTGGAGGATTACGACCTGAATATGGCCCGGCAGCTTGTGCAGGGCGTCGACGTGTGGCTCAATACGCCCCGGAGGGGCATGGAGGCCTGCGGGACGAGCGGCCAGAAGGTCCTGATAAACGGCATCCTCAATTTCAGCGTCATGGACGGCTGGTGGGCGGAGGCCTACGACGGCTCCAACGGGTTCACCGTGGGGCCGGACGTTACGGAATTCACCGGTTTTGAAGACCCCGCCGCCGCCGACGAAACCGACGGCAGCTCGCTCTACCAGACGCTCGAAGACGTGATCATCCCGATGTTCTACGACCGGGACACCGCCGGGATACCGCAGGAATGGATCAGGATGGTAAAGAATTCCATGCTGACCCTGGCGCCCAGATTCAACGCCAGGAGGATGGCCCACCAGTACCTCAATGAGATGTACCTGGCGACGGCGAAAAGGGGCAAGGCCCTGCGCAGGGACAATTACAGCCTGTCGCGCGACCTCGCCGACTGGAAGCTCAAGGCGCCCATGCGCTTCTCGTCCATCAGGCTCATCGATGTGAGCTTCGAAGGCATCCACGGGGACACGATCAACGTCGGCGAGCCGTTCACCATCAACCTGAGGATCGATCCCGGAAAGCTGGACCCCGACGAGATCCTCGCCGAGCTTGTCATCGGGAAGATCAGCGGCGACGATTTCATGACCCTGCCCGATTCCGTGCCGCTCGCGCGCGACGGCATTGCCGATAACATCATTACATATTCCGGCGAGTACAACGTGAAGTCGAGCGGCAGGTACTCATACGGGATCAGGATCATCCCGTACAACAAGAACCTTTCCTCCAAGCAGGAACTGGGAATGGCGCTGTGGGTGTGAGCCCCGGCAAACACAAGGTCGCCGCCATATCAGGATAACGAACCAGCAGCGCACACCCTCAGGAGTTTTCATTCGCGGGGGGGAATTCTCCGGCTGCAGTCTTATTCACATAGAGAAGGATATCTGAACAATTCATACTTCGTTTCACATCCCAATATATCAAGCTTTTTTTGCAGTTCTCGAAAAGATTCACTTTCTTCCCCTGCTATCCAGGACGCGGCATTAATCCATTTGGTCATCGAAACATACTCTCTGTCGTTCTCCACGTTCGACATTATTTCAGATGATAAATAGCCCTTTGCATATGCAGCCTTGCCCCTCAGTTCGGCGATTATGTCCAACACTTCTCCATCCTTCCCATGAGGTATGATTCTGCGGATGAGTACATTGAGCATGATCATGGTCCTCCTTTCATATCAGGGCAAATGGGCAAGTAATAAAATTGAAGATCGTCAGACCGGTATCCTGAACCGGGATATGAGGTTTTGAAGGGCCAATATTGGCGTCCCAAATAGTGACATGGTTTAAAGCCAAAGACGCTTTATAAATCAAAGGACTGAATTGCGGAGTACCTCCCCTGTTTGGCAGGCGCCCCTGCGCCGGCTGATCCGCTGCAGGTAAGGGTGCAGGTTACCTTGTGACTGTCTGCCTGTTACGGTTAGTCGTGGCCGTGCACCGCCGGCAGGCCGAAGCGCTGAACGGTTTCCTTCTCGAAATCGAACTCTATCAACACGGCCGTCTCCTCACCCACGACCCAGGCTTCGTGGCCAGGTTCGACGACAACGACACGCGGCGCGATGAAATCCAGGGTACAACCATCACTGAATATAAACTGGATATGGCCTCGGGCCAAAAATCCCACATGCGCATGCATGCAGCGTTCGGTCGTCACTACAGGCTTCATGTGGGTTGACCACCGAAAACCCGGTCGGTAGATCATACGTTTAACCCGGCCCGCACCGGCCGGGACCACATCGAGCTGCATGACTCCGATTTCGCGGTGATCGGCTTCCGGCAGAGGGGCAAGAAGGGGGTCTGTACTCATTTATGGATCCTCCCATTTTATTTGACAAGAACTGCTTTTCTCCCCACGTCCGACACAACCTCACACCACCCGGGCCCAAGGTACGGATCCAGTGCTTCAAACAAGCGGGTTTGGAGACCTGATATCATTGACGGACCCGGCCCGTGCCCTGCGTCCTGCTCTTCTGAAAAAATTCCGCATAGTCGTCAGTTAGAGAACTGAGTATCCGCTCAATGTTCTTTTTATCCGCATCTTCCTGTAATACGGCAATCACTGAGCTCGCATGAGCTTCGGCCTCCTTCAAAGAAACCCCCTCATGCTCGGCCACAAATTTGATAAATTTATCGACCCCGAATCTCTCAGGTTTTTCATCCTCGAAAAAAGAGGCAATTTTGGCAGGCAAGGGATAACGAAAATACTCTTTACCCATTGACCCAATCCTGCGGCCGAGCATTTCCAGAGTGGCCCGCGCCGCGGTTTCGGCCGCTCTCCTGGACTCAAATTGGCCGATTTGCTGAATACGCGCTACGAAATCATCAAACTTCATCGTTCTATCCCCCTGGTATTAACTCTTTACAAGTGACCGGAGTCTCCTTGTAGGCGCTTATACCGTAACAAAGCTCACGGCCCTCTACCATCGGGACAAGGATGATTTTCCCTTGCGCCTGCGATCAATTAAATTGAACCGAAAAATGATTGTCTTTCGGTCTGCGGCGTATAACTCAGATTGGGCGAAACATTATAGTGTGGATGCCTGCGTTATGCACGATTTCAATTAAAAAAAACTCGGCATGGATAAGACATATAGAAGCACCCCTACGGAAGGACACTTTAGTTTCAATCCCTTGATCCAATCTCCGGCAGGTCCCCCGCCTGTATGATCAATCGCACGACTTCCCTCAACTGCAGGTCCGGCAGCGGCGGCATGACCGGACGAGTCGCATCGCAGGGGCCGTGGCTCCCCCCGTTTCTGCAGGTCAGGGCTCCGGCTTTGATGATTTTTCCGATGGCGTCCGCCTCGTTGCGCGCGTCAACCAGGATCACCCGTCTGCAGGGGACAGGACATGAAAATGAATAGGTCATCCGTACTGCTCCATTTCGCAAATCAAAATTTTTATACTTACATCAATTTTTTTTGTTTGTTCCGGCCTTTGCCGTTTTTCTTCCTGGCGTCTCTTTTCGAAAGCCAGCTGAGAATTCTTGGCGCAAACTCCTGCTGCATTTTTGAGCTGACGTAGATTCCAATATGTCCCGTGTTCAGGCAGACGTCGGTCTTATCCGTGCTGCCGACATATTCCAAAAGCTTTTCAGAACTGGTGTAAGGCACAAGGTGGTCAAGCTTGGCATAAATATTCAGAACAGGCATGGTGATATTGTTCAGGTCCACCAGCTCACCGCCAAGGGTCATCTTGTTCTTGATGAGAAGATTCTCGTGATAGAGTTTCTTGATGAATTCCCTGAATGTCTCGGCAGGTATATCGGGACTGTCAAAGATCCATTTCTCCATCCGGACGAAATTTTCCACGAAGTCCTTCTCGTGAACATTCTCAACGAATCCCACGTATTTGTCTATCAGGAGCCGGGCAGGGTTGAGCAGCAGGAAGGCGACGTTGAGAACATCCCCCGGGATGTTCCCATAAGCGTCCACCAGCGCGTCGGCATCCAGAGATTTTGCCCAAACATTGAGGAGGCCCTTGTCTGTGTCAAAATCGGCCGGAGTGACCGTCGTGACCAGGTTTTTGACCTTTTCAGGGTGGAGTGCCGCATACATTACGCAGAGCGTTCCGCCCATGCATATCCCCATG
>JBDKTK010000294.1:0-4321 GCA_039680225.1 Syntrophaceae bacterium
ATAGACCTCACCGGCGGAGCCGGCGACATCCTCGAGGCAATGAGGGATTCCAACCGGCGCAACATAAAGAAAGCCGCGAAGGAAGGGGTCGAAGTCGAGATTACCACCGCCCCGGAAGCCCTTGCCGATTTCTATCGCCTCAACTGCATGACGCGCAGGGACCACGGTCTTCCCCCTCAGCCTTACTCTTTCTTCCAGTCCTTTGCGGAAAAGGTAATCACCCGCGGGGGCGCGTTTATCGCCCAGGCAGTTTATGAAAACAAGGTGATTGCCTCAAACGTCTACATTCTGTTCGGCAGGAAGGCGATTTACAAGTATGGCGCCTCGGACAGGAAATACAACCATTTGCGCGCCAACAACCTCGTCATGTGGAAGGCAATCGAATGCTGCTGCGAAATTGGTGTTGAGACCCTGGGACTGGGCAGGACCGAACTGGACCATGAGGGGCTGAGGCAATTTAAAAAAGGCTGGAACGCGCGGGAATACGCGATCGACTATTACCGGTATTCCTTCGCCGAAGGCAAATTCAAAAAGGGGTCTTTCGGGGTCCCGGGCATGACCCATAGTATTTTCAGGAAGCTTCCCGCTCCCATCCTGAACGCGGCGGGGACTTTATTATACAGGCACATAGGTTAGAAGAGATCAGTCACCTTTCTCAAAAGGCAGGATCTGTCAGGCTCGGGGACAGCCCATGTAACCGAGAGAGCGGAGCTTTGCCCGAAAATCCAATCAAAGGTTAAGAGATGATCGCCCGAGACTTATACTACTTCCTCAAACCCGCGATACCCAGGTGGCTGCAGATCGAAGTGCGCCGCAGGTGGATATTAATGAAGAAGGCCGGTTGCGAAAAAATCTGGCCCATTGACGAGAGCGCCGGAAAAAAGCCCGATAACTGGCCGGGCTGGCCCGAGGGACGGAAGTTTGCGCTCGTCCTGACGCACGATGTCGAGACTCCAAAAGGGCTCACCCGCATCAGAAAAATGATGGAGCTGGAACAGCGGCTGGGATTCAGGTCGTCATTCAAGTTTGTCGCGGAAGATTACCGTACCCCGCCGGAGCTGTTCAGGCACATTACTGCTTCGGGCTTCGAGATAGGGCTGCACGGCCTGACGCACAGCGGCAACCTGTTCCGCACGCTTCCCGAGTTCAGGAAAAGCGCCGTCCGGATCAATCAGTTCCTGAAAGAGTGGGGAGCCGTAGGTTTCCGGGCGCCGAGCATCTATCATAACCTGGAATGGACCCACATGCTGAATATCACATATGACTCGTCCACGTTCGATACGGACCCCTTCGAACCGCAGCCGGACGGAGTCAAAACCATTTTCCCCTTGTGGGTGAACGGCAGTTCGCAGAACACCGGATATGTCGAGCTCCCGTACACTCTGCCGCAGGACTTCACTCTTTTCGTGCTCATGCGGGAGAGCATCGATGTCTGGAAAAGGAAATTGCGCTGGATTGCGGAAAAAGGCGGCATGGCGCTGGTCATCACCCACCCCGACTACATGAATTTCGGCGAGCACGAGGTCAGGAAGGATGAATATCCTATGCAGAATTACGAGAACTTCCTGAAGCATATTGAAGACGAATACAAAGGCCAGTACTGGCACGCGCTGCCGCGCGACGCCGCCCGGTACGTGAAGCAGCTTATGACAACCCCCCCTGTAGAGAGGGCAGCAACTTAAAAATTTCTCCCCCTCAATCCCTCCCGCCGGGTGAGGGAAGATACATAGAGTCATTCCGCGAAAGCGCGAATCCAGCCTTATTTTTAATTTAAAACAGATTAGGATATTTTCTGGTAAAAACATGGACGCTAAAGAATTAGAACAAGACATGCTGAAAAAGGATCCGCAGGAGGCACGCGAGGTTCCACCCGAAAAGCTGAAAGCAGTCAGCGATAAAAAGATATGGATAGACCTCGACAATTCGCCGCACGTGCCTTTCTTCCGGCCGATTATAAACGAACTCAACAGGCGGGGCTACCAAACGGTCATCACGGCGAGGGATTGTTTCCAGGTGTGCGGGCTCGCCGACCTCGCAAGAATTCCTTACGACAAGATCGGAAGGCACTACGGCAAGAACACTCTGATGAAAGTGATCGGCCTTCTTGTGAGGTCCCTGCAGCTGCTGCCCGTAGCCCTGCAGAGGAAGCCGAACCTGTCCGTATCGCACGGGTCCAGGTCGCAGCTGCTGACATCGAAGCTGTTGAACATACCTTCCATTGTCATCATGGATTATGAATTTGCCCAGATGGTCATCAGGCCGAGCTTCTTCATAATACCGGAATTGTTGTCGAAGAGCGATGTCTACCAGGGCCATCCGTTTTTCCAGTACCCGGGGATAAAGGAAGACATCTATGTCCCCGATTTCGTCCCCGACCCGGGTATTATAAATGACCTGAAACTCGACCCCGATAAGTTGACGGTAACTATCCGTCCGCCGGCAAACGAGGCCCATTACCACAACCCTGAAGCGGAGGCGTTGTACGACGGAGTGGTCGAATTCCTGGGCAAAAGGGAAGACGCTCAGATGGTCATATTGCCGCGGAATGAAAAAACCCAGACCGCGTACATCCAGAATAAATGGCCCGGGATGATGAAATCCCGGAAAATCATCATACCCGATCACGCCGTGGACGGCCTCAACCTGATCTGGTTTTCGGACCTGGTCATCAGCGGCGGGGGGACCATGAACCGCGAAGCAGCGGCCCTCGGGGTGCCCGTGTACAGCATCTTCAGGGGAACTATAGGGGCGGTGGACCACTACCTGGAAGACAACGGGAGGCTTGTCCTGCTGACAAGCAAGAAAGACATAGAAACCAAGCTGGTCCTGGAGAAACGCGATAAGCCCGTGAAAATGTCCAGGAAGAGCAGGGTCACTCTCAACACCCTGGTCGATGAGATAGTGACGGTATTGGAGAAGAAAGCCCAATAATGAAAATAATAAGCATAGTCGGAGCGCGTCCGAACTTCATGAAAATCGCGCCGTTCATAGCCGCGATCGAGAAACACAATTTAAAGAACGGGGCCGGGATCGGCCATGTGCTGGTCCACACCGGCCAGCACTACGACGTGGCGATGTCCGAATCATTTTTCCGCGACCTGCAGATACCCGCGCCCGATGTGAACCTGGAAGTCGGCTCCGGCTCGCATGCCCGGCAGACCGCCGAGATAATGGTCCGGTTCGAAAAAGTCTGCTTGGAGCACAATCCGGACTGGGTCGTTGTCGTCGGGGACGTCAATTCCACCATGGCCTGCACTCTCGTCGCCTCGAAATTGCATATCAATGTAGCCCACATCGAGGCTGGCCTGCGGAGCTTCGACCGGACGATGCCGGAAGAGATAAACAGGCTGGTAACGGACGCCCTTGCCGATCTTTTATTCACGCCGTCCGAAGATGCGGACCAGAACCTTTTGAGGGAAGGGGTGCAGCCGGAAAAAATCAAGCGCGTCGGCAACATCATGATAGACACGCTCGTCCGCAACCTTGAAAAGGCCCGGGCCCTGAAACCCTATGCCGGGCACGGCTGCCGTGAGGACGGGTATGTCTTCGTCACCCTGCACCGGCCCTCCAATGTGGACGGGAAAGAATCCCTGGAGAAGATAATTACAAGGCTCGCAGAATTAGCCAGGACCACGCCCGTAATCTTCCCCATACACCCGCGGACGGAAAAGAACCTGGCGAGCTTCGGCATCATGCCGGACCCCGGAAAAAATCCCGGGCTTAAACTGTGCGCGCCCGTGGGATACTTCGAGAGCATAGGGCTTGCCGACAAGGCGCGCTTTGTCCTGACCGATTCGGGAGGCCTGCAGGAAGAGACCACGTTCCTGAAAACGCCGTGCCTGACATTGCGGCCCAACACGGAAAGGCCGGTCACGATCACATCCGGCACCAACAAGCTGACTTCCCTGGAGACCCTGGAGCGCGACATTGCTGAAATACTCAACGGCAATGCGAGGAAGGGGGGCATCCCCGAGCTCTGGGACGGGGCAACCAGCGACAGGATTGTCGAGATACTCGCCCGGAACTAATCAGCGTGCTCAGCGAACAGGCTAAAGAGATATTCAGGACGGGCTCGCGGCCCGAAGTGGAACCGGTAGTCGGCAAGACTATCCGGGATTTGCTGGATTACTGCGAACGCAATGAATGGGCAGGATTCGATCCCTTTGACGGCTTGAATAGCAGGGTGTTTCAAGCCCTTCCCTTTTTTAGCACAAGGATCACGAGACTTGTATTGACCCAAGCAATGAAACGGATGCCAATTAACCTGCGCAACCTCTTGCTTATTCCGAAAGGCGAAAAACCCAAAGGATTGGCGGTTTTT
>JBDKTK010000295.1:0-5498 GCA_039680225.1 Syntrophaceae bacterium
GACACCCGGGCCCCGCAGCCGGCGAGGAACACGGAAAAGAGACCGGAGCCGCAATACAGGTCCAGCACCGAATCGGAGCCGTTGCAGTCCGCCGCTTCCATGACGGCGTCCACCAGCGCGCCCGTCAGGAAAATGTTGCCCTGGAAGAAGCCTGCGGCCGGGACCTGGAAAGTCCTGCCTTTTATCTGGCGCGAGACCACATCATCCCTGCCGCCGGGGCTTCCCGACCATATGGCAAAGCGGTCCAGCCTGAGCCGGTCCCCTTCGAGCAGGGACTTGCGATATTCCGCATAGGATTCATTGATGCTCTCATCCACGATTTCGCAGCGTTCGATATCCAGGACCCTTGCACCGGACAAATCGAAAAAGCCCGCGCAGAACTCGCCTTTATCGAAGCTCACGTGGAACTCGGCTTTCCCACGGTAAGAGTAAGGCTGCGGGGAGCCGATTACAGGCCGGACGGGCGCGTCCGCAAAACCGCCGATCCTCCTCAGGGCATCTTCCACCTGCCGCTGCTTGATTTCCAGCTGGTGCCCATACTCTATATGCTGGTACTGGCACCCGCCGCACCTGCCGAAATAGCGGCAGCGCGGCCCGGTCCTGTGCGGTGAGGGCGTAATGATCCTTTTCAGCCTGGCGATGAGATGGCGTTTTTTTACGACCCTGGTCCCGGCTTCGACGACATCGCCGTCCACGGTAAAAGGAATGAAGGCCGCCATGCCGTCAAGCCTCGCGACCCCGCTGCCCCCGAAGGCCACGCTTTCCACGGCGGCCTGAAAAATTTTTCCGCTTTTCTTTGTCACGTTTACATTTCAAAAAATAAAAAATTGAATCTCTCTTCCGGTTAAGGAAAAATAGCTTATATCATTTTTCCCGGAGGCCGTAAACCTAAAGAGTTTCGGGTATTTATTCTCTCTTTACAAAAACCGCCGGAACTGTTAGCTTCACGGCCGAATTTTGCCCGGTTTTAGTGTTTGAGGTTTCCGTCCGTTATGGAGAAACAGGAAAAAAAGTCCATGCTGTGCCCGAACTGCCGCAAGCTGATCAGTTCCGACGAACCGGTATGCCCTTACTGCGGTATAAAAAATCCCGGGTCCTGGTGGAAGAGCAGCCTGGGCAGTTCCCTGTTGAGCAACCCCGCGGAAGCGGTCAATATCATAATCGGCGTCAATGTCGTCTTTTTTATTCTATCCCTGCTCATAAATCCGTCCCATATCGGTATTTCGGGCAATCCTCTGGCGTTCCTTTCCCCTTCGGACAACAGTCTGTTCCTCCTCGGGGCGACGGGCACCATACCCATAAAGCTGTTTCACCGCTGGTGGACGCTGGGGTCGGCTTCCTTTCTGCACGGCGGGATCCTGCACATCGCCTTCAACATGCTGGCGCTTCGCCAGCTCGGCCCCTTTGTGATCTTCGAGTACGGTCTCAACAGGTTTGTCATAATATACATCCTCAGCGGGGTTGCAGGTTTTGCTCTGTCCTATGCGGCGGGCGTTCCGTTCACGATCGGCGCTTCCGCGAGCATCTGCGGCCTCATCGGCGCCGTCCTTTATTACGGCAAGAGCAGGGGAGGCATTTACGGGCAGGCCATCTACAAGCAGGCAATGGGCTGGATCTTCGGCTTAGTCATAATGGGCCTCCTCTTCCCCGGCATCAATAACTGGGGCCATGGCGGGGGCATTGCCGCCGGGGTGCTCCTCGGCCTGCTGCTTAAGTACAACGATTACTCTGCGGAAACCATGCTGGACCGCATGGGTTCGATGCTTTGCACCGCAATGACAGTCCTTATCCTTGCCTGGTCCGTCGTCCAGGTCTTCCTCCGTTAAAAAGGGGCGGAACACTCTTTATTGACACTTCATTTCCGATTTCCTATATTCCTTTGCGTATAAAAAAGGGGAGGGCTACGATCATGGAATCCAGGGTTATCCTTGTCTTGCTCGTTTCATCTGTATTGGCAGCTTTCGGCTGCACCAGCGCGGTAGTCGTGGGCGATCACGTTGTAGGCGTCGAATCCGGTAAGTTCATCAGCACCGACGGGACCCTCAGGTCCGATTACAAGTACCCTATTGACCAAGTCTGGGCGGCCTCGATAAAAACCGTGTCCGACATGAAAGCGACAGATATTGTCCAGGACAGGAAAATAAGCAAGGGCGAGATCGGCGCCCTGCTGAACCAGGAAAAAGTCAAGATCACGGTCATGTACGCGGAGAAAGAAGTGACAAGCGTTGCGGTCCGCGTCGGGCTTACCGGGAACAACATGGCGTCACAGATGATCCTGGACAGGATCAGGGAAAACCTCTCGCGGCCCTGAGCTGCCTGTTTCCAGGGCGCTCAGATGATCATTTCTGCCGAGGCGCTGCAATTTCATGGAGAAACCTGAAAGCAGGAAGACCGTCCGGACCTTTGCCCTGGCCTCGTTCCTGAATGACATGGGCTCGGACATGATTTACCCCGTCTGGCCCCTTTTCGTGACTTCCCTGGGAGCGAACATGGCCGTGCTGGGATTTCTCGACGGCCTGGGAGATTCCCTCGTAGCCATATCCCAGGCGGTTTCCGGCTATTTCTCGGACAAGCTCCGCAAGCGCAAGTTTTTCATCTGGCTCGGATACCTTTTCGGCGCGCTCTCCCGGATCGGCTACGCCCTTTCCCCGACCTGGCACATGCTGATACCTTTCCGCGTCCTCGACCGCTCGGGGAAGATTCGCAACCCGCCCCGCGACGCGATTATCGCGGATGTCTCGGAGCATGCAAACAGAGGCGGGCATTTCGGCATTATCAGGGCCATGGACAACCTCGGCGCGGTCTGCGGGATCCTGGCCACCATAGCCCTTGTCGAATACCTCGGCTACAGGCGCCTGTTTTTGCTCGCGGCGATACCGTCCGTTCTGGCAGTCATCCTGATCCTCGCGAGGGTGCGGGAAAGGAAGGACACTGCCACCGTTTACAAGGGCCTGAAGCTTTCTGACCTGACGCCCAACTTCCGCCTTTTCCTGTTCCTCAACTCGGTATTCGCGCTGGGCGCTTTCAGCTATTCCTTTCTCCTGATCTTTGCCGGGAAATACGGTTTCAGGACGATGACGATCCCCGTCCTTTATTTGACGTTCACGGCTTTCGCGTTTGTCTCGTCCATCCCGTTCGGCAGGCTTTCGGACCGCTTCGGAAGGAAATCAATCATGATGGTTTCCTTCCTGCTGTGGGGCCTGGTCTGCCTGGACCTGGTCCTGATGCAGAATACGGCTGCCATCTGGCTGGCCTTCATTTTATTCGGCCTGCACCGCGGCGCGCTGGACACGGTGCAGAAGACCTTTGTCTCGGAACTGGTGCCCGAGGCCTACCGCGCCAGCGGACTGGGCGGCTTCCAGATGGTAATCGGTTTCGTCGCCCTGCCGTCGTCCGTTGTCGCCGGGCTGCTCTGGGACAATATCAGCCTGCTCGCGCCGTTTTATTTTTCGCTGCTGCTGTCGGCGATATCGATAGTATTGCTGTTCTTTGTGAAAGAGCGGGATATATAGGAGGAAACTGAATGGCTGGCGGGGTGGGGCCAATGACCATAGCTATGCTGATTGCCCAGACCGTTGAAGCTGCGGAAAAGGACATCCAATGGAAATAACAAGAAAAATCATCATTGCGGTCAGCGGCGGGCGCGAAGCGGAAGAGCCCGTGCTCAATGACGCTTATCTGCTCGGCAGAGAGATTGCCGCGCGGGGGTACGTGCTCATCACGGGCGGGGGCGGCGGAGTGATGGAAGCAGCGTCGCGGGGCGCGGCCGGGAACGGGGGGACCGTGGTCGGGGTCCTGCCGAGCGAGAGGAAAAACCCCCTGCCGGGCTATCCCAACCGGTATGTGACCATCCCGATTTACACGGGCATGTCGGACGCCCGCAACGTCATCCTGGCCAAGGCGCCGGATGTCCTCGTGGCATTGAAGGGCGGCCCGGGGACGCTCTCGGAGATCGCCCTGGCGCGCAAAAGCGAAATTCCCGTTATCGTCTTGCGGGCAGATGGTTTCGCGGAGCCGGCCGGACTCGGCTGCATCCCGGCGGATTCGGTCGGGGACGCGATGCGGGAAATTGAAAGACTGCTGGCCCGTTAAAAGTTTCCCCTATCAAGCCCATCCTTTTGACAATCCCGGAAAAACTTCCTAAAGTTAATTTATCCGGTTTAAACCTCATTGAGATCCGTTATTCATCCCTCCGAGCGGCGAATTTCATCACCGGAAAATCAGCCGAAAAAAAGGCCACATGGTCCGGAGACTTCCCATAGGCGCGGAAATTCAGGAAGGCGGCGGGACCCACTTCCGGGTCTGGGCCCCCCGCCGCGCCGGCGTGCAGGTCGCAATCGAAGGTCCTGCGACCGGGACCAGGGAACTTCACAGCCTCGCGCCGGAGCCGGGCGGGTATTTTTCCGGATTCGTGAGTTCCGCCGGAAACGGTTCTCTCTACAGGCTCAGGCTCGATTCAGGCGACATGCTTTTTCCCGATCCGGCTTCCCGTTACCAGCCTGAAGGCCCGCACGGCCCCTCCCAGGTGATCGATCCGTTTTCTTTTCAATGGTCCCGAACTGATTGGCCCGGGCCCGCCGGAAAAGGACAGGCCGTTTACGAAATGCACATCGGGACTTTCACGCCGGAAGGCACCTGGTCCGCGGCGGCCGGGCAGTTGCCGGAACTGGCCTCGTTGGGCATTACATTGGTGGAAGTCATGCCGGTTGCCGAATTCCCGGGCCGGTTCGGCTGGGGTTATGACGGGGTGGACCTTTTTGCTCCCACGCGGCTCTACGGGACGCCTGACGATTTCCGGCATTTTGTAGATGCAGCCCACAGTTGCGGGATCGGCGTTATCCTTGACGTGGTCTACAACCACCTCGGGCCTGACGGCAACTTCCTGAAGGAATTCTCGCCGGATTATTTCACCGGCCGCTATTTTTGCGAATGGGGGGACGCAATAAATTTCGACGGCGAGAATTCCGGTCCCGTCCGGGAATTTTTCCTGGCAAACGCGGCATACTGGATATCCGAGTACCGCCTGGACGGCCTGCGGGTCGACGCCACCCAGCAGATCTTCGATTCATCCCCCAAAAATATCCTCGCCGAAATATCAGCTGCAGCCCGCGCGGCTGCCGGTCGCAGAAAAATTATCCTTTTTGCCGAAAACGAACCGCAGCAGACAAACCTGATTCGCCCGGTTGAGGAAGGCGGCTGCGGTTTGGATTTTCTCTGGAATGATGATTTCCACCACTCGGCGATTGTCGCCCTTACCGGGCGGCGGGAGGGCTACTATTACGATTACCTGGGAACGCCCCAGGAGTTTGTCTCGGCAATGAAGTGGGGCTATCTTTACCAGGGCCAGTACTATGCATGGCAGAAGAAAACACGGGGGACCCCGAGTTTTGGTTTAAAGCCGGAATCATTTGTAAATTACATCCAGAACCACGATCAGGTCGCCAATACGGGGCGGGGGCTGCGCATTCATGACCTTACAAGCCCCGGCCTGCTCAGGG
>JBDKTK010000296.1:0-15199 GCA_039680225.1 Syntrophaceae bacterium
AACCGGGCTGCCAACCTTGTCACCCTCACCTTTCCGGAACGGATAATATTCGATCCGGGCCATGCCCGGCTGAAACCCTCGGCCAATCCGACCCTGGACAAGGTGGCTTCTTTTATCAGGGAACGGGCATATCTCGTTGTCGAAGTGCAGGGCCATACCGACAACCGGCCCATCAGCAACACACGCTACCCGTCAAACTGGGAGCTTTCCGCGGACCGCGCGACACAGGTGGCCAAAGCGCTCATCTCCATGGGCGTCAATCCCTTACAGTTGTCGGTGAAAGGTTTCGGGGAGCACCGTTCCCTGTATCCCAACGACAGCGATGAGAGCAGGTCAAAGAACCGCCGCGTCGAAATCCAATTCTCCATACACCCCAATGAGGTCCGGGCAAGGACTTCCTGATGAAAAAAAGGGCAGAGGCCCCATAGGGGCCCTGCCCTTTAACCAATCAAAAATTAATTTATATCAGGCCCTGTCGCCGATCGGCAGGACTGTCCTGCCGAATGATTCATTGAGCACTTCGGCCATCGCCAGGTAAATTGCCGACGAGCCGCAGACGATGCCTTCCCATCCGGCCAGCGTGCCGATTCCGTGGTTCCCCGTCCAGTCCCTCACCGCCAGGAGCATGAAGAGCACGGTCAGGCTCAGGAAGACGAACTGTATAGCCCTGTTCTTGCCGAAGGTGCCGAACCACATGAACAGCGTGAACACGCCCCACATGAACAGGTACCAGCCGATGAAAGGCACCGGGGTCCCCGGCTCTTTCACCATCAGGATGAATACCAGGGTCAGCCAGAACAGCCCGTACGAAGTGAATGCCGTAGTGCCGAACGTGTTGCCCTTCCTGAACTCCATTATGCCGGCGATCACCTGGGCCAGGCCGCCGTAGAAAATTCCCATGGCCAGGATCATCGAACCGGCCGGGAAAAATCCGGCATTGTGGATATTCAATAAAACCGTCGTCATCCCGAATCCCATCAACCCCAGCGGCGCCGGGTTTGCCAACTTATTGTCCATAATATTGTCACCCTCCAGAAATTTATATGAAAGAAAAACCGCCGCCATTATGAAAAGGCAGGCTGTTTCCGCGCAGACAATGGACCATTCAGGCGGTTTGGAACATCGGATTATCTCCGAATCTCGCTGAGAAAAAATGGATGGGACGGCTAGGATTGATCACCCGAAACGGCCAGGTGTTTGTCCTATGGACGGAATAAGACCGGAATATCATAAATGATTATCGACGGGGTCCGCCGCGTTTCAACGACGACAGGAGGAAGCCGACAAAGACCAGGATCCCGATGCTCGACTGCCACACAAGATCATAAGACCCGTAAAGGTCGTATATCAATCCTGCAAAACAGGGCCCCACGCTCCCCCCGATCCCGATGAAGAATGTGAGCATCCCGTATACCGGGCCGAGGTCCCGCAGCCCGAAGCGGTCGGCTATAATGATCGGCATCATCGGCGCAAGGCAGCCATAGCCGAAACCATAGACGAGCGCATAAAGATAAAGCGAGATCAGCGAATCCATGTTGAGGAGGATTATAAGCCCCGCCATCATGACAGCCATGCCCAGGATGGCGGAGTATTTCACATCCCTGAGCCTGTCGCTCAGCCACCCGTAAAAGAACTGTCCCAGGAACCCTGCGAAACCCACGACACCCAGGGAGGCGGCCGCAGCCAGTTTGTCGATGCCGCGGTCCTCGACATAAGCGACCTGGTGCACAAAAGCGGCCATGAGGGTCATGACCGCAAGGCCGAACGATATCCCTATTATCCAGAATCGCAAATCGGAAAACATGTCGCCATAAGATATCCGCCCGGCATCCGCAGATTTCTCATCAACTCTCAGGACCTTTTCCGGGTCCGTCTCGCCGTCGGGAAGGAGCCCGCATGACTCGGGGTTCGCCTTCCCCATCAGGAAATATGCAAACGCTATCGAGGCCAGAAAGAGAAGGCTGATGAAAGTGAACCCCGTGCGCCAGTCAAAGTTCTTGATGACAAACCCCGCTGCGGGGGTGAGCATGAAAGTGCCGAAGCTCACGCCCATCGTGGCGATGCCGATGGCCGTGCCGCGTTTCTTTACGAACCATTTTGCCGCCGAGGAGTTCATGACCACCACGCCCATTCCGGCGGACCCCACCCCGACAAGGAGTCCGTAGACTATATAAAATTCAAGAGGGGTCTTTACGAACTTCAGGAGCATGAAACTCGCGCAGGCGATCAGGGCGCCGACGGTGATTATCCGCCGCGGGGCTATGCGGTCCACTATGCGGCCGAGGACTATGGCGCAGGTCGAGTAAACAAACATGTTGATGGAAGCGCCCAGGGAAACGACCGAACGCGACCACCCGTATTCATCGCACAGGGGCTTGACGAAAACACCGAAAGAATAGCGGGCGCCGTAGTTTATGCTGAGGATGAGGAAGGCCCCGGCAATTACATACCAGCCCCAGAAGACGCCGCGCGGGGCTTTCCAGTCTGCTTTTAAAAGATTCAAACCTGCACCAATAAATAAACGACGCTTCACGCGTGAATTGCGTAATTACTTCCGTTTTTTCCCGGATGATACGGAAACCAGAAAATCAAGGAGGCCGGGGAAATGCCGCTTCAGGAAAACAGCCAGTTTCCCGTGGACTGTTATCACCCTGATCCTTTTGCGGCCGTGCAGCGCGGAGGCGATCTGCCCGGCAGCAGTTTCGGCGGGCATGCGCAGCCACCGGGGGACATTGTCCTGCGCCCCGGCCCGCAGCGACCCGAAGTTGTTCACCCTGCGGATTTCCGATTCGATAAAGCCGGGCACGATCAGCACGACTCCCACGCCCAGGGGTTTGAGTTCGTGCCTGAGGGCTTCCGCCAGGCCGTGGACGGCGTGTTTGCTCATGGCATAAGCAGAGAACCCGGGCAGTGAAATAAACCCGTTGATGCTCCCGATTATGGCGAGGCAGCCCCTGGATGCGACGAGATGGTCCCGGACGGCCTGCACCGTCCTGAGGACGCCGAAGACGTTCGTTTCGAACTGGCGGCGGTAGTCCTCAATGCCGAGCCTGTCCGTCCGCCCTGCAACGCCGAACCCCGCGTTGGCGACCGCGTAATCGATGCGGCCGAAACGGGCGCGGGCCTGTTCGACGGCGCGCTCCACGCCGCCTTCCACGGTGACGTCGCACTTGACCGGCAGCGCCCTGCACCCCAGCTTTTCAATCGCGGCCGCCACTTCCCGCAGCCGTTCCTCACGCCGCGCGGCCAGGACGACATCGCCGCCCTGCCTTGCTATTTCGAGAGCCAGCGCCGCCCCGATCCCGGACGAGGCGCCCGTGATAAACGTAACAGTCCCGGAAAATTTTCCCATTCATGTCTCCGCGATGCCGGTTGGATTCCGGGATTCTTAGCGGGAAATCGGAGTGCGGTCAAGGGATTTAAAAGACAAACAAAAAGGGCGGCCGTCAGGCCGCCCCCTCTTACCCGCAGCTGAAGTAATGCGGCTTGATCATGTTCTCGGGGGAAAGGATTTTGTCGAGTTCCTCCTTGCTGAGGTACCCTTTCTTCAGGACTATCTCGCAGACCGACTCGCCCGTCTCGAGGGCCTGATGGGCCACCTCGGTCGCCTTCTCGTAGCCGATATAGGGGTTCAGCGCGGTGACCAGGCCGATGCTCCTCTCCACGTTGAGCCTGCACTGGTCGCGGTTGGCCGTGATCCCCCGGATGCACCTGTCGGCCAGCGTGCGGCAGGCCCGCTGGAGCAGGGTCGAGGAATTGAAGAGGCTGAAAGCGATTATGGGCTCCATCGCGTTGAGCTGGAGCTGGCCCGCCTCGGCGGCGAACGAGACCGTCACGTCGTTGCCGATCACGGCGAAAGCGACCTGGTTGACGACTTCCGGGATGATGGGGTTGACCTTGCCCGGCATGATGGTCGACCCCGGGGCCATGGCCGGCAGGTGGATCTCGTTGAAGCCGCAGCGCGGCCCCGAGGAGAGCAGCCGCAGGTCGTTGCACACCTTCGACAATTTGACAGCCACGCGTTTCAGGACGCCGGACAGCTGGACGTAAACCCCCGTGTCCTGGGTCGCTTCCACGAGGTCCGCGGAGGCCTGCAGGTCGAATCCCGTGTAAGCCCGCAGGTTCAGGACAACGAGCGGCGAATACTCGGGGTGCGCGTTGAGCCCGGTGCCGATCGCGGTCGCGCCGAGATTGATCTCACTCAGCAGTCTTTCCGTTTCCTTCACCCTCTCGATGTCCTCCCCGATCATGACCGCATAGGCCGAGAACTCCTGGCGCAGGCTCATGGGAACGGCGTCCTGGAGCTGCGTCCGGCCCATTTTGATGACGTCCCGGAACTCGATCGCTTTCTCCTCGACGGCCGAATACAGGTACTGCATGGATTCCACGAGGGCCCGGACCTTGAAGATCAGGGCGAGGCGGATCGCCGAAGGATATACGTCGTTCGTGGACTGGCACATGTTGATGTGG
Organism: Syntrophaceae bacterium; assembly: GCA_039680225.1. Taxonomy (GTDB): domain Bacteria; phylum Desulfobacterota; class Syntrophia; order Syntrophales; family UBA4778; genus JBDKTK01. The sequence continues at coordinate 4,471 of JBDKTK010000296.1, forward strand.
TTGTTGGGATGGATTATGTCGTAGCGCCCTTTTTCATAACCGAGCTTTTCGAGGGCCACGTTGGCGATCACCTCGTTGGCGTTCATGTTCGAAGACGTCCCGGCCCCGCCCTGGATCATATCCACCACAAACTGGTCGTTGTATTTGCCGGCGATCACGTCGTCGCAGGCGGCCGCCACCGCGTCCGCTATTTCGGCCGGGAGCAGGCCGAGCTTCGCATTGGCGCGCACTGCCGCCTTCTTGATGTACGCCAGCGACTGCACCATGAACGGATACGTGCCCAGCTTTATCCCGCTGATCTGGAAGTTTTCGACGGCCCTCAGGGTCTGCACCCCGTAATAACACGAGTCGGGTATTTCCCTCTCGCCCAGCAGGTCGTGTTCCACGCGCGATTTCTTTTCAGCCATTTTCTCTCTCCTTGGATTGTGAATATTTCAGATCGAAAAGCCTTCATTCAGCTGCAGCGGCCCTGCCGGCAACCCGGCCCCCGGCGCTTTCTTCCACCCGGTCCCCTTCGGGGCCGATCGGCACCCCCTCCCATTTGGCCACGATCACCGTGGCCAGGCAGTTGCCGATCACGTTGACCGCCGTCCGCCCCATGTCGATCAGGCTGTCAATGGCCAGCAACACTGCCAGCGCCGAAAGCGGCAGGCCGAAGGACGGCAGGATGCCCGCCAGGATGACGATCGAGGCCCGCGGTATGCCGGCGCAGCCCTTGCTCGCCAGCATGATCGTCAGCCCCATGGCAAACTGCTGGGGGATGGTCAGGTCGATCCCGAAAGCCTGGGCGACGAAAACGGCGGCGAGCGGGATGTACAGGGTGGTCCCGTCCAGGTTGAAGCTGTACCCCGTCGGGATGACGAAGGCCACGACCCTCCTCGGGACCCCGAAGTCCTCCAGGGCCTGCATGGCCTTCGGCAGGGCGGCCTCGGAGCTGGTCGTGGAAAACGCGATGACGGCGGGCTCCTTCACGGCGGAAAAAAACCTGGCGACGGGCACTTTGAAAATCAGCATTACCGGGACCATCACGAGGCAGATAAACGCAGCGGCCGAGACATAGAAACATGCGATCAGCTCGAACAGGTGCACGAGCATGTTGATCCCCTTGCTCCCCACGACCACGGCAATCGCAGCGCCCACGCCGATGGGCGCGTAATGCATCACTATCGCCGTATATTTGAACATCGTCTCGGCGAGGGCCTCGCAAAGATCGACGATCGGCTTTTTCCTGTCGCCGATCATGATCAGGGCTATGGAGAACAGGACTGTGAAGACGACGACTTCCAGGATATCGCCCCGCGCCGCCGCGTCGAAGAAATTCTGGGGGAAGATGTGCTCGGCGATCTCGCCCACGCTCTGCTGCCTGGCGGCAGTCACGGCGGTCCCGGCCTCCGGGGCAATGCTCACGCCCGCTCCCGGCCTGATCAGGTTCACGGAGACGAGCCCGAGCGCCAGGGCGAACGTTGTCAGCACTTCGAAGTAAATTATAGATTTCAAGCCCATCCTTCCGACGGACTTGATATCGCCGTGGCCTGCGATGCCGACCACCAGCGTTGCGAAAATTATGGGGACGACGATAGATTTTACGAGCCTGATGAAGATGGCGCTCAAGGGATCGAGATATTGGGAAAAGGATGGATACAAAATCCCGATGACCAGCCCGACCGCCATTCCGATAAAAATCATCTGCGTCTGGGAAAGCCTGAACCGTTTGCTCATGGGAAACCCGCTCCGATTGTGAATGCCCGGCAACAGTTGCGAATCAGCTTGATTGCCTGGTGCTTTGGACCTCCGAAAACAGAAGCATCAGCTAAAACATGGCGAACTCATGCACCACCCTGGCAACTCCCGTCTTCACCGCCGTCTCGCGGACCGTGACGGCCACGTTCTCCTGGACCTTCTGGTTGAAGACGCTCGGGATAATGTAATCTTCCATAAGCTGGTCGGGCTCGACGCTTCCCGCGATCGCGCCGGCCGCAGCCAGGAGCATCTCCCGGTTGATCTCCCGGGCATGGCAATCCAGCACGCCGCGGAAAAGGCCGGGGAAGCACAGGACATTGTTTATCTGGTTGGGGTAGTCCGACCTGCCGGTCGCCATGACGCGGACATGTTTGCCGGCCTCTTCCGGAAGGATCTCCGGCACCGGGTTCGCCATCGCAAAGACAATCGGGTCCCGGGCCATTCTCTTTATTTCCCTCGCATGCAGCAGGTTGCCCTCGGAAACTCCCAGGAAGACGTCCGCGCCCTTGAGCGCGCGCGCCAGGTTCCCCTTCACCAGTTCCTGGTTGGTCCTCCCGGCAAGCTCCTGCTTTATGGGGTTCATGTTCTCCTTCCTCCCCCTGTAAAGGATGCCGCTGCGGTCGCACCCGATGAACCTCTTCACCCCGGCCGCGCTCATGAGATTGATGGCCGCAACGCCGGCGGCCCCCAGGCCGTTGACGACCACCAGGACATCTTCGATCTTTTTGTCGACGACCCTCAGGGCGTTGAGCAGGCCCGACAGGATCACGACGGCGGTGCCGTGCTGGTCGTCGTGGAAAACGGGGATCTCCAGCAGTTCCTTAAGACGGCTCTCCACCTCGAAACAGCGGGGCGCGGAGATGTCTTCCAGGTTGATGCCGCCGAAACCCGGGGCTATCCTCCTGACCGTCTCCACGATCTCGTCCGGTATTTTTGTATCGAGGCAGATCGGGAATGCGTCCACTCCGCCGAAGGTCTTGAACAGCAGCGCCTTGCCTTCCATGACGGGCATGGCGGCCTTCGGCCCGATGTCGCCGAGGCCCAGGACCGCGGTCCCGTCCGTCACGACGGCGACCGTGTTTTTCTTGATGGTCAGGTCGTACACGCGTTCGGGGTTATCGCGGATCGCGGTGCAGATCCGCGCCACTCCCGGCGTATAGGCCATCGACAGGTCGTCCCGGCTGGCGAGGGGTATCTTGCTTTTGATCTCCATCTTGCCCCCCGCGTGGGCGAGAAAAGTGCGGTCGGCATAATTTATGAGCTTGACGCCGCTTATCTGATTCACGACATCCAGGATTTTCCGCATCATTTCCTGGTCGGAAGCGTTGACGACTATGTCCCGGATTACGCTTCCGTTCTTGAAGCCGATCAGATCGACGGACCCCATGTTCCCCCCCGACTTTCCGATCGCGGAAGCCACTTTGCCCAGCATCCCCGGCTTGTTGGTCAATTCAATGCGCATGATTATACTGTAGCTTGCGCTCGTGTTCCTAATCATCTCCTTCCTCCTCCTTTGCTAAGTCGGCAATTAAAAAAAAGGGGCCGCGCCTTCAATGCGATACGGCCCCCCTCGACAGCTTGTCTGTTACAGAGCTGCTCAGACGGCAAGGGCCTGCTTGATCTCCTGCAAAACCGATTGCTCATTTTCATCGATGCCCTTGCTGGCCCTGGCAATCTTCACGCCTATCCTGTAAAGCTCTTTGCGCTCCTTCGCGCCGGGCACAAGGCCGGCAAGGGTGCGGATGGCGGCTTTCCCGTCCTCGTCGACGAGCCTCACCTGGCGGCGGATGATGGATTTCATTTCCGCGCGGCCGGGCGGCTGGAAACCTTTGAATTCCAGGGCGGCCTTCCGTGCGGCCGCAAATTCCCTGCGATCAAATGTCCCGTCGGCCTGGCATATAATAATCATAAGCCTTACCAGGGCTTCTGCAAGCCCGCCTTTTTTATAATCGTCCGGCGTGATCCCGGCAATTGTTACAGGGCACGCCTGGCCCGGAGCCTGGTCCGGGGCCTGAACTGAATCGTGCCTGGGCAGGCAGGCCCTCAGCGCCTCCGAATCGTAAACCGCCCTGAACATTTCCTCCTGGAAGAAATCCCGGGCGTCGCGCCAGAGGTTGAGGCCGTCAATAATCGCGCCTGACATGATATGCTCCATATTCACAAATGGATTGCCCTGCGATACCGGCGCGCGGTACTCGTCTATCTTCGGGGCAATGAAACCGAGGGGCCAGAACAGCGGGTTGAAATCGGAGCAGAAGTACCTCTTCGCCCTCAGGGGGTGCAGGATCTTCAGCATGTCCCCGGAAAACTCGGTAGTACAGGCCTTGACCCAGGGCTGGAGATACGCCTTGTACATCAGGTCGTTCATAACGGAGACATCGCAGGCGCGGCGGAAGTCCCCGCATTCCTCGCCGATGCAGTCGACTTCTATCCCGCCGACCTGTTCCAGCATCCGGGCAATCGTGCGCCTCTCGAATACCGGTTCAAAATCGGTCTCGCCGAGCTTGCCCGCCTCTTCGTTGATCTTCATCTCCCACAGCCCGGGGGGCAGGTAATCGATCAGGTCGAAATTGCCGATTATCTCCGTGTGCTCTTTTTTGGCGATGCTGCCGGAGACAAAGATCCCGAGATGGCCGATCTTCTCGTGGATGATGTAGACTATCGTGTGGCCCAGGTCGCGGATCTCCTTTTCCGAGCTGTAAATCCGGGGTATCCAGTCGAGCGCCTGCTGGGGCGGGGTGATGTTGTCCCCCTTCGAGGCAAACACGACAATGGGATGGTCTATATTCTTCAAATTTACGCACCGTCCCGACCTGAGCTCCAGTTCGCCTTTCTCCAGCTTGTCGCCGATGAAGAGATTTTCCACGATGAAGTGGATCTCGTCGGCGGTCATCAGGAAAAAGCCGCCCCACCATTTTTCGAACTCGAGGTAGCGTTCCCTTTCCTCGTCGATCTGCGAGTAAAGGTTGTACTGCTTGGTCCAGAGGGTATTGGCCGGGTTGAGGTTCTCGAAATTGGAGACGAGGTTCGCGCCGTCGAACTTCCCGTTGCCGAGATCGCTCAGCAGATCGTTGAGCCAGACGCCCCCGCAGAGGCCCCCGAGGTAGCGCATGGGATTGGCGCCGTCGACGCCCGACCAGTAGGAAAGCGGCGCGCCGTTGAGGACCAGCAGGCCGGTAAGGTCGGAGCGGTCCGCGCAGATCAGGGCGGATGCCCACCCGCCCTGGCAGTTGCCGATTACGGCCGGCCGGTCGGCGTCGGGATGGCGTCTGATGATTTCCTCGATGAATTTTATCTCTGCCGCTTCCACATCGAAGAGGTTCTGCCCGGGTTCCGGTTTTGTAAAGAACATGATGAAATAAACGGGGTGGCCGTTGCGCAGCGCTATCCCGATCTCGGAATCATTTTTCGACCCGCCGATCCCGGGGCCGTGTCCCGCCCGCGGGTCTATGATAACTATGGGCCGTTTGGGGACGAGCGGCTTTGCGCCGCTCTTTTTATTTTTTCCATTATCAGGGTCCCCGGCCTGGATAATACGGGCCAGGGCATAGTTGACGGGGCGCTCAAACATGCGCCCGTCCATAATTATCTCGTAATCGAACGTGAGGACGGGAGGCTGTCCGGCAACCAGATGGTCCACGTAATTGTTGCCGCGCCTGCGCATCGTATCCCAGAAAAGGACCGACCTTTGCGCCGCATCGATCCAGTAGTCACAGAGATTTCCAAGAGCACTTTCCGAAGCCATTCCAGATTCTCCTTCTTGCAGAGGTATCGCTGAGTTTTCAGAAGGTAGATGTATCATATTTTGCACCCGTTTTGACGTGTTTTTTCTCATGCACCGGCAAAAGCCGATCATAACTACTTAATGTTTGCTCCAAAGTTTGCTATATTCCTTCTTTTTCAGTCCTGCATTTTATGTAAGATATTTAAGTATATATGAAATCGGGAAGCAATCAGGACAAGGCTGTCCATATCGATAATTGTATCCCTAGTTTGCTAAATAATTCGATTTGCCCCGGCCCGGCCTGATTTGCGGATTTGCGTGACTGTGATCACTTACAAACATGAACATATCCGGTAGTAATTTTGCGCTTTTTGTTGTAAGTAATAAAGACATTCACGAACGAAAGGAATTTACCTGATCATATGAGAAAATCGCCAGTCAATTGCACCGGGGACCCCGATACCTGCGAGACCTGTATCTCCATAAGAGAATTTGCCGAACGCCTGAAACGAAACAAGGCTGAAATTGCGAGCACACCCATATTGATGCGCATGATTGAAGGGGACGGGTTGCTCAACGATGAACAGAAGACTTCCAAATAGTACCGGGTTTCTGAGGGTCCTTTTAAAAAACCGCTCCGCCAAAAAGTTTTTTTATTCCGGACCCGGCAGGGGCGGTGACGCCTCCCTTTCATTTCATATCCCCTTCTGATAGATTGTTTTTAATCTGAAATCTGAAATTTCAAATCTGAAATCATTTTGGGCTCATGCCGGGAAAATTCGACATCAAGATCCTGCTGCTGCTTTCCCTGGGGCACCTGGTGACCGACATATACCAGGGCGCCCTGCCCGCCATCCTGCCGTTCCTCAAAGATCATCTTGATCTCACGTACACGGCGGCCGGAGTCATCCTGATGACGGCAAACTTCACCTCGTCGCTTGTCCAGCCGGTCTTCGGGTACATATCCGACAAGAAGGGAAAAGCCTTCCTGCTCCCGCTGGGTTGTCTCCTGGCAGGAGCGGGATTGGCGCTCGTCCCCTTGAGCCCCGTCTACGGCTGGACGCTGCTGCTCGTCATAATCAGCGGCCTGGGGATTGCGTCCTATCACCCGGAGGGATATAAGACCGCCTCATTTTTCATCGGTGACAAGCAGGTCACGGGCATGGCTGTCTTTTCCGTGGGCGGCAACCTGGGGTTTGCAATCGGCCCGGTGCTGGCCATCTTCCTGATCAATTATCTGGGCTTTCAAAACCTGCCGGTGATAATCGTCCCGGCAATATTATTTGTCGTGCTGCTCCTGGCTTTCTGGAAGAGGATCCATTTCGAAGCGGCCGGGAAAACGGCGCCGCATCCTGCCCCGGATAAAATAGAGACCGGGGGCGTTTATCTTACGCTGTTCACAATTATACTGATTGTCGTGATGCGCTCGTGGACCCAGCTGGGACTCATGACCTATATACCTTTCTACTACATAAACCATCTCAAGGGAGACCCGCTCTACGCCGGCCAGCTGGTTTCAATCTTCCTCCTGGGCGGCGCCGCCGGCACGCTCCTCGGCGCGCCCCTCGCCGACAGATGGGGGCATAAACTCTACCTGAGCGCGACGATGCTGCTGTCGTCGTTCATCCTGCCGCTGGTCTTCGTCTCGCAGGGGATATGGCTGTTCATAGTCCTGGGGCTTCTCGGGATGGTGATCATCTCCACATTTTCAGTCACGATCGTCATGGCCCAGACGCTGATGCCCCGCAACCTCGGCATAGCTTCGGGCATCATGGTGGGGTTCGCCATAGGCGCGGGCGGGATCTGCGTCACTCTCCTCGGCGTCGTTGCGGACCATTACGGGGTCCCCCTGGCCCTGAAGTCCATAACCGTTTTGCCGTTCATAGGGTTCCTCCTCACCCTGACCCTGAAATACGAAAAATACAGCGCCCGCCCTCTCATGCCCGCGGCCCACGACTGACCCCGTCCTCATCCTTATCCTTGAAAATCCGCGCACAAACATATAAACAAACACCTGCAAAAATAAACAGGAGGTTACATCATGAAAGTTTTCGCAATAAACGGGAGTGCGCGCAAGGACGGCAACACGGCCCTGCTTATCAAGGCGGTCTTTGAAGAGCTCAATAAAGAGGGCATCGAAACCGAAATGTTCCAGCTTTCCGGGAAAAAGCTCCGCGGATGCCTGGCCTGCTACAAATGCTTCAAGAGCCGGGACGGGCGCTGCTCCGTAAAGGACGACGTTCTCAACGATCTGCTGGCCGAAATGGAAAAGGCCGAGGGATTCATCCTCGGCTCTCCCACCTATTTTTCCGATGTCACGTCCGCCACGCGGGCGTTCATCGAGCGCTGTGGGTTTGTCGCCCGCGCCAACGATTACATGTTCAAGCGGAAAGTCGGCTCGGGGGTCGTCGCCGTGCGCAGGGCGGGCGCCATCCCGGCCCTGAGCTCGATAAGCCTTTTCCTCCACTACATGCAGATGATAAATCCGGGGTCGAGCTACTGGAACGTGGGCATCGGCAGGGACCCGGGAGACGTCCTCAACGATGCGGAAGGGCTCCAGACAATGCAGTCCCTGGGGCAGAACATGGCATGGCTGCTGAAAAAGCTGAACGGATGAACAGGTGAATTTGTTGGGAATTGTTTGATAAAAAAATCGCGGCCCGGCCCGGCATGCCCATTTAGTAATTGACACAGAGATACATACTTAGTATGTACGATTTGCTATAGCTTGCTTTTATTCGACTTCTTTTTGCGGCTCGCATTCTCATGTGGAACTGGTTGATGCGCTTGAAATCATGCTATGTTTGCAATTGTCTTGTCCCAGGTTTTCACTCCCCGGTTTCACATCCTTTGAGTCATCACAGGAAAAACATCCGTCTTTTATGCAAGTCCGGTCTGCCCGCTTTTCGCAGTCCCGGAAATTCGCCGAATTCGGGATGCTGATGGAGAAGTTTTATCCGGAAATATCAGTCCTGTCTGAAACCGACATACCCGACGACGACCACGTCATAAGCGTCGATGATGTCAGCCGCATCCTCAACCAGCTCAAGTCCCAGACCGAAGAACTGATCGGCCTGCAGGAGGAATTGAGGAAGAGCAGGGAGGAGTACCAGATCATCGTCGAAAACACCCCCGTCATGATGTGCCGCTGGGTGCCGGACGGGACTCTGACTTTCGCAAACGCGGCTTTCAGGAAATATTTCTGCAAGGACGAAACCGATGCGGACGCGATGATTTTCTATTCCATCATGCCCGAGGAAAGCCGCAAGGCCCTGGAAGACGGGGTCAGGCTGATGAGGACGGAAAAACGCGGGCTCGCCTGCGAGCGGCGGGTCATCTCCAGGGACGGGGTTGTGAAAGTGCAGCGGTGGACGGACAACCCGGTCTTCAACGGCGAGGGAAACCTCAAGGAGATAATCTCCGTTGGGGAAGTCATCGCGGACAACAGGAGCAAGCGCCAGGCGGTCCGTCTCGAGCGGCGCAGCATCGACACTTTTTTGCGCAATGCCCCCTTCGGCATGATAATGCTGGACCACGACAACGTCATCAAATACGTGAACCCCAGGTTTACCGAAATCTTTGGCTATGAGCCCAGGGACGTCCCGACGGGAAAAGACTGGATCAGGCTTGCCTATCCGCATCCTGCCGACAGGAAAAAGGCCGTCAGCACCTGGAAGACCGACTTCATCGCGGCGCGCCCGGGGCAGGTAAAGTCCCGGACCAATCAGGTCACATGCAAAAACGGCACTCTCCGGACCATAAATTTCACCTCGGTCATGCTCGACACGGGGGAGTTCGTCATCATGTGCGAAGATATAACGGCGCGGGAGGAATCGCAACGGGCCCTGCAGAAGAACGAGAGGCAGCTGCGCCTGATAACGGAAAATATCCACGACGTGATCTGGACGGCCGACCTCAACCTGCGCATCACTTTTGTCAGCCCCTCCATCGAGAACCTCCTCGGTTGCAGCGTCGACGAAGCGCTGAAAAGAAAGGTGCCGGGCTTCCTGGCGCCGGAAGCCTTCGGGAGTGCCTGGGCCGCATACAAAAAAGAGCTGAAAAGGAAAAGGGAAAAGTTCCGCGATTCCACCTTTCTCGTGGAGCTCAGTCGCCGGGACGGCGGCAGGATCTGGGTGGAAGTAAAATCGAACGCCGTTTATGACGAGAACCTGGCGCTCAAGGGCCTGGTAGGGATAACGAGAAACATCACCAAGCGCAAGATCGCGGAAGACGCCCTGAGGGAGAGCGAGGAAAAGTTCCGGGCCATCTTCAATTCAGTCCAGGACGCCATCTTCCTGAAAAACCGCGAAGGCGTGTACACGCTCGTCAACTCCGGGATGGAGCGGATCGTGGGAATGAAGGCATCGGAAATCGTCGGATCGAAAACGGACGTAATCTTCGCCAACGCGGACCTGGACCATGTCAAGGAAATTGACGCCCGGGTTTTTGAAGGGAACACCGTTGAATCGGAAGTGACGCTCGTCATCAAGAGCGGGCCGCGGTCGTTCCAGACATTCAAAGTCCCGATCAGGAACGGCTCCGGGGAAATAATCGGCCTTTGCGGAGTGGCCCGCGACATAACCCAGACGCGCCAGCTGGAGGCCAAGCTGCGCCAGTCCCAGAAGATGGAGGCGATCGGCACGCTGGCCGGCGGCATTGCCCATGACTTCAATAACATACTCGCATCTATTATGGGATATACCGAGCTGGCGTTGTGCCGCACCCTGCCCAAGGCCAGCCCCGCCGTCCAGGACCTCGAAAGCGTGCTCAAGGCAAGCTACCGGGCCAAGGACCTGATCAGCCAGATACTGACCTTCAGCAGGCAGACCGAAAGAGGCAAAAAGCGCGTCCAACTGATGCCCATCATCAAAGAGGCAGTGCAGTTCCTCAGGGCCACATTGCCGTCCACCATCAGGATCCGGGAATGCTATTATTCTTCGCCCTGCGCCATAATGGCCGACCAGATCCAGATCCACCAGGTGATGATGAACCTGTGCTCGAACGCGGCCCATTCGATGCATGAGAAGGGGGGGGTCCTGGAAATCTCCCTTCAGGACATTTACCTTGAAGAGGAAACCGATTCCCAGCACAAGCTCTGGCCCGGAGAGTACGTCAGGCTCAGCATCAGGGACACCGGGCACGGCATAGACCCCGTCATCGCGGGCAGGATATTCGACCCGTATTTCACGATGAAAGGGACCGGCGAGGGCACCGGATTGGGGCTTTCGGTCGTTTACGGAATAATGAAGAGCCATGGAGGATCGG
>JBDKTK010000297.1:0-15259 GCA_039680225.1 Syntrophaceae bacterium
AAATGGGAGAAGGGTTCCCTGCGCGAAGACGGCCGGCCCGGCTTTGCAACGCCTTCCGGAAAATTCGAGATCGCGTCCTCCATCCTGGAAGAATACGGCTACGAACCGCTGCCGGTCTATATTGAGCCGCGGGAAAGCCCCGTATCGCGGCCGGACGCAGCGAGCGGGTTCCCCCTCGTCTTCAATTCCGGCGCCCGCCACAACGTCGATTTGCACGCGCTCCACCACAGCGTGCCGGGACTTGCCCGGGAGCGCCCCGTTCCGACCGTTATGATCAATATCGAGGACGCCCGCAGGCGCGGCATTGCAAGCGGCGACAGGGTCGCGGTCCGGACACCCCGGGGCCGCGTGGAAATGTACGCCGTCGCAACTGACGAGATCGTCGCGGGGGCCGTGGAGGCGAGCGGCGCGGGCGGCTGCGTGCTGGGCCCATCCGAATGGCGGGAGGCCTGCGTGAACGAGCTGACGGATTTAAGCAATTACGATCCGATCTCCGGTTTCCCGGCATACAAGGCATTGCTGTGCGAAGTCGAAAAAATCGGGGATGAAAAAACCGCCGCACAAGCCGCCGGCTCCGGCGAGTATGCGCCGGACACTTCTGTCGCCGGCCTGGTTGCGCAGAAAGCCGCAGCGCCCCGCATATACCTGGACAACAACGCCACTACGGCCCTGGACCCGGAAGTGCAAAAGGCCATGCTTGAACACCTGGAGTGCTACGGGAACCCCTCCAGCATCTATGCGGCGGGGAGGGAGGCGCACAGCGCGATTGACGCCGCCCGCAAGAGCCTCGCGCTGCTGATCAACTGCACGCCGCGGCGCCTCACATTCACGAGCGGCGGTTCGGAGGGGAATAATTTTGTCATCAAGGGAGTAGCCCTCGCGAACGCCGGATTTAAAAATCACGTCATCACGTCCGCGATTGAGCACCCCTCCGTCCTGAACGCCTGCCAGTGGCTGGAAAAGAACGGCTTCAATGTCACCTATCTTCCGGTCGACGGCTATGGGATTATCAGCCCGGACGACCTGGCGGCCGCCATCAATGAAAGGACGTGCCTGGTCAGCATTATGGCGGCCAATAACGAAACCGGCTCCATCCAGCCGGTTGCCGAGCTGGCCCGGACTGCGAGGGGAAGAGGCGTGCTGTTCCACACGGACGCGGTACAGGCCGTGGGAAAGATACCTGTAGACGTACAGGCATGGGCCGCCGATTTCCTCACGCTTTCGGGCCACAAATTCCACGGGCCCAAGGGCGTCGGGGCCGTGTACGTGCGAAAGGGGCTGGAGGTCCCCCCGCTCATCCACGGCGGCAAGCAGGAAGGCGGCCGGCGCGGCGGGACGGAAAACACGCTGGGCATCGTGGGGACCGGGGCGGCGGCGCGGCTCGCGGCGCGGCAGCTCGACGATATGGAACGCGTCAGGAAAATGCGCGACATGCTGTATGACGGGATTGTAAACATCCACCCCGGGACAAAACTCGCCGGCCATCCGGACCGGAGGCTCCCCAACACCCTGAATGTGGTATTGCCGGGCATCCGCGGGGAATCGCTTGTTCTGGCGCTCGACTTCAAGGGAGTTTTCTTCTCGTCGGGGTCCGCCTGCAAGTCGGGCTCGCCCAGGCCGTCGCAGGTCCTGCTCGCGATGGGGCTCTCCGAAGAGGACGCGCATTGCGCCCTGCGCTTTTCGCTGGGCCTCGACAATACGGAAGACCAGATCAACACGGCCCTGCGCCTGCTCTCGGAGGTAATCAAAACGTCAATGAACGCCGTCCGGTTTGTTTCGTGCCGGTGAGGTTCATCTTTCTTCACCGATTTACAAAAAATCCGTTTGGTCACGAGGCAAAAAATGAATCCCGATAAAGTAATGCGCAAAGAGCTGCTTGCCCTTTTGAAGGGCGGGCAGGCCCACATGGATTTCGGCGATGCCGTCGCGGGCTTCCCCCTGGAGGAAATCAACCGCCAGGTCCCCAACGCCGGCTACATGGTGTGGCACGTCCTGGAACACATGCGGATAACGCAATGGGACATCCTGGAATTCGTCAGGGACCCCAACCACGTTTCGCCGGACTTCCCCGATGACTATTGGCCGCAGCCGGGCGCAAAAGCAACGCCCGCCGGGTGGAACAAAATCGTCAAGGCGATCCGCTCCGACCTGAAAGCGGTGGAGGCGATCGTATCGGACCCCACGACCGATTTCTTCAGCCCGATCCCGCACGCGAAGGGGTACAATATATTCCGCGAGGTCCTCCTCGTCGCCGACCACAACGCCTTTCATTTGAGCGAACTGATCGAGATCAGGCGCATCCTCAACCTGAACCCGGTAAAGGAATACTGAACCGACCCGTTTTCCCGTCAGGAATAAAGTGCCGGAAATATACTTGACAATGTCAATGACATTTGCAAGTATATCCCCATGAAAACACCCCGGAAACCCAATTCCGGCAACCTGCACCATACCGGCCGCGAACCGCACCTGCTGAGGGAGATTGTCCGGACCCACCAGGTCCTGATGAGCGGATTCTCGCGGGAGGTCGGCATGCCGGCGTCCCGCTTTGCCCTCATGCGGATACTGGCCAACATCCTGCCGGACGATATCGGCATTATGGAGCTGGCCCGCGGGCTGGGCATCAACGCCGCGGCGGTGACCCGCCAGATCAAGGAAATGGAAAAAGCCGGGCTTGTTCTCCGCCGGCAGGACCCCCGGGACGGCAGGCGCAGCCATGTGAAACTCTCGGCCAGGGGGATGACTGTCTTCAAAAAAATACACGAGCGCAGCCATGAGCTGGAGAGCTCCCTCGCCGCATATATCAGCCCTGAAGATATGGCCGCGGCTGCGGGCGTCCTGGCGAAGCTGCGTGAATTCCTGGAAAAAATGGAGATAAAAAGACATGAAAGAACCGACGGCAAAAAACTTTAACACTCGCGCTTTCGTAATCTATATGATCTTATTGAGCGGCCTGGGACTGCCTGTCTCCGGCATAGCAAACCATGTTTACGGTTTTTCATCGTTTTCCGCAACACGGCACGCCTGGATGTTCGCGCATAATATTCTTGGCGTTCTTTTCGTGGTATTCTCGATCTGGCATATCATGCTGAACCGCAGGGCATTATCGAATTACTTCAGAATCATTATTCATCATGTCTCCCCGATACGCCGCGAGGCAACACTGGCCGGGGCCATTATAATCATGGCCCTTCTTATGGCCGCGGGACATGCCATTCATATGGGCGGATAATTTCCTGCCCCCCAAAATCAACGAGATTTACCGGCACAAAGCGCCGATCTGCAGATTATATGGATGCTGCGATGAAAAATGTTTAAAAGCATCAACCCTCGCTTGACAATATAATTTTGAAATCGTAGTCTATTCACCGCTCGTTAGGGGTGTCCCGTTGGGGACTGAGATGCCGGGTTCGGCAACCCTTCCGACCTGATCAGGGTAATGCCTGCGTAGGGAAATGAGCTGCATGTGCAAAACATTGACAGCCGTTTCCCGAAAGGGGAGCGGCTTTTTTTATAAGAAAGGAGACATAACGTGGTCAGGCCATATCTTGACTTCACACTTTACCTGGTAACAGACCGCCGCTGGCTCGGCGAAAGGACGCTTCCGCGTTGTGTCGAGGAGGCTATCCTGGGAGGCGCGACCGTCATCCAGCTACGCGAAAAAGAGATATCCTCGAGAGACTATCTTGAACTCGCCCTGGCAATTAAAGCCGTGACCGACAGGCACGGCATCCCCCTGATAATCAACGACAGGGTCGACATCGCGCTGGCGGCCGGCGCCGATGGAGTCCACCTCGGCCCCGACGATATGCCTGTTCCGATTGCCCGCAAACTGCTGGGCGGCGGCAAAATCATCGGCTCTTCCGCGGCCACGGTGGAAGAGGCCCTGCTGTACCAGGAACAGGGCGCCGACTACCTGGGGGTGGGGGCCGTCTTTCCGACAGCAACGAAAAGCGGCACCGAGAGCGTCAGCCTTAAAGAGCTGGGCGCCATCAAATCCGCCGTGAGGATACCGATAGTCGCCATCGGCGGCATCACCGCCGGGAATGCGCCGGCGGTCATGGAAACGGGGGTGGACGGCGTGGCCGTCGTCTCGGCGGTCATGGGCCGGGCGGATATCCGGGATGCGGCCCGGCGGCTCTCGTCCCTGCTGAAAGGGGCCGGGCGATGAGCGGCACCCGTTACCGGTGGCCGGTGCTCTGGGCCGCCTTTTTGACCTATCTGTTTGACAGCTACGATCTGCTGGTCCTCGCCATTGCCATGCCCGTCCTGCTGAAGGTCCTGAACATCTCGCTCCCCGAGGGAGGGCTGCTGGGTTCCGCTACGATGCTGGGCGCCATGGCCGGGAGTATCGTCTTCGGTCTCATAGCCGAGAATTACGGCCGGCGCTTCGCCCTGCTGCTGGCGCTCGTGTGGCTGGGCATCGGGATGGGCGCCGTGTACTTCATCGACTCCTGGGCCCAATGGATGGTCCTGAGGTTTGCCGCGGGGATTGCAATCGGCGGCATCTGGGGCCCCTGCGCCGCCCTGATCGCCTCGCATTGGGCGCCGCAATACCGCGGGCGGGCCGCCTCGTTTGTATTCAGCAGCTTTGCGATCGGCGCAGTCCTCGCGTCCCTGGTCGGGCGGCTCGTGCTCCATTTTGAGTGGCAGCTGCTGTTCATTGCGGGAACCGCTTCCATTCCCGCGGCTTTCGTGGTGATGCGGCTTGTGCCGCCCGATCCGCCGAGAACGGACCAGGCAGGCAGCGGGATGAAATCCAGCGTGGGGATCGGGGCGATTTTCGCGGGCCCCCTGGCGAAGACGACTATCCTGGGATCGCTCGTGAGCGTCGTCAATCTTGCAGGCTACTGGGGCGCCGCATTCTGGATACCTACATTCCTGACAAAGGAAAGGGGCCTGAGCCTGACCGCAATGGCCGGGTTTTCCATGGTCATGTACATGGGGATGTTCCTCGGGTTCCAGTTCTTCGGCCTGCTCTCGGATTGGATCGGCCGCCGGCGGGCCATCATTGCATCTTTCATCACGATCGGGGCCGCCGTTGCGGTCTATATCGTGGTCGAGAATCCCACGTTCCTTTTCTGGTGGGGGATCGTGGTCGGCTTCGGCCTGTGCGGGTCCGGCGGCGTGCTGGGCGCTTACTATTCCGAGCTCTTCCCGGAGCGGCTTTGCGCATATGCGGGCGGATTCTGCTGGAACATGGGCCGGATCGGCGCAGTGCTCGCCCCCTTCACGATCGGCTACATCGGGAAGGTCCAGGGCTTGCAGACGGGCCTTGCCGTCACCTGCGCAATATACCTGCTGGGCGCGGGCCTGCTTTTTCTGCTGCCCGAAACGTTCCAGGGCCGGAGGAAAATTTAGATGCGGGACTTTCGCGCTGAAGATTATCTCAACCGCAAAACCCTGATCCTGGGCGAAATCAATACCGGGAAGACCACGTTGACGAAGAAAGTCCTGGATGCAATGTGCGCAATGGGTTTCGGCGAGAGGATTGCAATCCTTGATATGGCGCCGCAGATCCCGAAAGAGCCGGAAAGCAAAGCGGGTCTCACCGGGGTCGGCGGTAAATTGACGCCGCCCGAAGGGTGTGGAGTCCTCTACATGGGCGGCCGCTTCGACCCGCCGCGCCTCAGTTCGAAAACGCCGGAGGAAGCCCTGGAAAAGGCGCGGCAGAACATGCTCGCTATTGACGGACTGCTGCGGCAGCTTGATTACGAATCGAGAGACATCCTGTTCATAAATGACGCGAGCATGTACCTCCAGGCGGGGAGGGTGGAAGACCTGGTAAACCGGCTGGAAGCCGCCGCAACGGCAATCGTAAACGGGTACTGGGGCGAAAGGCTCGGGGGCGGGACCATATCGAAACGCGAAAGATTGGAAATGGCGCGGCTCAAGCTCTATTTTGAAGAAAAAGGGGAAGTCCTGATTTTGTAATCCGTATGTGCGGCGGGCTCTTCTATTCCTTAATTCCAAATGAGATATCTCGAACATCTTTGTCATAGTCCTCCTGATCGACAAGGACATCTCCTGTACTTTAAAAAGAGAGTAACCCAGCACAGTGGCCTCGAGGAAATAGCCGGCCATTGAAGAAAGGAGCAGGAGTATGAAAAAGAACCCGGTCGTGCATTTTGAAATCTATGCAGATGATCCGGAAAAACTGAGTCAGTTCTACACCAGCCTGTTTGATTGGACGGGTGTACCCATCCCGGATATGGATTACGCGCTGATCAGGACAGTAGACACCGATGAGAAGGGCATGCCCCTGCAAAAAGGCGGCATCAATGGCGGCCTGATGAAACGCCCGGCCGGTTACGAAGGCGGCTGGATGAATTACGTGTTTGTCGAGTCTGTTGAATCAGCGGCAGAGCGTGCGCAAAAACTCGGAGCGACTCTCATGAAGGATAAATCGCCGGTTCCCGGAATGGGCTGGTTTGCAATGCTGACCGATCCGCAAGGGAACCTTTTTACGCTCTGGCAGATGGATCGAAACGCAAAGTAGCCGTGCAGTTGCCGATTCAGGCTGATTTGTTATCGACCTGTTCATGCGGACATGCTGCGCTCATACGCCGCAAGTATCGGCATAACTGCGAACGGGGATCGCCACGCTTAGCGAAGCCGGCATTCTAATTGAGTCATGTAGCTGATTCGATTGATTTTTATTGACATGCGCACGCGAAAGGAGGAAGATCTACTTACCATTTTTAGCACATCCGCTCCCATAATCCGGGAGGTCACTCTATCCGGTCAAGAGGCCCCTAATGAAGAAAATAACGTACGAAGACTCAATCAGGCAGGTCCGGGAGATCGTTGCGCGCGATACGGGGGCGGCTTTGAGCGACAATGCAGTCCGGCAGGTGCAGGATATCCGTGTCCGCATGATCGGGGATATGGACGAGGCATCGTTCAGCGAAAAATTTTTTAAGCGGGAGGTCACGATCATGCTGACGGACCTGAGAGGATTCACGTCGATGACCGAGTCCTTTCCGGCCGGCATGGTAATCGAACAGCTGAACCGCTACCTCGCGAAAATGAGCGAGATCATCGTGCGCAATCGCGGAACCATCGACAAGTTCATGGGTGATGCCATCATGGTGGTGTTCGGCGTGCCCTACTCGCAAGATGACCACGTCCGGAATGCCATGAGGTGTGCCGTGGAAATGCAGATCGCGATGGACGAGGTAAATGCGTACAATAAAGTACTGCACATGCCCGAGCTTTTCATGGGCATAGGGATAAACACCGGCTCGGTTATGGCCGGGATGCTGGGATCGAATCTCCACTCGGAATATACAGTCATCGGCGATGAGGTGAACCTGGCTTCCCGCATAGAAGCCTTCAGCCTGCGGGGACAGGTCCTGATCAGCGAAGCCACACTTGAGCGCTGCCTGAGCTTTATCAAGACAGGCGAACCCATGGATGTGCTTGTGAAGGGAAAGGCCAATCCGGTCAATTTATACGAGGTGCTGAGCATTCCGTCCCTGGCATTGGAGATACCCCGCCGGGAACACCGCCGGAGCCCGCGCGTGGAAGTCAATATCCCTTTCACATATCAAATCGTGGAGAACAAGATAGTGGTGCCGCAAGTGCGCAAGGGAACCATAATGGACATAAGCTACCACGGCATCCTCGCGAAACTGGACCGGCAGTTGGCTGCGCACACGGAGATCAAGATGGAGCTCGACATGTCCCTGGTCGGATACAGGGACGCCAATATCTATGCAAAGATCCTCAATTCGCGGGAGAAGGAGGGCTCTTTCTTTTCAGGCGTCGAGTTCACGTCGGTGAGCGTCCAGAGCGAGATCAACATCAAGCGCTTCGTCCAGCTGCTTATCCAGGGCAAGGAAATAAGGTAAAGCGGATTTTTTCCAGCCACGCCGCAGAAAATACTAAATCCCCTTCCCCCATTTCAACGCGGACGCGCTGATGCTGAATTCCCGGTCGGGGCGGACGAGCTCCATCCCGGAGGCAATGAAGGGCCACCAGACAAGTCCCGAGTTTTTCGCAACGAACTTCACGCCGGAAAACCACTGGGCAAAACCCTTCTTGTCCGCAGCGCTGTACGCGAGTACCATTTCCAGGCTTTCGAACGCTTCACTGAAAGGCAAAGCCGCCGGATGCAATTTCCCTTTGGGGAACCCTTCCTCAAGGGAGAAGGCGCCCGAACTGAAGCTCATCACCCTCGCGATTTTCAGGAACCACTCCGGGTTGATCTTAAATGCCGGCACCAGCGCCCTGAACGGCTCTTTCTCCCATTCCCGCTTCGCGACGACCGGCAGGTTCAGGAGCCGGACGGCGTCGGCGCGCGTCTCCAGCACCCAATCCACTTTAGCCTCAATCTGCCAAAAGGGGAGGTGCACGAGCGAATCTCCGCGCGCGGGCACAAAATGGCAGGGCACTTTCTGAAGCGCGTTGCCTGTTGCGCCCCATGCCGAAGAACAATTGCCGCACGTCAGCACCGCGCTCTGCGGCTCGCCTTCCATGTCCCATCCGCAGTCCGGGCAAAGGCACGGGATAAACGAAAGCCGGCCTTCAGCGGCGCCCGGCCGCCCCGAGAACTCCAGGCCCGCCTCGTCCGGCATCGGGGCGATCGGCTCCCCGGCAAGGCCGTCGTAAACGGAAAGGTCCCGGTAGTAAACAGGGAAATAAATTGCGCTCATGCTTTCCCCGATATAAGTCATCTTCGGGTTGGCCACCCCGGCAAGCGCAAACTTCTCTTCCAGCGCCAGCGTGTCTTTCAGGTCCCTGTCCCGCCCCAGGAAAGACCCGCTCACGGCGGGTGTAAGGAACCTGAGTTTCTGGGTCTGGGACCTGACTCCGAGCGATCGGGGGAGGAAATCAAACCGCGTCGCGTTGCGGCTGACATCGACAATCCGGGAAGAAACTTTCGCCTTCTCAAAGGAAAAGGCCATGCCCTTGAAGCGCCAGTAAGGGACGAAAATAATCTCGCCCGCATCGGGGGGCGGGGCAAGATAATACCGGAAGAAATCGCCCGGCGAGATGTACAGCTTCACGCGGCAGAAAGGACATTTAAAAAGGCGCTGCGCCTCCTCGAGAATAACGGAAGCCCCGCACTGGGTGCACTGGTGTTCCACCTGCCACATGGCAATTAACAATTCCTTTTAAAATTGTTCAAAATGAAAGCATGGTACGCTCGTTTCGACAGGCTCAACGAGCGATCGCTTGCGGTCATGTGAGCTTACAATTACCGGTCATTGAGCCTGTCGAAATGACCGCACCTTTTATGCGGGGCCGAAAGTTTTCAACACCACTCAGAGCTTTTCGCCGCAGCCGTTGCAGAACGTGGCTTCCGGCAGATTGGCCGCGCCGCACCCCTTGCACTTTTTCATCCGCTGTTTCTTGTCCACGGCCCGCCCGCAGGCCGAGCAGAACTTTGCCTTCGGGGGCAGGTTCTTGCCGCACTCCGGGCATTTCTGGAAGACGACTATCTGGTGGCCGCAGTAGGGACAGAACCGCGATTCATCCGGGACGGACTGCCGGCAGTCCGGGCAGCTTGCGGCGGGCCCGCCCTGCCCCGGCCCCGCTCCCTGCCGGAAAGCATCGGCGAACATGGCCGGCATCATGAATCCCAGTCCCATGCCCATCCCCGCGCCCGCCTCGCCCTGCGATTCGGAGGCCTTCTCCAGGGCCATGGCGGCCTTCATTTTCACGAGCTTGTTGAGGTCGTCGAAGACGCCCAGCCGGCTCTTGTCGTCTATCGCCTTCTGGACTTCAGGGGGCGGCGTGATGGAGTTGATGAATATCCGGTTGAGGGCAAGGCCGAAACAGCTGAAGTCCTGCGCCAGCCTCTTCTGGAGTTCATCGGAGAAATTATCGTACTGCCCGGGGAGGTCGAGCAGCGAATCGAGCTTCTCCCCCATGTAGTCGTTGAACCGCGAGACGATGGCCCTGCTCAGGTATTCCTCGATGTCGCCGACCGTGTATATCCCTTTCGTCCCGACCAGGGTGTTAACAAACAGGACGGGCTGGACCACCCGGATGTTGAACATGCCGTGGGCCCGCAGGCGCACGAGCCCGAGCTCCGAGTCCCTGAACGCCACCGGGTCGCGCGTCCCCCATGCCAGGTTCGGGAACACCTTCATGTTGACCATGTACACTTCGGCCCGCAGCGGGCTTGTGAAACCCCACGGAAGGCTCAGTATCTTGGTGAGTATGGGGAAATTCGCGGTGGTCAGGGTGTGGCGTCCCGGGCCGAAGGCGTCGTATGCTTTCCCGTTGTAAAAGAAAACCGCCGCCTGGCTCTCCCGCACGATGAGCTGGGCCCCGTACTTGATCTCGCCCGAACCGGTTTCGGGGATCCGGTGCGCTATGCTCCTGCCGCTCTCGTCAAACCACTCGATGACTTCCAGAAAAACAACATTGTTCGTTCCCATTCGCGTTCGACCTTTCGTTGGAGTTGGGGTAACCTGCCAATTGTCCTCCGGAATGTGAAAGATTCAATCAGCCGAAGGAATATGCAAGCAAACATATCTGATTGCTTATATCAGTCAAGACCTTTGTAGACAAAGGTGACCGCGCACACAAACAAGGAATAATTTTACTCCTGGCGTTTCAGGGTCCCTTTGATCACGTCCGTCATGGCCTGCACTTTCACGACGCTCGGGCAGAGGAGTTCCTTGACGTCTGCGCGGAACTGCCCTTCATCGGCGGGCCTGTGGGTGCCCATGACGATTTCAAGGGCCGGGTATTCTTTTTTTATGATCTCCTGGTATTTTTTCCGGAAGGGGCACAGGGCGACGACGCAGTTTGCGAAGTGAAGGGCGTCGATGCGGAAATCGGCCACAGCGCGGGCGCGCTTGAGGATTTTTTCAGGTGCCGCAACTGTGGGGCATCCGGCGCAGCTTATGATTCCGATCAAATCGAGCGCCGGGTCATCTTTATAGCAATCAAAAAAGCCGGCCCTTTTCCTCATGTCGGCAAGGCACACCACGGAAGCGCAGTTTGTCTCCCGGGTGCAATTCGAACAGGTCAAAATGCCGATACGCGCCATATCAGCCCCTCCTGTTTTTGTGGGATGCTGATCGTATATCCGGATTCAGTTGTCGAATCAAGGACGCAGATTCGCCGGGGCGCGTTCAATCGCCGGATGAAAATAACAGGAGTTAATGGCAAACTTCCATAATCCGATGAAAATCAGCCGTCAACCAACTATCAACCCGGCCTGCAGGGCTCAGCTTTTCAACCCCAGGACCAGAAAGAATAAGACTGCGATCACGGCTATGGCGAGTATTATGTAGAACATCATGGCAGCGCACCTCTGAAATTTTTACTTGATTGTATTAGCATTCCTGTCAGGCTCAATCAGGAAATCCCTTATTTCGGCAATGGAATTCCTGATCCGGCTGTTATGATGCAATCTTTAAAAAGTTCAAGATGTTTGCGG
Organism: Syntrophaceae bacterium; assembly: GCA_039680225.1. Classification (GTDB taxonomy): domain Bacteria; phylum Desulfobacterota; class Syntrophia; order Syntrophales; family UBA4778; genus JBDKTK01. Next base: position 11,402 of record JBDKTK010000297.1, read on the forward strand.
GATAGCGAGGAGTTCTATATAAGGCTGGTCAACCATTCCTGCCCCCTCTCCCCGATCTCTTCTCAGGCCTGCGCCGCCAGCTTTTCCCGCACCTCGCCGAGATCGAATTCCATGGTGTTGCCGGCCTCGAGTTCGAAGACGCTGTCCCTGAGGCCGATCCGGATCGGCGGGATGTCCCTCTGGGCGCTCCTGACGTGAAGGGAGCTTTCAGTCACCTGGATGTCCAGGCGGTGCCCCCTGTAGCACAGCATGAACCGGATTGACAGGAGCCCCTTAGGTATGTAGGGGTTGAACCTGAGAATGTCGCCCCTCGTCTCGATTCCGGTATAGCAGCGCTGGACAATGTCGACCGTGCCCGCCATCGCGCCCAGGTGTATCCCCTCGTGGGTGGTCCCTTCCTGGATGTCCGAGATGTCGCTTTCGAGCGCGTCATTGAGAAGGTGCCATGATGCTTCGCGGTTCGACCGGGCCAGGACCCAGGAATGCACGACCCTGCTCAGGGTGGAGCCGTGCGATATGCGTTTCATGTAGTATTCGATGTTTTTGGGGATCGTTTCGTATTCAAAGCGGTAGCCCAGGCGGGTGAAGAGTTCGTTTAGTTCGTCCGCGGAGAGCAGGTAGAAGAGCATGAGCACGTCGGCCTGCTTGGACACTTTATAGCGGTTGGGGCTGTCCCCCTCCGCTTCGAGGATCCTGTCGAGCCGGTGGATGTCGCCGTACCTTCTCCGGTAGCCGTCCCAGTCGAATTCCTTCAGGTCCCCGTAGCCCTCGAACTGGCTGATGATCCCGTCGTCATGAAAGACGACCCGCATCTTCCTGCTGATGTCCTCCCACCGCGCCAGTTCCTCCCGCCTGATCCCCAGGTCCTCGCGGAGCATCTTGAGGCGGTCTTCAGGCAGTATCTCAAATATTTCCAGGGCCCGGCAGAGGAGCCACACGGTCATGATGTTCGTGTACGCGTTGTTGTCTATCCCCGGCTCTTCGGAGTCCGGATAGGCGTCATGGAATTCGTCCGGCCCCATGACTTTGCAGATCTCGTACCTGTCAATGCCCCGGTTGTAAACGGCCTTGCCCGCCCAGAAGCGGGCCAGCTCGAAGATGATTTCGGCGCCATAGAAGGACAGGTACTCCCGGTCACCGGTCACCTGGTAGTAGTGCCAGATATTGTACGCCACGGCGATATTGATGTGGCGCTCAAGCTGGGAGTTGTCGGGGATCCAGCGCCCCGAAGCGGGATTGAGGTGCATGGTCTGCGCCTCTTCGCGGCCGTTGCTCCCGCTTTGCCACGGGAACAGCGCCCCGTCGCAGCCGGCGTCTTTCGCCGCCCAGAGCGCCCTCGGGAGCCGGCGGTACCGGTACTGGAGCAGGGAGCGGGTGATTTCGGGCATCCGGAAATTCAGCAGGGGAAAGATGAATATCTCGTCCCACATGATCAGGCCCCGGTACGCTTCGCCGTGAAGCCCGCGGGGCGGGACGCCCGCGTCGACATCGATCGTGTTCGGGGAAACGGTCTGGAGGAGGTGGAATACATGGATGTTCAGGATCTGCGCCATCCTGCGGTTTTCCACTTCCACGTTTATGTTCCAGAGGTCCCACAGGTGGCTCCACCCGAGGACATGTTCTTCAAGCAGGTCTTCAAAGGTACCGGCGTACCAGACCGTGCCCTGGGCTTCAATCAGGCCGTTAGATATGCCCCGGTCGCGGGAGTGATAAAGGGCGGCAATTTTCTCGGCGCACACGGACTCCCCCTGTGTCACTTCCAGTTCGAACTCCTGCCCGATATAGCCTTCCTCCCGGACAGTCTGCGGTTGGACCTCTGTATAGTTGCCGTTTCTCCTTATCTTTGTCCGCGCCGCCTGAGCGACCCTTATATGCGACTGGCTTGTCTCGACGAGGAGCCAGATGATCCCGCCGTGCGTAACCCCGCTGTCCACCTGCTCGAGGTGCTTGTTGTTAAGCTGGCGGTAGCGCTTGACCAGCGTATTGTCCACCCGGCCGTCCAGGGCCGACCGGATTATCAATTTTCCGGACCAGTCGAGGGGCGTTATCGTCGTCTCGATCCCGGCAACGTGGGCGTGGAGCACATGGACGAAACGCCGCTGCGCGAAACGCGTCCGCCTGCCCTGCCTGTCCCGGAAATCGACGATCCTGACCAGGATGCCCTTGCGGATATCGAGCTCCTGGCGGTAATCCAGAAGATCGACAGACCCGGCATCGAACCATTCCCCGTCCCCGCAGCGGAACGAGAGGGGCAGCCAGTTGGGGAGATTGACCATGCTTTCGTTTTCGATGGTCAGGCCCGCGACATTGCTCTGGAGCCTGTTGTAAATGCCGGCCGCATACGTCCCGGGATAATGGTTTTCTCCCGCAGGGCATTCGGGGGCGGCGCCCCTGGCGGCGAAATAGCCGTTTCCAAGAGTGCAGAGAGATTCCCGCAATTTTTCCTGGCCGGGGTCGAAGCCTTCATAAGCGAGCTTCCATATGTCGCTGACGGAGCGTTGTTCCGCTATCTTTGCCAGCGCTTCCAGGAAAACGGCCACTTCCGCGGGGTCTTTGAGCCGGTAGCGGGCCGAACTCGGCCTTTCCTCATCGCTGACAAGTATCCCAACCCCCCGGTTCTCAACGGCCCGGAAGGCGTCCTCGTCGGTCGTGTCATCCCCTATGTAGAGAGGGACCAGGCGCGACCCGTCGACACTCATTCTCTCGATGAGGTACAGGAGGGCTTTTCCCTTGTCCCAATCCATATTCGGCCGGAGTTCGAATATCTTCTTCCCTGTCGTTTTCCTGAGGTCCTTGTGATGCTTCACTATCTCATCTATCCGCCGTTCCAGATCGGGAATTATGCGGTCTTCAGCCTGGCGGTAATGGACCGCTATTGCAAAGGGCTTTTCCTCAATCCGGACACCCGGCAGGTCCGCGACGGCCCGCTGCAGTTCCGCGACGGCGCTCTCCAGGGAAGGCGCGAACTCCTCTCCCCGCTGCTCCTCGAAGGATTTGCCCGGGCCCTCGATGCTGAAACCGTGGCTTCCGGAGTAGAAAACCGAGTCGAGGCCCATCATGCTTTTCACGTCTGACAGGGCGCGCCCGCTCATGACGACCACGGTCAGGTTTTTAGCCAGCTGCCCTATTATCTTCCTGGTGCTTACGGAAATGAGCGCCATGGCCGGGTCAACGACAATGGGGGTCAGGGTCCCATCATAGTCCAGGAACACGGTCGGGACCCCCTGGCGCAGCCGGTCGAAAATCTCTTCTTTTCGCTCCAGCGCCGAGGGGAGGCTTGCCGTCCAGGAAAGCCCGGAAAGATCGTCAACCACGATATCGGCGCCTCGCTCTTTCAGCTCCGTATGATGTCCGCCGCGGTCTATGCCGACCACGAGCCGGAAGCCCCCTTTCCTGCCTGCTTCGACTCCCGCGATGGCGTCTTCAACAACCGCCGCCCGGTCCGGCGCGACAGCCAGCCTTTTTGCCGCTTCGAGGAAAATATCAGGTTGGGGCTTCCCCTTTATTCCGAGTTCCGCAGAGACATCGCCGTCCACCACCGCATCGAAAAGTCCCGTTACCCCGGCTGAAGCCATAACTTTCTTCGCGTTGCGGCTCGACGAGATCACCGCGGCTTTAATGCCCCTTTCCTTTATTTGTTTTATGAACTCCACCGTCGATTCGTACGGCTGTGCCCCTTCCCGGTCCAGGGCCTCCTGGAAATACCGGTTTTTCCTGTTGCCGAGCCCGCAGACGGTCTCTTTTTCGGGGGGGTCGTCGGGGCTGCCGCAGGGAAGGTCGATTCCGCGCGATTCCAGGAAATTGTGCGCCCCCTGGAAGCGGGGCATGCCGTCGATATAAAGGCGGTAGTCACTGTCG
>JBDKTK010000298.1:0-6305 GCA_039680225.1 Syntrophaceae bacterium
AGACCCCGCGCAGCGCCGTCAAGACTCGGGATGGCAGGGAAAGCGTCGAAGCGCTGCTGCTCATGGCGGAAAGGAACGCCAAGCAGGATACGAATATGGGAGAGCCGGAGTTGAGAGCAATAGACGAGGTGCGACGGGTGCTTGGTTTAAAAAAAGATTAAACGAAAGCACACGGAGCTAAAAGGGACAGGCTGCTTTTTCGGGAAAAAGCAGCCTGATCTTACCTGTAACCTAGTAAAACCGCTGTACGAGCCTCACCACTTCTGCAGACCTGATCTTCTTCAAGTGCGGGGAGCGACCACTGGCGCACTTCGTGATTACGCATGTATTGCCGGTTTCAATCCACGCTCCCGTGACTTTTCCAATTCCGGAATAAGTTCCTGTGGGCAGAAAATAAATGATTGACAAAAAATAATTGGCATGCCAAATATTGACACACCAAATTCCTGGAGGTCTGAATGGAGCCCAAAGAGGAAATCAGGAAGAAGGCTTTCGATCTTGGCGTCGACGACATCGGTTTTGCGTCAATAGACGATTACAAATCCCCCCGCTCTCCCGATCCGAAAAAAATCCTGCCCGGCTTGAAGTCCATTGTGGTCCTGGCGTACAGGCAGACAGACGGCGGGCTCGACACGCCCAACATGAGGGTCGCCATGGCCGCCCGGATGGGTATGATGGACTGCGCAAAGGGGCATTCCTACGAGATGACCAGGTTCATCGAGGACCGCTTCAAAGTCAAGGCGGCCCCTGTCCTCTTCTCGTATCCTCTGAACCTGGAAAACCCCCGGGCCGGCGTTATCGGCGACGTGTCACTGAGGCATGCGGCGGTGGCCGCGGGGTTGGGGACCTTTGGGATGCACAATCTTGTCGTGCATCCCCGGTTCGGGAGCCGCGTCGCCTTCACGGCTATCCTCACGGAGTTGCCGCTCAAATCCGACCCCCCTGTAAAGGTCAGGGCCTGCACCGATTGCGGCATGTGCATTGACAATTGCCCCGGCAGGGCCCTCGAGAAGATCGGCTACACCGACGAAATGAAGTGCATCCAGATTTCCCAGCCCTACGGAATCGGCGGGTTGATGGGATACATCCGGAAATTCATGGGCGCTTCGCCTGAAGAGCAGAAGCAGCTCCTGCGGGACCCGATTTTCCTGAGCCTCTACCAGGCATCGTTCATCGGGTTCCAGTATTGCTGTTTTAACTGCATTTCCGTCTGCCCGCTTGGGCAGCATAAATAAAACCTCATTGTCATGCCTGCGAAAGCAGGCATCCAGAGAATAACTGGATTCCCGATCAAGTCGGGAATGACGAGTCGGGTAAAAGGATATTTTCATGACGAAAGCCGACGACAGACTTATTTTCCTGCTTTTCACGGCCCAGCAGAAAATCCGCAATTATCTCAACCAGACGATCCAGGCGGAAAACATCAGGATCACTGTGCCGCAGGCCGGCATCCTGTTCCTGCTCAAGGGCAAGGACGGGCGCACCATGTCCGAAATCGGGCAACTGATGGGGCTGGACAACTCAACGGTGACGGGCCTCGCCGACCGGCTGGAAAAGGCCGGGTTCCTCAAGCGCAATTCCAATCCCAACGACCGCCGCTCTTCGCACCTGATGATCACCCCTGAGGGGCTTGCCGAAGCGCTCAAGGTCAGGGACATCCTGCACGAGGCCAATTCCAGGATAAAAGAAGGCTTCTCCGACGAGGAAATAGACTGCTACAAACGGGTGCTGAGGAGCTTCTTTGGAAAATTCGAAACGGGGAAAAAGAACCAGAGCTTATCATAATACATAATCCAAAGGGGGCGGCCATGGAATATGGATTCTTGAAGACCGGCATCGAGCCGAACGGCGTTGGAACAATTACTCTCAGCAATCCCGAAAAAAAGAATGCCATATCCATCCGGATGCGGCGGGAGATCATGGCCTGCCTTGCGGAATGGCGGTCTTCCGATAAGGTGAAGCTCGTCATATTCACGGGCGAAGGGAGCATCTTCAGCGCCGGTTTCGACCTGGACCAGTTCCGCGACCCCGGGCTTTACGATGAACTTTTCGGCACTTCGGCGCAGTACCATCGCGACATCTGGTATTTCCCCAAGCCGACAATTGCGGCCGTCAACGGGCCGGCGCTGGCCGGCGCCTTCGATTTCGTGAAGCTCTGCGATATCAGGATCTGCACGGAAAAGGCCTTTTTCTCCCACCCGGAAATCAAGTTCGGGGTGCCTCCCCTGCTGACGCCTCTCCGCTGGATAGTCGGCGAAGGAATCGCCCGCGACATCTGCATGACGGGAAAGCGCGTCGACGCCGCGGAAGCCCACCGGATCGGGTTCGTCAGCGAAGTCGTGAGCGCGGACAACCTGATGCCCAGGGCCCGCCAGATCGCCGCGCAGATACTGGAGGCGCCGCTCCCAGCTTTGCAGTTCATAAAGCTCAACGCCCTCGATCACGCCAGCCGCGGCTTTGAAGAGTCGTTCACCGTCGAGCACGACCGGGCGTTCCAGGAGTTCCTGTTGAGGAAAGGGGCGGAAGCGGCAAGGAAAAGGGGATGAGCATGAGGGTCAAGAGACAGATTCTTCGCTTCGCGCAGACCTTACAATATGCTCTCGGATGAAAAATGAACATGAAAGAAATCTCAGCACAGTTTGCCACTAAAGAGATCGCGCCCTTTGCGAATCCGGACTTCGCAGCTGTTTTCAAAAAAGCCGGGGCCGCCGGGCTTTGCGGGATCGGGACCCCTGCCGCATACGGGGGATCAGGCGGGGGCTGGCCGGAAATAATATCGTTCGGGCGGGAGCTGGCCCGACACGGCGGAGATGCGGGGATCGCCTTTTCACTAATGTACCACCTGAGCGTGTCCCGGTTCATGGTCCAGGGATTCGGAACAGAGGAACAAAAATATAAGCTCCTTCCTGAACTTGCGAAGGGCGAAACGACAGTTTCGTTTGCCGCTTCAGAACCGGGCGTCGGCGCCCATCCCAAGCATCTCAACACTTCAGGGAAACGGGACAACGCAGAGTTTATTCTCAGCGGGGAGAAGACATATATCAGCAACGGCCCGGTTGCGGACTATTACATCATCATAGCTGTCACCTCCCGGGAGGGGGACAGAAAAAGATTCACGGCCTTTCTCACAGCTCGCAATACTCAAGGCCTTTCCCTGACTCCGCTTGATGTAGGCTGGCTCAGATCCTCTCCCCACTGCGGTTTGCGCCTTGAAGGCTGCCGGGTGCCGAAATCCGCGATGCTCGGAAACCCGGGCGCCGCATACACGGACATCGTCCTGCCCTTCCGGCCGCTGGAGGATGCCCTTACGACAGGATTGATTGCAGGAGGCCTGGAAAGGCTCTTGGCAGCGACATTGAAGAATTTAAATGTCTCCGGGATTTCCGGGGACTTGCATGAGAAAGTCGGACGGCTCTACAGTATTTTGACGGCGATGGACGCAGTTTCCCTGCGCTCGGCAGAGGTGCTGGAAAGCTTCGGGATGAACCGGGAGCTGGAGGGCTTGAGCTTCTGGTTCAGGGAAACGGCGCGGGAGTTCATTTCCTTGAGTGCCTCGCTGCCCGCATACAAAGAGGACGCTTTCGGGAAAGACATAAGGAAGCTTGTTGATTTGGGGAAAAATGTCTCCTTTCTGAAGCAGGCAAAAACAGGAGAGGCGCTCCTGAAGGAAAGGTTTTGAGTGATGGTGAAGACGGACAAGTTCAGAGAAATAAAACAGGTGCAGGAAGGGCTCAAATCGGCGATGTACATCTGCAGCCGCCAGATTGCGACCACCGTGTACCTGGCCCACAACCAGGACAAGCCGATCCTCGTGGAAGGGCCGGCCGGCGTAGGCAAGACCGAGCTTGCCAAGGTTACCGCCGAATACCTGGGCCTGCCGCTTATCAGGATCCAGTGCTACGAGGGGCTTGACGAATCGAAGGCCCTTTACGAATGGAAGTACGGCAAGCAGCTCCTCTACACGCAGCTGCTGAAAGACAAGCTCGACACAATCCTGAGCCGCAAGGACAAGCTTGCCGATTCCATTGCCAAGCTCCACCAGTATGACGATATTTTTTTCTCCAGCCACTTCCTGGAGCCGCGTCCCCTGCTCAAGGCCCTCCAGCATGCGGACGGCGCCGTGCTGCTGATCGATGAGATCGACAAGGCCGACGAGGAGTTCGAGGCCTTTCTGCTGGACGTGCTCTCGGACTTCCAGGTCTCCATCCCCGAAATCGGCACGGTAAAGGCCGTCAATAAGCCTTTTGTGTTCCTGACCAGCAACAGCACGAGGGAGTTGAGCGAGGCCCTGAAGAGGCGCTGTCTCCATCTCTACATACCCTTTCCCGACGCCGCCCTGGAAAGGGAGATAATCAAAACCCGCGTGCCGGGGATCGGCAACAGGCTCAGGGCCCAGCTTGTCGATTTCATCCAGTCGGTCCGCAGGCTTGACATAAAAAAGGTCCCGTCCATCAGCGAGACAATTGACTGGGCAAAAGTCCTGCTGCTGCTCCACTCGGACGCCCTCACGAACGACCTCGTCAAGGACACCCTGAATGTCTTTCTCAAGCACCAGGAGGACATAAAAATCGTCGAGGAAAAGATTAACGAATTTATCCTTGCGTCTGTCCGGGCGGGAGGATAAAAAAACAAAGAGATACGGCCCTCTCTGTGCAACTGAAAAATTTGCATGTATTTCAGAAACTGGATTCCCGCTTTCGCGGGAATGACCGCGTTTATCCATACTCGTCATTCCCGGCTTGATCCCTGCTTTCGCAGGGACGAATCCAGTAAATCAAGTCATACTCTTTAATCCTTTCCCACTAGAGGGGGGGACATAAGGAACGGTACTTTTAATGGAAGATGTCATCGGCAGCTTCATAGCGGCGCTGCGCAACAGCGGGGTCAGGATCTCCGTCTCCGAAACCCTTGATGCCGTCCGGGCGGCAGAGCTCGTGGGTTACCGCAAGCGGGAAACCCTCAGGAACGCCCTGTCCGCGACCCTCGCCAAATCCGTCCTGGAAAAAGAGAAGTTTGAGGCCTGCTTCGACAAGTACTTTTCTTTCGATTTTTTCAATGCCCCGGATGAAGCGCCCCGGCGCATAGACCCCGGGATCAGGTCCATGATCGACAGCGACATTGCCTCAATGGCGATCTCCGGCGACCCTGCCGGAATTGCGTCCCTGATCAGGGACGCCGCCCAGGCCACAGACCTTTCCTCGATCCGCTACTATATGCAGAAGAACATCTACACAGTCCGCATGCTCGAAAAAATGGGGATGCCGAAAATCGACAGCACGCTGAACCAGTTGAAGAGCATGCAGGGCTCCGGCGCCGCTCAGGCCGCGGCGGCGCAGCTCGAAGACGGCAAAAACCGGATCCTCGAAGCCGTGCGGAATTACGTGGAACGCGAGTACCAGCTCCATGCCAAAAGCTCCGAGGACCTGATGGAGTCTTACCTGAGGACCACAACGCTGACCAACATCGAGCAGCGCTACTTCAGCAAGATGCATGAGATCATCCAGAAGCTCGTCAAGCAGCTCGAAGACCGCTATTCGCGCCGGCTCAAGGCCGCGAAAAGAGGCAAACTCGACTATAAGAAAACAATGAGGAAGGGCGTCTGCTACGGCGGCCTCATGTTCGAGCCGTTCTGGAAAAAGAAGAAGGTGGACCGCCCCGACGTCATCGCGATCTGCGACATCAGCCGGTCCGTCTCCCGGGTCGTGCGGTTCTTCCTGATGTTCCTCTACAGCATGCAGAAAAGGATCGGCAGGATCCGCATCCTGGCGTTCTGTTCGAACCTCGCCGACGTCACGCACATATTCGAAAGGTACCCGATTGAGGAAGCCCTCACCCGGATGCAGGAGGACCCCAATATTCCCATCCTGAGGGGAAGGACTGATTACGACAGGACGTTTGTGGAGTTCAAGGAGCATTACCTTTCGCTCGTAACGAGGAACACGACCGTCCTTATCCTCGGCGACGCCCGCAACAATTACTACAATTCCCGGGCCGATATCCTGAAGATGATCAGCGAGCGCTGCAAGCGGCTGATCTGGCTCAATCCCGAAACGCGGTCCTTCTGGGGGACCGGCGATTCGGAGATGAAAACCTACACCCCTTACTGCCACATATTAAAAGAGTGCAATACACTGACTCAACTCGAAAGGGTGGTCGGTTCATTATTGAGCGTGCGGCACTAAAATTGTCGGTTTTTTTCAATGAAGGAGGGTATTGGTAAATGGAACTGGAAAACGTACTCTATTTAAAAACGGACGGCATCGCCAAAATAACTCTCAACAGGCCCAAGGCATTCAACTCGCTTA
>JBDKTK010000299.1:0-32853 GCA_039680225.1 Syntrophaceae bacterium
CTCTGCTTCTTCCGGCGTGAACCCCGAGCCGGTCAGGGCGTTCGCGATAAGCTCTTCCTCCGTCTGGGGGTAAAGGCGCCCGTATCCCAGGCGCCGCGCGAGTTCCGCCAGGATGAAAAAATCAGGCCGGGCCTCGCCGACCGGTTCTATCAATTTTTCCCTGATGCGGAAAACCGAATCGAAGACCATGTACGATTTTGTCTCGTAATATGTGGCCGCGGGCAGGACGATGTCCGCGTAGGCCATGTCGGCGGTCCACTGGCGGTCGGCGCACACAAGGAAGTCCAGCGCGCCCAGGGTCTTGCTCCAGAGGGACGACTGCGGCCAGGACGTGATGAGCGAGGCGCCGAGGCTGATGAGCGCTTTTATCTCGTAGGGGTCTTTTTCCAGGACCGCCCGGGGCAGGGCGATGGCATGGAACTCGCCGCGGTATTTCGTGTAGAGCGGAAAGTCGTTATGCCCCGCGGCCTTGTTCACGCACGGATTGGCGATGAGCCCGCCGCGGTTGACGGGAAAGCGGTTCTCCCGCATCTTGAAGCACTGGCCGCCGGGGCTGTCGAGCTGGCCCGCCAGCGCCCACAGCGTCAGGACCGCCCGGACGGTCTGGACGCCGTTGCCGTTGTATTCCAGCCCGGTATACATCACCGGCGCAACGCCGCCGGAGGAGGTCATATCAGTCATATCTGCGGCAAGGCGCCTGACCGTTTCCGCCGGCACGCCGGTAATGCCTTCGACATACTCCGGGCGGAAGTGCTGGACGTAATCGCTGAACTCCCTGAATCCCGTCGTCCAGTCCCTCACGAAATTCTCGTCGTACAGCTCTTCTTCGATCAGGACATTGCAGATGCCGAGCGCGAGGGCGCCGTCCGTCCCCGGCCTGATGGGGACCCACTCGGCATCCGGGTATTTGGCCATGGCGGTCTTGCGCGGGTCGATCACGATTATCCGGGCGCCGCGCCGGCGGGCCTCCCGGATGCGCAGGAAATCGTCGGGCGGGCAATGGGCCGCGGGGTTCTTCCCCCAGATGACGATCAGCCGGGCGTTCTCGATATCGGAGTACATGTCGATGTACATGCTCCCCATCGTGACGTGGGGGGCGATCATCGCGAACGCCACGTAGCAGAGCGCCCCTACTCCCAGCGTGTTGGGAGACCCGAACGGGAAGAGCACGCTGGATGCCGAAGACACTGCCACCCCGGCGGGCTGGAAGACGTCGCACAGGGCCCGCTCGAAGCTGCCGCTGCCGGTGTAGACCGCCGCCGCTTCCGGCCCGGATTCGCTCCTGGCCCGTTCGAGTTTCGCGACTATTTCATCATAGGCCTCGTCCCACGAGATCCTCCGGAATTCGAGGCTGCCCTTCGGCCCGGTCCTTTTCAGCGGGTGCAGGACCCTGTCTTTCGAGTAAATGATTTCGGGCGATTGTTCGCCGACCCTGCAGATCATGCCCATCGGGCTGAAAGGAGAACCATCGTCAGCCCTCACGGCGCTGATGCGGCCATCATTGTCATAAGTGACAATAACTCCGCATCCCGCCGAACAGATGCCGCACATCCCGCTTTTTTCATTCGGCTGCAGAGTCATTTTAATCTCACCGTTGCAACTGGTCCGCACGTTCCAGGCCGGCCCGGTCCCATTTGCCGGTCTCGGCCGCCGCCTCATAGGTTGTCTGCAGGAATGAAAGCAGTGTGCCGTCCGGGTCGGCGGCCCGGCGCACCGCATCATAGGGCAGGATGAATTCGCCGAATTCGCGGTTGTAATGCGCCTCTTCCGGGCGGACCGGGTAATCCCGGTAGCCTTCGGGCTCCGCATAGGAATAGGAATAAAAGGCGGGCATCCCCAGGCCGGCCCCGGGCCAGAACCCGCAGCTGCTCACCTCGTGCGAATATGCCTCAATCGCGACGAAACGAGCGACATTCGGCGCCCCGGGGTGTTCCGGCGCGCGCCGCCCGGAAAAGCGCGTGACCGCCAGATCAAATGAGCCCCAGAAGAAATGGACGGGACTGGCCTTGCCTGCAAAACTGCTGCGGAACCGTTTGAATACCCTGTCCGCCTGGACGAGGGCCCTCCAGAACCTGTTGGCGCATTCGGGATCGTAAGCTGCATGTGCATAGTCTTTCTCAAATGGGGTGCGGTCGATAATTTCAACCGGGGTCGTCCAGATGCCGGCGTCTATTCCCAGCGACTTGAATGCCGCCATGGTTTCCGCATGGAAGTCCGCAACCGGGCGGGGCCGGAGCGCTACGGTGCGCCTGTCCCCGGAAATGGTTGAAATTTGCAGTTCATGGGAGATGAAGTCGAAATCGGCCTGGCTTGTCTGCGTCCCGCAAAACATGGGGGTTGTGGTCAGGCCGCGGGAAGTAACATAGAAAGGCACCTGCCACCAGTGGTTCACCATGGGAGAGAGCTTCAGCCGGACCTTGCCGATGACCTGGCACCAGCGGTGGAGGGTCGCGTACGTGTCCTCCCAGGAGTCCAAGGGAATATCCGGCCAGGGTTTATCTTTGCTGCGGCCATGCGGACCTGACATTTCAGACATGATGCCTCCGGACGGGAAAAGTTTTTTTGTACAGCCCTACTGCGAAATATTGCGCCGGGTCCGTCCAGGTCGCCGCGGGCTCAAATCCTGCCCGGGCCGCCAGGGAATCAAAGCCGGCGATGCTGTATTTATAAGAGTTCTCCGTGTGAATCCGCTCGCAACTGTCAAACCGGACGGTCTCGCCGGATATCCGGACGTCCTGGGCGATCCGGCTTTCGAGATGCATTTCGATGCGGTCGAACTCTTCGTTGTAGAAGGCGATATGCCGGAACGAGTCCAGGTCGAAGTCTGCGCCCAGCTCGCGGTTCAGGCGGGCGAGCAGGTTCAGGTTGAACGCGGCCGTTATCCCCCGGGGGTCGTCATAGGCAGGCTGCAGGACGGCGGGGTCCTTGACCAGGTCGTACCCGATCAGGAGCATGTCGCCTGTCCTTAACAATCCGCTGAACCCGCTGAGCAGCCTGCGCGCGGCCGGGGGATCGAAGTTGCCGATGCTGGAACCCGGGTAAAAAATTACGCGCCTTGAGCTGTCCGGCAGCAATGGCCCTATGCTGCCCGTATCCGCCGTGAAGTCCATTGCCAGGGCATGCACGAAGAGCCGGGGAAAATCTCGAGCCGCCTTTAATGCCGCTTTCCGCAAATGGTCTGTCGAAACGTCCAGGGGTATGAACGAGGAAACATTACCGCTCTCGAACAGCAGGCGCGCCTTGATGCACGAACCGGCGCCGGGCTCTATGAGACAGATGTCGCCGCCGATACGGCCCAATATCGAATCGATGTTGCGGTCAAGGATTGAAGTCTCGGTGCGCGTCAGGTAATATTCCGGCAGTTCGCAGATGAGGTCGAAGAGGCGCGACCCTTCCGAATCGTAGAAATATTTACAGGGTATCCTCTTGGGCCTTTGCTTTAATCCGTCAATCGCCTCGCCGAATGCTGCCGGAGTGCGGCCGTCCACTTCGGTTAAAAGAAAATTCGCAGTGTATCGCGAAAGGCCGGATTGATTTTTTTGAAGATCGGGAGCGCCCATGGCAACGAATTTTATCAGAAATACGCCGCCGGCCAAATTTGGGCAAATTCTCATTTATAGCGGGGAATTTCCTTATTTTGAATAAGGGTGATCCTGTCGGGAAGGGGCCTCATGGCTGGTATAGGGCAGGGCCGGGGCCCGGCCCTGCCCGCGCATCCATAGTGCGTGTCACTTCCTGGCGGGTTTCTCTTTCTTGGTTGCAGCCTTGCCTGCCTCCTTAACATCGATGCTCGCGGCGGTCATCCTGTATTCGATTGTGACTTTTGAGCCGACCTTCAGATCCCCTTTGACCTTGGTGTCCTTGTCGCGGGCGATTTCCCACTTCTCCTTGCCCTTCTGGACAGTTACGGAATTGTCTTTTACCTCGAGAACGGGACCGGTGACCTGATAAGTCCTGGTGGCCGCCGCCATGATTGCGGTGACGGATACCAGGAAAATCGCTATTGCCAGGAAAATAATCAACCGTTTCATAGTATCCCTCCTTTAAGTTTTTTATAGATAAAGCTTAGAGCAGGGTGGCGCAGTGTCAATAAGAAAGTAGCCGGATCAGGCGATTACATGGATTGTGTGCCGGTGAAGAAAATTTCCAGGCCCCGGCGGATCATCATGACGGCGATTGCCGCAAGGATCAGGTCGGAGACCTTGGCTATGGCCCGGGCGCCGGACTTTCCCAGAAGCCTGATAATCGGGTGGGAGAACCACATCATGAGGCCGGCGATCGCGATATTCGAGACGGTGGCCGCGATAACGGGCAAAACGCCCTGCTGGGGCACGAGGATCAGGATTGTCGTGAGCACGGCGGGACCCACGATCAGCGGCACGCCCAGAGGCACGGCCCCGAGGCTTTCCGGGTCCACCTGCTGGGACTTTGCCCCCTCGACGGTGAGCAGGTCCGTCAGTGCGATGACGAAGATCAAGGCGCCGCCGGCGATCATGAAATCGGAGACGGTGATCCCGAGTATCCGGAACAGAAAGCTGCCGATCGCAAGGAATACCAGGGCCACCGCGGCGGCGGTGATCACGGTTTCCAGGATGATCTTGTGAATCTGCTCCTCGTGCAAGTCTATTGTGAAGCTGATGAAAATCGGGATGAGCCCGATGGCGTTGACGGCCATGAATATAGGCAGGAAACTGAGCCAGAACTCGGTCATGATTCTCTCTTATTATGGGATTAATAAAGGTTAGTAGCTGTTGGCTTTTGAGTCAACCAGATGCTGAAGGACTGTTCACCCCTGCGCAGGCAGGGTCCGGTTTTTTTATAGAAAGCCCCGGCCGGTTCAACCGGGCCAGGGCTTTTCTGTTCAACATCTTCGTCCTGTTAAGCGTGCATAACTATTTTCACGCAGCCGTTTTCCTTGTTGCGGAACATCCGGTAACCGCGCGGGGCCTCTTCGAGCGGGAGGTGGTGGGTGATGATTGCCGAGGGGTCGATCTCGCCGCGCGTGATCCGGTCGAGGAGCGGCCTCATGTATTTCTGGACGTGGCACTGGCCCATCTTGATGACCAGCCCCTTGGCAAAAGCAGCGCCTATCGGGACTTTGTCGATGAAACCCGTGTAGACGCCCGGAATGGAAACGGTGCCGCCTTTCCGGCAGGCCTGGAGGACCTGGCGCAGGGCCGTGGGGCGGTCCGATTCGAGGCGGACCATCTGTTTTGCTTCATCGTACAAATGGCTTGCGCCGTGCCCGTGCGCTTCCATGCCGACCGCGTCGATGCATGAATCCGGGCCGCGCCCGCCCGTCCTGAGCATGAGCTCTTCAACTATGTCGTCCACCTTGGATTCATCTATCGTTTCCGCCCCTCCGAACGACTCGGCAAGCCGGAGCCGCTCCGGCACGCAATCAATTGCGATGACCCGTTCCGCACCCAGCATATAGGCGCTTTTGATCGCAAAGAGGCCCACCGGCCCGCATCCCCAGACCGCCACGACGTCGCCTCCGTGGATATTGCAATAATCCGCAGCCATGAACCCGGTCGGGAAAATATCTGAGAGGAACAGGACCTGTTCGTCCCTGAGGTGATCGGGAATTTTCAAGGGCCCGATATCGGCGTAAGGCACGCGGGCATATTGGGCCTGCCCGCCGTCAAACCCTCCGTAAAGGTGAGAGTATCCGTACAGGCCGGCCCCGGAATACCCGTACAAGGCTTCCTGCATCCAGGCATTGGGGTTCGAATTGTCGCAAAGCGAATAGAGCTCGTGGCGGCAGAAGAAGCACCCTCCGCAGGAAATCGGGAACGGCACGACGACGCGGTCCCCGGGGGAAAGGTTGTGGACCCCCTTTCCCGCTTCCACTATTTCGCCCATGAACTCGTGGCCGAGAATGTCCCCCGGCTCCATTGCCGGGACGTAGCCGTCGTACATGTGAAGGTCGGAACCGCAGATGGCCGTTGAGGTTACCTTTACAATCGCATCACGATCGTTGAGGATTGCCGGGTCGGGGACATTTTCCACCCGGATGTCCTCTTTTCCGTACCAGCGGACCGCTTTCATTATTGCCTCCTGTGCCGCAGGGAACCATATACGGTCGGCTCGCCGGTCTCCATCATCCTTTTGAGCCTTCTGAGGGCCTCCGCGATTTCCTGGGAGGGTTCCGTCCTGAAGAGCCTGGCGAAGACCGCGGCCAGCCTGCCTCCGGGAGGCTCATAACGGAACGAGGCCCTCACTTCCGTGCCCCGGCCGCCGGGAGCGCTGCGGAACTCGACGGACCCGTAGGTATTGAACTGTGACCCTTCCGTCGATCTCCAGGATATCTTCCTGCCGGGCTGGTCGTCGGTTATATCGGCGTCCCATTCGATTCTCCCGACCGGGGTATTCGCGACCCAGTGAGAGCGCCGGTCCGAAATCCTCTGGACCGATTCCAGGTGGTCGATCAGTCTCGGCAGGTTTTCCAGCTGCCGCCAATAGTTGTAGATGTCCTGGGCCGGTTTGTCGATTGTGACGGCCCTGTTCACTTCGATGCCGCGCGGCATCATTTCCGGCCTTGCCCTGCGGACCGCCTCGGTGGCCATCCAGGCCAGGCCGAAACCCAGGATTGCGGCCGGGACCGGGTTTTCCCTGATCGTGCGGCCCAAAGCCCGGGCCATGTTCTTTCTGCCCTTTTCTCTTTCCATATCATCCCTCCTTTTTTTTCGCCTATTTCATCTTTTTCTGAATGTCCTGGGCCAGCTTGAGGTGCTCCTGGAGAATGGGGAGGGTGTTCGCCGCAAATGCCTTAATGTCCGGGTCCTTGCCTTTCTTCGCCTCATTGCCGAATGCCTTGACATCATCCTTGTGGTCCTTGACCATTTGCTTCATGTATGCCTTGTCGAGGTCGGCGCCCTGCATGCCCTTGAGCTTCTGGTAGGCCTTCATGTGCTTTTTGTTCATTTCCTTGGGCAGCTTGATCTGCTTGTCTTCCGCCAGCGTCATCAGTTCCTGGTTGGCCTTGGAATGGTCCGTCACCATGCGTTGGGCAAAAGCCTTGACATCAGGCGAAGAAGCCGCCTGGGCAACATAATTGCCGAGCTCCACCTCCAACAGGCCCCCGCTTGCCGCCTCCATGACGAACTTCATATCCCCTTTCGAAACACTTCCTTTATCCTGTGCATATGCCGACATTGCAAAGACACTGAAAGCCGCCGCCAGAAACAATATTAAAACCGTGCGTTTCATATACTTCTCCTCCTTGAGTATTTTGCTCCCTAAAAAATAGTTTCTGAAATGCGGAGCGGCTATAGGGGGAATCCTGATTTAGTTTTCATTATGGACTGAAAAACAGATGCGTCTATGCAATATGGGAGAATGTGGCGTGAGGGATACAGGGAGGTGGATTTTTGAACCGTGGGGAAGGGTTTCAGGCCCGTCCGTATTACGCCATCGGGAGATAAATTATTCAGTATCATTCCGGGGGAGCTTGCGGCCGATAAATCTATAAAAGGTCCTTCGCTTGCGCCGCTCAGGATGACAAAGACCTTATTACTTCAATATTCTGGACAACTCCCGGAACTTGTCCGATTCCGCGGTCTTCAGCAGTTCGAAAATGGCTATCTCCACGCTGGTGATCGCGATCCCGGCATCCCTCATCTTCTGAAGCCCGAGGTCCCGGTTCAGGGGGGAGCGGGAGGAAACCGCGTCGGCTGCGACCTGGACCTCGAAACCTCAGTCCAGGAGGTCCATCGCGGTCTGGTATACGCAGACGTGGGTCTCGATCCCCGCAATGAGCGCCTGGTTGCGCTCTGTCGCGGCCATGGCGGCATTGCACTCGCGGTTGGCGCAGCAGCTGAAGCTCAGCTTGCGGATGCCGGGTGTGTCCGGGAGCAGTTCGGCCACCTCGGGGATGGTCTTGCCGATGCCTTCGGGGTACTGCTCCGACATGACTATGGGTATCCCTAACGCCTTCATTCCCATGATGAGCTTGCGGACGTTTTCCAGGAGGTCTTCTTTCGCGTGCATGGCGCGGTAGAGCCTGTCCTGCATGTCGATGAGAAGGAGAAAGGTATTGTCGATTTTCAGCATGTGCACCTCCGGCCGGGCGATTGAATTTCAAATCACCTATCCGGAATTATTGAAATGTTCAAGAATTTTCTTGGGACCGGAATAAAAGGGGGACGGTTCTATTTTTTGCGCTTTCCATAATTGTTTCCGGATCGCTTAAACGCAAAAAATACGACCGTCCCCAAAAACATGCAAACTCCCCCGCATCCCCTCCAGAGGGGGGACATAGAGGTGAGGTTATCATTCAGCCTTCGGGTATCCTCAACATCATCATCCGGGGGTCGTTCGGCGAGCGAAAGCCGTACTTCCTGTAAAGGCCCTGGGCATTCTTTGTCGCCAGCAGCCCGATAAGGTTTTTAAGCTCGGGAGAGTTCACGATGCATTCCATGAGCCATTTACCCAGGCCGCGGCCCCTGTAGCTCTCGACAATGAAAACATCGGAGAGCATATAGATCGTCGAAAGGTCGGAAACGATCCGGGCAAAACCGATTTGCCTTTCGCCGTGAAACAGGCCGAAGCACAGGGAGTTTTCAATCGATTTCCGGATTTCCTCATAATTCCTGCTCTTTGACTGATAGGAGCGCCGCAGGTAATTATAGACGAACTCGGGCGAAATCTCGCGTTTGTCCGTGCTGATCCTGAACTCGCTGAATTGCCATTCCATAAGCTGGACCGGACCGCCTATAGTGCGCTGCTTTCGCCGTGGAGCGGCCTGACCTCGTCCACTTTGAAAAAGACGAGACTTTTCGCCTGCGCCTGATACTTCTGCTCGCCGGGCGAATAAAGCTGTTTCATGATGTCGCTGATCTGTTTTTCGTCTTTTTCCTCTTTTACTTTTTTCAGGTACAGCCTCCGGCCTTTGTTCTCTTCCGCCGATTCAGTAAAAAGGTAAACGGCAAATGGATTGGCTTCAATGTTGTCGTAGGAGCGGGTTTCCGACATGATAAAGGCCACATGTTCCTCGTCCGGCATATAGGGCTTGGAATAGACCGCCGCGTCAACCCTTCCCGCCGTATCGGCTGTTGCGAGAACGCCGGTCCCTGAAGCTTTACCGAAATACTCCTGCAAAGAACCCATATGTTCCTCCTCTTTGTTTATTTAAAATCCCCCGTACAGCAGGAATTCAGGACTGATTGAGGAGGGGAATTTCATAATATTATGCTGGCATATTTTGAGAATAATTCAAGACAGTAATTCCATCAATTTGCCCGGGTCGGAAACCGGTCGGGCGCAGCTCTTGCGCGAGCAGACGTAAGCCGCCGCCCTCCCGTCAAGAAGCTGCATGCCGGCAGTAAATGCCGCTACTGCGTCCAGGACGGGGGATTCCCGCCCGGCGGGGCGCAGCAGGACCACGGACTGCGGCAGGTAATTTGCCCTCAGGGCATTGAGCATGGCGGAGGTGTCCGGTGAATCCGGGTAACCGGCAATTACGATCTCGAAAGACGGGCCGACCAGGAAATCCACCGCCGAAAGGAAATGGCAGAAGGCCGAGGGGAATTGCCGGACCTGCGCGGAAAAAGCCGCGGCCGTCCTCGCCGCCTCCGTTTCGAGCCGCGGGTCCCCGGTGATGCCGGCCAGGCGCAGCAGGTTCATAAGCGCTACGGAATTTCCGGAAGGGATTGCGCCGTCATAGACCTCCTTCCTCCTGATGATGAGCTTCTCGCCGAAATCGGGCGTGAAATAAAAACCGCCATCTTTCTGGTCCCGGAAATGATCAAGCAGGGCCTCATTGATCTCCAGGGCCTTCTTCAGGTATTCCGGTTGAAAATTGGAGCTGTAAAGCTCGATGAGGCCCCAGACCATGAACGCGTAATCGTCCAGCATTCCGTCTATTGCGGCCTGGCCGGCCCGGGACCTGTGCAGCAGCGTGCGTTTCCCGGCGCCGACGCGCGCGCTCATCTTCGCAAGGATGAAATCCGCGGCTTTGGCCGCAATCGCGCTGTAGATTTCCTCTCCCAGCACCTGCCCGGCCCTTGCGAAAGCGGCGATCATCAGCCCGTTCCAGTCCGTGAGGACCTTGTCGTCCTTGAGCGGCCTCACCCTTTCGTTGCGGGCGGCATAAAGCCGTTTGCGGACCTGTTCCAGCCTTTTTTTGAGGCCGTCGTATTCAATGCCTGTCTCGTTTACCAGTTCTTCGAGGGGCTTCGACATGAACAGGATGTTCCCGCCCGGCTTGGATTTTGCCGACTCCGGGAAATTCCCCCCGGGCGAGATATTGAAAACCCTGAGCGCCAGCTTTGTGTCCTCGGTGTCCAGCGCCTTGGCGAGTTCATCGGCAGTCCAGAGGTAATATTTCCCCTCCATCCCCTCGCTGTCTGCATCCTGCGCCGAAAAGAAGCCTCCGTCGGGGCCGGTCATCTCGAGCATGACGTAAGAAAGTATCTCCCTGGCGACCTCGGCGTAAAAAGTGCTCCTCGTGGCCTGGAAAGCTTCGAGGCAGGCCAGCGCGATCATTGCCTGGTCGTACAGCATCTTTTCGAAATGCGGCACCTTCCATTCCCGGTCGGTGGAATAACGGTGGAACCCCAGGCCCGCGTGATCGAAGATCCCCCCCATCCTCATCATCTTTACAGTCTTCTCAACCATGGACAGGGCCGCAGTGTTTTTCGTCCGCTTCCAGTAGCGCAGCAGGAACAGGAGCTGGTGCGGCGACGGGAACTTGGGCGCCTCGCCGAAGCCGCCGTATTCCGGGTCGAAGCGGCGGGACAGGTCGTTAAAACACTCGTCTAGAAGTTCCCGGTCAGGTTCGCTTCCCGCTTTCGCGGACTCCTCCCTTCGAAGCATCGACAAAATTTTATCGGACGAAGCCTCGATGTCCCGGCCCCTTGCCTGCCACAATTGGCTGATTTTCGGGAGAAGGTCCATCATGCCGATCTGGCCGGAGCGGGTCTGTTTCGGGAAATAAGTCCCGGCGAAGAAAGGCTTGCCTTCGGGGGTCACGAAGATGGTGAGCGGCCAGCCGCCGCTGCCGGTGAGGCTCTGGCAGACGGTCATGTAGACGCGGTCTATGTCGGGGCGCTCCTCGCGGTCCACCTTGACGGCAACGAAATCCCTGTTGAGGAGGTCCGCCACGCCTTTGTCCTCGAAAGATTCGTGGGCCATGACGTGGCACCAGTGGCAGGTGGAATATCCGATAGAGAGGAAGACCGGCTTGTTCTCGCGGCGGGCGATTTCGAAGGCTTCATCCCCCCAGGGATGCCAATGGACGGGATTGTCCGCGTGCTGGAGGAGGTAGGGGCTCTTTTCTTTCCAAAGCCGGTTTCGCTTGCCGCGATTCTGTTCCATGAATTCCTCATATATGTCCCCCTCCGGGAGGGGGTGCAGGGGGGATTAGAAAACCTTTTCTAACACAATATCAGATCACTTCTCCACCGGGCATTTTTGTGATTTCCAGCCGGCCATCCCTCCCAGGATAACGGTGATGTCTTTCCACCCTGCGCGCTGGAGCAGGCTCGCGGCAATCGTCGAGCGCAGGCCGCTGCCGCAGAAGATATGGACGGGCCTGTCCCTCGGGATTTTGTCCAGGTTGCCCGGAAGCTGGGTGATGTGGATGTTCAACGCAGTGGGAATCCTCCCCTCCTTCCGGAGTTCATCTTCGCTGCGCACGTCCAGAATAAAAAAATCTTCGCCCCCGTCGATCCTGCCGCACAGGGACTGGACCGGCTCCATCCCGTTGGACGCGCTTTCCTCTCCCGCCATGTGCCACGCCAGCATGCCGCCGGAAAGCGAGCCGCCGATCCGGTCGTAGCCCATGCGCGCCAGCATTCTCACGACCTCGGCGGTCTTCTCGGTTTCGCCCACGAGAAATACGGGCCGGTCATAATCGATGAACCACCCCGCGAAACTGGGTATGCCGCCCATCCAGATGGAAAGCGATCCGGGCACGTGCGCGGCACCGAAATCAAGTTCCAGCCGGCTGTCGAGGACGGTCCCCCTGGAGGATTGTTCCATAAATTTATCTGCGGAAAGCGGGGTCGGGACAGGCAGGTTGCTTAGAAGGGGCGGAAAGAGATTGAGCTCTTCCATCTTGCGGAAATAGGGCGGCACCTCTAATTCCTGGCCGTTGTTTTTTATAAAGTCCTCCCGCTGCGTGTGCCTGAGCTTGGGGTTGTACAGCCGCTCCATCCCGATGCTCGTCCAGACGCGGTCGGCTATGGACGCCGCGCAGACCGAGCCCGAGCCGTGCGCCGGGCAGACCACGACGTGATCCCCGAGAGGAATGATTTTGCTGAAGATGGAATCGTAAAGCAACCCCGTCATTTCCGGGATCCGCTCCTTCCCGGCGAGATCGGTCCTTCCCACATCCCCGGCAAACAGGGTGTCGCCGCTGAAGAGGACCCAGGGGTTCCCCTTCGAGTCATGGAGCAGGTAACTCATGTGCCCGGAAGTGTGCCCGGGTGTGTGGATGGCCTTGATCTTCAGCCGCCCGGCCTTCCACTCCCGCCCGTCCTCGACGGTTTTGCCGTACCTGTATCCCAGCTCGGGCTCGGCATGCCATATCTCGGCTCCCGTCCGGGATGCAAGCTCGATGGAGCCGATGAGATAATCTTCGTTGCGATGGGTCTCGAGAATGTTGGTGATCCGGAAGCCTTCTTTCTCCGCGATGTCGATATACGGGTCGCAATCCCGGCGGGGGTCGATCACAATGGCTTCCTGCCTGTCGCCGATCATGTAAGAATAGTGGGCAAGCCCTTCAGATTCGATGCGTTGAAAGATCATGAAACCTCCGGAAAATTTGAAATCTGGAATTTGAAATCATCGGGGGCTCTGCCCCGTTACCGTCGGGTTATCGGGGTACGAGGCCCATTCCGTAAATGCGCCCTCATGGAGCTTCACCTTTTCAAATCCAAGATAGCACTTCAGAAGGAGAAATTCGTTGGTCGCCTCACGGCCCGTTCCGCACGAGCAGATGACTGTCTTGTCCGGGGTCACATTCCGGTCGGAAAGCTTTTTCATGATTTCATCCAGGGGCTTGAGCAG
This sequence comes from Syntrophaceae bacterium, assembly GCA_039680225.1. Classification (GTDB taxonomy): domain Bacteria; phylum Desulfobacterota; class Syntrophia; order Syntrophales; family UBA4778; genus JBDKTK01. The sequence goes on from JBDKTK010000299.1 coordinate 13,015, forward strand.
GGCCTTGTTATTGTCGTCCATCAGGCTTGCCCAGGGGAGGTTTACCGCCCCGGGAATGTGCCCGGGCTTGCTCCAGGGGCCCTGTCCCTCGTAGACGTCGGGCGGCCTGGCGTCCAGCAGGACGACATCGTCCCGGTCCTTCATGGCCTTGAATTCCTCGTATTCGACAAAAAAGTCCTTTTGCACCCGCGCCTGGAAATCAGATGAAGGCAGGCTGGGATACTCCTTGGAGAGCGGACGCCCCTCGGCCTTCCATTTGTCCAACCCTCCGTCGAGCACATAAACATTGCCGTGCCCGTAGCGGGCCAGGGTGTATGCCGTCATGGTCTGCTCGAGCCCGTCGCCCCAGCCCTTGTACGCCCCCTTGCCTGTATAAACGACAACCGGCAGATCGGGCCGTATCCCGGCGCACCTGAAGAGATTCTCCACGTCCTGCGGCTCGATCCAAAGTGTCGGCTGGTTCCCGTGATAATGCCTGTAAAGGCCCTCGTTAAGGTAGAACGCGCCGGGGATATGCTCCAGGACATAGTCGTGGATATTGGGCTGGACGTCGAGTATGGTTACCTCGCCGGAGCCGAGCCGCTCTTCCAGCCATTGAGTGGAGACCAGCTTTACCGGCCCCTTTCCGTATGGAGATTTTGCTGCCATGCTTTACTGCTCCTTTCCGATGAACTTTGATATTTCCCCCAGCCTTTCGGTTGCGTCAAGTGCCGCCGCCAGATAGACAGGCTCGGGATTGAGAAAGTACTCCCTGAGGCATGCATCCGTGAATTTGATCGCATGCTCGTCGCCGGTTTCCACGGCCCTGTCGATCAGGGGGCCTATCCCCGCATCGACCTTGATGTACCCGGCTGTACCCGGGGCCTTGCCGAAAACGCAGTAGATTGCGGCAGCCCCCCTCCAGCCGCAATTCAGGATTTCCTGGACCGATTCGGGGCCCAGGAAGGGGATCAGGATGCGGACGGCTGCCAGCAGCGTCACGGTATGGACCAGCACTATGCAACTCTTCGCGTCCCGGACGCTGGCAAGGTATGCCGCGCAGAATGCCTCTGTCATGGACGAAACGGCCCCCGGCAGGTTATCCGCATTGATGCGCAGCATATTAACGGTCCTGGAAAACGGCTCGAAACCATCAAGGGCCTGGAGCTTCCTTGATATCAGCCCGAAGCGGAACTTCAGGTTTTCGGGGATCAGGGGCAAATTTTTCACGGCTTCGGCTGCGTTTGAATAATATCCGTTATTAGCCGGCAAGCCCGGCAGCTTTTGATACCGCGAGGCCCAGTATGCCAGGGCCCGGGCCAGTTCGGTTTTCCTCCGGGCCGTCCTTTTTCGGCACAGACTGCGGGCCGCATGGGCCGCGCGGATCAGGCCGTGACCGCCCCCTCCTATTGATCCCGGCGCGAGCAGCGGCGCCCACTTGCGGAGCGCCGCGGTCCAGCCCGATTTTCTGATTTGGTATTCGAAAAAGGAGACCCAGTCGCTGTTCCGGTCGAAATCGCCCAGGGCCTCGGGCCAGTTATTCTCATCGATGGGGGACTCGGGCGGCGGCTGAAGATAAAGCCTGTTCCTGTAAAAACTCACCCATGGCAGGATCTCTCCGGCGCGGCCCAGGTTATAAAATGCCTCGGCCGCCATGGAGGCGTGGTTGCACAGTCCCCCGCTGTATTCGGGAGCGGTGCCATCAATTATATCCAGCGCTTTGTCCATGACCTCGTTGTTTTCAGGCAATTCCGAAGCCTCCCGATCTGAAATCTGAAATTTCAAATTTGGAATCTTTATTAATTTAGGCTCGTGTCCTCTTTTATTTCAAGGGGAAGAGAGAGATCAGGAGTCGAAACCGCAGCTGCGGTGCCAGGTGCGGAAATCCCGTGAAATCATCCAGGCAGCCTCGTCAGGCCCCCAGCTTGCGGGCGCATAGCCGGCGGGGGCGAAACCGGGTTTTTCGGTTTGCTTCAACACGGGGTCTACTATCATCCAGGCGCGCTCGATTTCATCGCTGCGGGAGAAAAGCGACGCATCGCCCTGGAGGGCGTCGATGAGCAGCCGCTCGTAGGCGTCCGGGATGACATGTTCGCCGAAACGCTCGCAGAACTGGAAAGCCATGTTGACAGGTTCCGAGCGCATTCCCGTCCCGGGCACCTTGGCCTGGAAACCCAGGTGCACGCCTTCGCCCGGCTGGATGCAGAAGGAGATATGGTTCGGTTCGAGCGTTTCATGATCGGCAAAAAGCAGGTGCGGCACGCGCTTGAACTGCATTGTTATCTCGGTGGCCCTCCTGGCGAGGCGTTTGCCGGTGCTCAGGTAGAAGGGGACGCCCCGCCAGCGCCAGTTGTCGATATGAAGTTTGAGGGCGGCATAGGTCGGGGTAGCGGAGCCGGGTTTGACGCCGGGCTCCTCCCGGTATCCTGCATATTGGCCGAAGATCACATTGTCCGGCTGCACGGGCCGCACGGCCTGGAGGACCTTGACCTTCTCGTCGCGCAGCGTCCGGTCGTTGAGGATTGAAGGCGGCTCCATGGTCATCAGGGAGAACAGCTGGAGCAAATGGTTCTGCACCATGTCGCGGATCACGCCGTTTTCGTCGTAATACGGCCCGCGCCGGCCGACCCCGAGCTCTTCGGCCACGAATATCTGGACGTTGTCCACGAGGTTGCGGTTCCAGATCGGTTCGAAGATCGCGTTGGCAAAGCGGAAAGTCAAAATATTCTGGACAGTTTCCTTGGCCAGGTAATGGTCGATCCGGAATACCTGGTTCTCGGTGAAGCACTCGCGCAGGACCTGGTTGAGAAGCCGCGCGCTTTCCAGGTCGCGCCCGAACGGTTTTTCGATTACGATGCGCTCCCAGCCCCTGCAGAGCCGGTTGAGGCCGGACACGTCCAGTTCACGTATTATCCCCGGGAACAGGGAAGGGGGAGTGGACAGGTAAAAGAGGCAGTTGCCTGCTGTTTCAGGGTCCATTTCGAGGAGCTTCGCGGATATCGCAGCGTATGTGCCCGCATCCTCGTAATCGCCCGCAATGTAAAATATGCGCGAGGCGAATTCCCGCCAACGGGAACAAATCTCGTCGTAATCCGGTTTGAGCCGCGCATATTCCTCCACCCCGGAGTAAAGGCGTTTGCGGAAATCCTTGTCGCTCATGGTTGTCCGGGCGATCCCGATCAGCCTTGTCGCCGGGGAGAGCAGGCCTTCGCAGTTAAGGCTGTGCAGGGCTGGTATCAGTTTCCTCTGGGTCAGGTCGCCTGACGCCCCGAAGATGACAATAGCCGCGGGGTCTGTGGCCGCCATGGTTCATTCCTTTTTTATTTCGTGCCCCCCGAATTGGCTCCTCATAACGGCGAGAAGCCTGGCCGCAAAATCGTCCTCCTGCCGGCTCTCGATCCTCCTGAGCAGGGAGAGAGTTATGGCCGGGGCCGGGACGTCGCGTCCGATCGCGTCGAATACAGTCCAGCGCCCTTCGCCGGAATCGGAGACCCAGCCTTTGATACCCGCCAGGTCGCTGTCGCTCTCCAATGCGGCGGCGGTCAGGTCGAGGAGCCAGGAGCGGATCACGCTTCCGAACCTCCACGTCTCGGCCACTTTATGAAGGTCGAGATTGAATTCCGCGGCCGCCCTCAGGAGGCTGAACCCTTCCGCGTAGGCTTCCATCAGGCCGTACTCGATCCCGTTGTGGACCATTTTCGTGAAATGGCCGGCGCCGCTCGGGCCCATATGCGCCCATCCCCTGTCGGGCGCCGGCGCGAGCGTTTCGAAGACGGGCTGCAGCATCTCCGCAAACTCCTTTTCGCCCCCGATGGAAAGGCAATAGCCTTCGGTAAGCCCCCAGATCCCGCCGCTCGTGCCCACATCGACAAAACCGATATCGCGCACACCGGCGGCGGCAGCGCGCCTCATTGAATCCCGGTAATGGGAGTTGCCTCCCTCGACGATGATGTCGCCGGGTGAGAGCATTTCTATCAATTGGCCGACATACTTTTGAGTGGCTGTCCCTGCAGTCAGCATCAGCCAGGCTATCCGGGGCCGGGGCAAGATGTCCATAATATCGCTGAGGCTCTCGAGGACGGAGATCCGGGGCTCTTCACCGGCAAGGCTTTGCGATTTTTCCGGGGAGCGGTTATATGCGAATACTTCGTGCCCGCCGCGCGCAAGGCGCAACGCCATGTTGTAGCCCATCCTGCCGAGGCCTGCTATGGCCAGCTTCATGAAAAACTCCTTTTAACGGGCGGGTCTGAGATCGCCCCGGCAGAGTGAATATTAAATCAGGAAATTTGAACGTGGATGTTGGAGTTTTCGCGCAGCAGTTTGATGTTTTCGGAAACGGATGAACCGCCCTTGTAGATTGAAGTCCCGGCTACCAGGATTTTTGCGCCCGCTTCGACGGCCAGCGGCGCGGTGATCCCGGTTATCCCGCCGTCCACCGCAATGGGCAGGTCCTGGCCGCGGTCTTTCAGGATCATTCGCAGGTACCTGATTTTTCGCAGCTGGCTCATGATAAATTTCTGCCCGCCGAAACCCGGGTTTACTGTCATCACCTGGACCATGTCCACAATGTCGAGCAGTTCCTCGATCAGGCTCAGGGGTGTCCCGGGATTGAGGGCTATGCCCGCCTCAACTCCGAGTTCTCTTATGGACTGGAGGGTGCGGTGGACCTGGGTGCATGCCTCCTGGTGGACGATGATCCTGCCCGCCCCGGCTTCCGCAAAACGGGGGATCAGCTGTTCCGGGTCGAAGACCATCAGGTGGGCATCGATCTTGATCTTTAAAATGCTGCTCAGCTTTTTCACCAGGTCGGGGCCGAACGAAATATTGGGCACGAACTTTCCGTCCATCACATCGACCTGGACCGCATCGGCCCCGCCTTCCTGGGCTTCCAGGGCCTGCTCGCCCAACCGGGCCTGATCGGCGGAAAGTATGGAAGCCTCGATCAGGACATCCTTTTTCATGCGCCCTCCGGTGAGGAAAGCCCGGGGGACAGCCCCGGGCCTGAATCAGAAGCAGGCCTGCCGCCTTCATTGCGGCGCAGGTGCCGGACACCCCTCCTGCCGGCAACTATCACGTCGGTTGCAAGTCCCGTCCAGATGCCGTGCTCGATGATTCCCGCCCGTGATTCCAGTTCCCTCACCAGGCCGTCCCTGTCGGTCAAAGGCCCGAACCGGCAGTCCAGGATGTAATTTCCCTGGTCGGTCCGGAAGACCCCGGGCCTTTCGGACCGCAGCTTCACCTCGGCCCCGAGCGATTCCAGGAAATCGGATTGGGTCTTCCATCCGAAGGGAAGGACTTCGACCGGGACCGGTTTGCGGGACCCCAGGACCGGACTGAGCTTGGCCTCATGCACGACGATCATTTCCCGGCGGCTCGCCTGGGCCAGGATCTTTTCCCTCAGCAGGGCGCCGCCGCCGCCCTTGATCAGGTTCAGTTCGTGGTCGACTTCGTCCGCCCCGTCGATGGTAATATCCAGCGCGGGATATTCCTCGAGAGAGACCAGCGGTATCGCCAGTTTCAGGGCTGCCTGCTCTATAATGGCAGAACTCGGGACGCAGCGGATATCCTCCAGCTCGCCCGCGGCAAGCAGCCTTGCTATCCGCTTCAGGGCAAACAGTGCGGTGCTGCCGCTCCCCAGGCCGACGCTCATTCCGGATGTGACGAAGTCGACGGCAAAAGACGCGGCCAGTTCCTTGAGCTGGTTTGTATTCATGTCTGATTTTTCAACGAATAGAAAATATAGTCCAGCCCTTTAACAGGGTCCGAAAGATAAAATGTCAGCACCTTTCGACCCGCTTCGGCGAGGGCCTTCCTGTCGCCCAGGGCAGCGGCGATTGTGAGCGCTCCGAAGCCGATATTGGTCCCCGGGACGGGAATGTCATCGCCCGCCCCCGGTGCGAACTGGATGAAAGAGCCTTTCCCCGAATCGCCCTTGTGGAGCTGCCCCGTCGAGTGCAGGTATCTCGGCCCGAATCCGCATGTGACGGCAACGCCAGTTTTCTGCCGCAATGACTCCCGGACAAGCCCGAGCATGTTTCGTGTTTTGCCGGAAGGGGCAAGATAGGCCTGCATGCCTATGTAATCGCCTTCCCATACGCCGCCCAGGAACTCCTGGATTGCAAGGGAGGGGTCATTTTCCGGGCTGCCGTAAACCGAAATCCCATCCGGGGATGATTTTCCAGGTTCAACCGGAAATGAACCGCCCTCTATGGCGGCGAGAATCCCGCGCGCCGCTTTCTTGGTGGACTCGACGTTGGGCTGGTCGAAGGGGTTGATCCCCAGGATGGAGCCCGCCACTGCCGTTGCCATTTCCCAGAGGTATATCTGCTCCCCTATGCCGTAAGGGCCGGGCACCTTGACAGTGATCGACGGGATCCCCCGGCCGGACAATTCCGGGCGGACTTCGCCCGGCCACTCATCGCCGTCAAGTTCCAGGAAGACAAAGGCCCGGTCGCTGCCGTACCGGCCGCCCGGCAATTCACCCATGACGGGCAGGATGCCGCGGCCCTCTTTCCCGGTGCTTTCCGCGATGAGCTGTTCCAGCCAATCGCCGAACGGCGCAATGCGGGGGGAGATGAAAAACGTGAGCTTGTCCAATCCCGCTTGCGCCAACACGGCCATTGCTGCGCCTAATACAGCCCCGGGGTTTTCCCGGACCGGCGTTGCCGGGCCGCAGATTTTCATTCCGTCCTCTCCCGCTGCCAGCAGTTTGCGCAGGTCCAGCCCGCAAAGGCGGCCGGGGACAAGCCCGACCAAAGATAACGCTGCATAACGCCCGCCGATATCAGGGTCGTTGAGAAACACCCGGCGAAAGTTCAGCCTTTGAGCTGTCGCGGCCAGGGAACTCTCCGGGTCGGTTATGGCCGCGAAGCAAGCTCCGGCCCCGGGGACCCTGGCGGCCAGGTCATTATGAAAGTAATTGAACAGCGATAATGTTTCGACCGTGGAGCCGGACTTGGTCGAAACAATGAACAGGGTCTTTTCGCGGGAAGCAAGTTCGGAGGCGGTCCGCACCGCTTCCGGCGCAGTCGTGTCGAGCACGATAAACCGCATGCCCGGCCCGGAGGCCTCTCCGAAAATCTCATGGAACATCTCCGGCGCCAGGCTCGAACCTCCCATCCCGAGGAGGATAACGGAAGTGAAACCGTCGTCTTTCAATTCCGAAGCGAATGAGTCGATTGCCGGAATTTCCTTGAGCATCGATTCCGGCAGCCTCAGCCATCCAAGCCTGTTCGTAATTTCAGCGGGTCCCGGTTTCCAGACGGTGTGGTCGCCGTCCCAGATCCGCTGCACCGCGCGCCGGGACTCAAGCTCCCGGACAGCTTCGCGGACAGGGGCCGCGTATTCTCCAAGGTCAAACTGTATATTCCGAATTTGAAAAGAAGTCTCTGTTTCCGTTTTGAATCCGATCACGCCGCCTCCGTCTCAGGAATAATTTGAAATATCTTTCCCCCAAATATTTACCGTCGGTCGCTGGGCTTGTCGAAGTGACCGTGCCATACAGACGAAATCCCGTTTCGCTCATTTCGCCAGGCTCAACGGGCGCTTATTTTACAGGCACGCATTCTCAAATGCCGCTATTGCAGAGCCGAGCAGTCCCATCCCGGGGTTTGTAATTACACGGACCGGCATTGAGGAAACCAGGAATGTCTGGCGGCCTTTGCTCTGCAGGGATTCCAGGAATTCCGGTCCCTCGAGGTACGGCAATATCCTGGGGGGTATGCCGCCCGCCACATAGATACCGCCGGTCGATTTAACTTTCAAGGCGAGATTTCCGGCCTCGGCCCCCAGGATGGACGCGAATAATTTCAGCGTTGCCCTACAGATTTCACACTTTTTTTTCGGGTCCATTGCATTATCGACGATAACGGGTGTGGGGTCGCCGGCCCTCGTTAGTTCTTCTCCGAGCCACGCGGGCTCCTTCCCGTAGCACCTGTCTTTCAGGAAGCTGTATATATTGTAAATGCCCGGCCCGGAAAGGAGGCGCTCGTAGCTGACATGCTCCAGGTGGGCGTGGATGTAACCGAAGAGCTCGGTCTCCAGGAAATTACGGGGCCCGAAATCGGCATGGCCGCCCTCGGACGCATGCGGCCGGTACCTTTTTCCGTCCCAGGTTAGGAACGCCTCCCCCAATCCCGTTCCCGGCGCTATGACAGCAATGTTCCCGCCCGGAAGGGGCGCGCCCTCGGATAAAACAACAAAATCTCCCTTGGCTAGGTAAGGCACCGCGATAGCGATCGCTTCAAGATCGTTGATGAAGGTGATAGGGTATCCTACCTCCCTGCTGAGTTCTTCTTCTCTAAAAATCCAGGGCAGGTTGGTCATTCGCGCCGTTCCGGCGCTGATGGGGGCGGCGATACCCAGGACGGCGCAGGAAACTGCGTGTCCCAGGTCCTCCCCGAATGCCTTGAGCATTGGGGCGAGCCCGTCAAAGTCTGCGGTCAGATATTTTTTCTCCAGCACGGGATCGCGCGGCCTGAAATCTCCGGAGTACGCGGCTACTATGGTCTTGGTCGCTCCGATATCGGCTGCAATTATCAGTCTGCTGCTTTTCATAAGCCCCCGGTAATGCTCGTTTCGACAGGCTCAACGCGCGGTCAAACCCGGTCACTGATTTTATATTATTACGGTCACTGAGCTCGAAGTGTGACAGTATGTTTCAGATAGCTGTTCCGGATTCTATTCTTTATTAAACAGGTCGCTGTGCTCGTGGTACATGCATTTGCCGTGGACAAAGGTAAATCCCGCCTGCTCGGCCATCTTCTGCGCCTCTTCGCTGCGTTCCATTTGCAGCCAGATTATTTCTATGTCGGCGCGTTCGCTTCTCCTCCTGATTGCTTCCCCGACTATCTGCACGGCGAATACGGCGGGCCGGAATATTTCCAATATATCTATTTTGTCCGGGACTTGCATCAGGTCCGGGTAACATTTCCTGCCCCCGATAAACTCCGCATTCGGGTTTATGGGGATGACCCTGTAACGATTGCGCGACAGGTACTCGGGGATGGAATTGGCCGCCTTATAGGGGCTCCTTGACATGCCGTATACGGCTATCGTGCGGTATTTTTCGAATATGTCGCGTATCGAATCCCTCATAACCTCTATGAATCTTAATAGGGAGGCAGGGTTTTGGCAAGATTTCAAAAAAAGAGCGGAGATTTCTTGTCGCAATCTCCGCTCCTTCCGATTCCCGTTTACCTGATTTACTTCAGCAGCGATTCGAGCCTTTTGTTGACCTCGTCCCAGTTGACGATGTTCCAGAAGGCCTCGACGAATTTCGGCCTGAGGTTTTTATAATCGAGATAGTAGGCATGTTCCCAGACGTCGAGGACCATGAGGATCCTGTACATGGGATAGACGTTCACGTTGTGCTTTTCTATCTGCATGATCAACGGCCTGTTCGTCTGCAGGCAGAATGCCAATGCCGCCCACCCCGAACCTTCGGCGCTGACGGCGGCCTGGGTGAATTCCTGCTTGAAGCGGTCGAACCCGCCGAACTCCTTGTCGATCGCGTTTGCCAGGATTCCCATCGGCTTGGGGGCCGCCTTGCCGGCCGGCGCCAGGTTGCCCCAGAAGAGCGAGTGCAGGATATGTCCGCCTATGTTGAAGGATAGCTCTTTGAGGACGGCTTTCATGTTTACGTCGTATTTCTCTTTTCTGGACTTGTCCAATGTCTCAAGGAGGGCGTTTGCTCCTGTCACATAAGCCTGGTGGTGCTTGTCGTGGTGGATCTGAAGCTGCTGCTCCGATATATACGGTTCGAGAGCTTTGTAATCATATGGAAGACCGGGCAGGGTATAAAAATTGTTGGTAGCCATAACACCTCCTGTTTGTTCTTATTACCGGTCGGGACCGGCCTTCTCCCCCAAACTGCAGGGGAGATAATTGAACTTACCATAACGGATGTTTGTTTCCAAATCTAAAAAATACGCCGTTAATTATAATAAATTCTCCTGAAAATTATGCTTATACGGGCAGGCATGATTTCGGGATCGGAAAGGGCTGAATAACATTTAAGCGGCTGGATTAAGTTGTGAGGGCCAAAGGTTCGATGCACCGGGGCGAGTCGAACCGCGGGGAATTGACGAATGCCGATACCTCGTGCATTTCCATCAGGCCGGCCGGATAGGGCTTGAGGATTTCCCCGAGCACCCTTGAATCCGCTTCCGGGTTGAGCCACATATCCTCCTTATCCCTGGGGATGATGGCCGGCATGCGGTCATGGCATTGCTCTACAAGGCTGTTTGCCGCCACGGTCAGGATGGCGCAGGTGGCGCGTTGGACCCCCTCCCTGAGAGAAGTTTCATAGATACCCGCCATGCCGAAAGGTCGCCCTTCCCGCAGTGTTATGTAGAAGGGCTTTTTTGCCTTTCCCCGCAGCCATTCATAAAAGCCGTCGGCGATGATCAGGCAGCGCCTCCGGCGAAATGCATCCCGGAAGCCGGGCTTCAGGGCGGCTGTTTCGGCCCGCGCGTTTATAATGCCTTTTTTATTATCCCTGCTCCAGGCCGGGACGAGCCCCCAGTGGAAGAACTCCAGGTTTCGGCCCGCAGGCCCGGAAATAACGGCGGCGATTTCCTGGCCGGGAGCTATATTGAACCGTTCGGCGCATTCCACCGCATTGCCGCTTGCGTGCTTCTCAAGACCGAACGATTCGGCGATTATCACATACGGGCTCACCCTGACAAAACGGCCGCACACTTGTCAGGTCCGCCCCTTGGATTTTTCCACGGCTTTTTTCATTTTGCGCGAGAACAGGCTTCCCAGGGCAAAGACTATGAAACCTGTTCCGATCAGGAATTGCACGAAAACTTCTTCCTTCTCTGCGCCTGCCCTGAACGCCTCGACGGCCTTCGCGATATTTGAGACCCCGAAAAAGACAAACAGGATCGGGACTATATAATTGACGATGTTGCCGATACGCATCTGCTGTCCGGACTCGGTTGCCGGCGGAACTCCCGGGGACGGCGCGGCAGAAGGGACGGGAGAAACGCTTGCCGGGGCCGGCCTCTTTTCCAGCCTCTTTTCCGCCTTCGGCTGGCGCCCGGATGCTCCGCGAGAAGGCCGGTAGCCGGTTGCCTCTTTCTTCTGGCCGGCAAGGGACCATATTAACCGGTCGCGCTCTTCGGGGTCCTTCACCGTCTTGAGCCTGCGTATCATATCCTGGCGCTGTGATTCGCTGTCGCCCATTGAAATGCCGAATTTACTCAGCAAATCTCCCAACGTGTTTTGAGGATCAGCCATGGAGCCCTCCAGTGTTTCTGCATTATTGCCGGTTTTTATTCTGTTTTTATATCACATTGAAAAAATGGCCAGTCAAGGGAAAAAGCTACGGTCAAAAACCCCGGAAAAATAAGTGATAGGAACCGGCCAAATCAGACGTATCATTATAGAGTGATCAATGATATGAAATTATCTTGTTGAAAAGAGGAATGTATAAAGGAGAATCCCATGTCAAAAGCAAAGAACGGCGACACTGTGAAAGTCCATTACACCGGAAAGCTCGACGACGGGACCGTTTTTGACTCGTCTGAGAACAAGGAGCCCCTGGAGTTCAAAATTGGCGAGGGGCAGGTGATCGCCGGGTTTGAAGATGCTGTGATCGGAATGGACAAGGGCGATTCCAAAACAGCCAGGATCCCCGCCGACAAGGCTTACGGCCCGCACCGGGAAGATATGGTGATCGAAGTGGACCGCGACAAACTCTCCGCCGACACCGTGCCGAAGAAGGGTGAGCTGTGGCAGATCAGCAGGGAGAACGACGACCCCATAATCGTCATGGTCGCGGATGTCGACGACAGCAAGGTGACCCTCGACGCCAATCACCCCCTGGCGGGGAAAGACCTCACGTTTGACATACAGGTTGAAGAAGTGAACACCTGAAGGAGGTTCACTGATGGCCGTTGGTCCCGGGCGGTTTCCCGGGCCTCCAATCCCTCAATTTTTCTTAACGACGTCAAGGGCGATCCTGATCCTTGCCGCGAGGAATTCGATGTTGGACTGGTTGGGGGGCGGGGCTACGCCGCCCCCGTTGACGACGTCGCTCGAGAGCACCACCCTGGCATCGGGGTTTATGCGGCGGATCTGCTCGACGAGGTCCCTGGCGCCGCTCTTCAGTTTATCAATCACCACAAGGTCTATGCCCATCCGGGTCTCCCGGTATATTGACATGGCTTCCGAAGCGCTGGTCGCGAGCAGTATATTGTAGCCGAAAGCCTCAAGGATCTCTTTGATCAGGTCGCCATTAATGAGGTCTTCGTGGATGAGGAGGAGATTCTCTCCCCTTCCCCTGACAACCCTGATAAGGAGCCGCTCGACATCCTTTTGTCTCGTTATGTCGTTGACGCTGCCGAGAACGGCGGCCCTGCCCTCAAAAAAGAAGGGGACGACCGACTCCAGCAGCCACTTGATTTCCCCTGTCTTGGTGACGATCCGGTATTCGTAGGGGGAGTTGATTTCGCCCCTGAGCATCTGTTTGCTGCGTTCCCTCATTTTCTGCCGGTAGTCGGGATGGACGATCTCCATCATGCTCATTTTTTTGAGCTCTTCGGCGGTATATCCCAGGTACCGTGTCATAAAGGGGTTGGCATAGACAATCCTGCCTTCCTGCCTGAGGTAAATGCCGATCTGGATATTCTCTCCGGCGATGCGGAAGGCGTCCTCGAGCACCTTGCGTTCGGTGATATCGCGGGTAACGCCGAGCACGGCCTGCACGCTGTCGTCTTCCTTGTAGCGCAGCGGGACAAGCCGCGTGTCCTCCCAGGCATGGTCTCCCGTCAGGGCCGCGCCCGTTTCGAAGCGGACGGGCTCCCCCGTCGAAAAGACCTCGTCGTACATATTTTTGTAATAATCGTATGCTTCATCGGAGACGAATTCTTTCCAGGATTTCCCGATCATTTCTTCGGGCTTGAGTTCGAAGAACCGGGCGGCCCTGCTGTTGACATACCGGATCCTGTCTTCGGGGTCCACGATGTAGATCAGGTCCTGGGATGCTTCCGCGATTAAGCGATAGCGCTGTTCGCTCCGCTGCAATTCCTCGCTGGACCGGGACCCGGCCGCCGCATGAAGCGCTTCGATCCTCTTGGTTTGTGTTATGTCCCTTGCAATCCCTTCCACGCCTTTCAACTCGCCTTGTTGGTCCAGAATGGGAAGCGCTTTCAACTCGAGCCAGGCCATACCTCCATCCTTTCTCCTTATCCGCAGTTCCAGGGGCATTTCCCAACTTTCGGTGTTGCAGTCGCTGACGGCCTGGATTTTCTTAAAGTCCTCGGGTTCGATGATCTTGAGCCCGAGTTCCGGATCGGCATAAAAGTCGTTCAGCCCGTACCCGGTTATGCTTTCCGCTGCCCTGTTTATGAAGGACAACGCGCCGTTGTCGCCCTCGTCATAGCGGTAAATCATTTCAGGTATATTATCCGCGAGTCTCCTATATCGGGCTTCGCTGCGCCGAAGGGCCTCTTCAACCTGCCTTTGAAATTCCAGGTCACGCCCGAGGATCTGGACCCCTGTTAAAGAGCCCCCCGGGCTGAAAGAGGCAACGCAGTGCCATTGGATCAGGCGCCCCGGGCTGCCGGGAATGGTGGCCCTGTGTTCGACTAAGATAGAGGGGGTTTCGGAACTGAGAAGCGGCATCGATTTCAGTATCTCGACGCCCGGGGCGGGATCAAGGATGTTTCTGCCTATCAGGTTTTTGGCATCCAGACAGGTCAGATTACAGAACGCCGGGTTGGCATATATTATGGAACCCTCGGGTGAAAATCTGCAGACGGGCTCGGCCTGATTCTCGACCATCTCCCTGAAAAAGGCCTCGCTCCTTTGCAATTCATCAATACGCTGCTGGAGATCATGGCTAAATCTGGAAGCCGCCATCAGACATCTCCTTCCCGGTTTATGCGCATGTGTACGAAAGGAATCGAGCAACTTATATATCAAAACGTGTAAAATTGCAAACACAATATCATTATATATTGATATTATGTTTGCGGCTTTATTTCTTTTCTCTCTCTGTGTAAATGCCGGGAAATGCTTGCCCCCGTTTCCTGAGGGGGTATCAAGGGCTGGGGCGGTTTAATAAAACCTTGAAAAAACAATCATGTTCTGTTTGGTTATGTATTACCGCTAAAAAGAAGGAGCCGCACCATGAACAGCACGAAAGAGGTAATCAGCACTCCCGGCGCGCCGAAGGCAATCGGCCCGTATTCACAGGCAATCCGCTGCGGAAACCTGTTGTTCGTATCGGGGATGATCCCGATTGACCCCAAAACCGGCGAGATGCTGACCGGGAATTTTGAAGCGGAAGTAAAGCTTGTCCTGGAAAACCTCAAGGCAGTAATTGAGGCCGCCGGCATGGATTTGAGCAATGTCCTTAAGACGTCGGTCTTCTTGCGGGACATGGGCCAATTCACGGTTTTCAACGGCATATACGCCGGGTATTTCGGGGAAAACCCGCCTGCCCGGGAAACCGTGCAGCCGGCAAAACTTCCGCGTGATGCATCTATCGAGATTTCAGCTGTATGCGGAAAATGACATATTGAAATAATAGGCGGTTCTGTATATCCGGAATAGTTGACAAAGGCCCGGACAAGGAGCGGACAAATGCCTGCCAACCTGCCTCCCCAATACCATGAGGCTGAAAGGAAATATCGCGAGGCCAGTGACCTTGACGAGAAGATCGAGGCCCTTGAAGACATGCTCGCGATTATCCCCAAGCACAAGGGGACGGACAAGCTCAAGGCCGACCTGAGGAGGAGGATCTCCAAGCATAAAGAGCAGCAGGCCCAGCGCAAGGGCGCCGGCAAGATCAAAACCGCCTACTCCATTGAAAAGGAGGGCGCCGCCCAGGTTACTTTAATAGGGCCGCCCAATTCCGGGAAATCTTCGCTCGTTACTACTTTGACGAACGCCTCGCCCGAAATTGCAGCTTTTCCCCATACAACGCACAAACCCACTCCCGGCATGGCCGTTTTCGAGAACATCCAGTTCCAGCTGATAGACACACCGCCCATGACGAGGGAATATACCGACCCGGCCCTGATCGATCTCCTGCGCCGGACTGATATCATTGCGATTGTGCTCGACATAACCGCCGATCCGCTGCACCAGCTTGACGAGACCATTTCCATTCTCAGGGAGAACCGCATCTACCCGGAAGGAGAGCCCGTCCCGAAGGACCTCCCCAAGCGGCCGTTCATAAAAAGAATGATGATTGCTGTGAATAAAGTCGACGGGACGGCTGAAGTCGAGGACTACGAGGTGTTCTGCGAACTCAGCGGCACCAGGATCCCTTCGGCCGCGGTCTCCACGCGCAGCGGCATGAACCTCCATTCGTTTCTGAAGCTCATATACGGGCTCTCGGGCATGATCAGGGTTTTCACCAAAACCCCGGGGAAGGAGCCCGACAGGAACATGCCTTTCGTTATCCCTCACAACAGCACTGTCGAGGAACTCGCGGGCATGATCCACAAGGACTTTTTATCCAGGATGAAGTATGCCCGGGTCTGGGGGAGCGCTGTCCACGGCCAGATGGTCCAGCGCGACTATGTCATGCAGGACGGAGATGTCGTGGAGATACATATGTGAACTGTTTTATGCAGTAAGCTGATTTTGCTTAAAAAGCTTGACAGCAGGCCCTTTTTATACGAAAAATGCGTGTACCAATCTTGAGGAGGATTCTATGAACATTTTCGATCCCGCTGACGTTGTCAATTTTGCCATCCGGATCGAGGAGAACGGCGAACGATTCTATCGTTATGCCGCAATGATTTCAGACGATGAGGAGACCAGGTACCTTTTCAACTTCCTTGCGGACGAGGAAATCAAGCACAAGGTTTATTTTCAAAGCGTGCTCTCCCGCCTCGACATGACAGGCAGGTTCAGTTTCGAATCATACCAGGGCGAGTACATGCAGTATGTGCAGAATTACCTGGACCGGAAAATCATATTCAACAAAAGGGCGGAGCAGGATTTTTCCGGGATCAAAGACATAATGTCTGCTCTGAATTTTGCCATAGACAGGGAATCCGATTCAATCCTGTACTATTCGGAAATCAAGAATCTGGTGCCCAAGGCACAACACTCCAAGATAGACCACATCATCGAGGAGGAGCGCAAACACTTCCTGAAACTCTCCAATTTCAAGAAGGAGATTACACCGAAGTAAGATCAAATGAATCGCAAGCAAAAGGGCGGACCGTGTCCGCCCTTTTTTATTTGTGCGGTCACTGAGCCTGTCGAAGTGACCGGCCTTTATACTTGGTGCTCATTTCGACAGGCTCAGCGAGCGATTACCCCCCTCACCACAGCCCTCGCCCATCTGTGGAGGGAGATTAAAGCCCCAGACCCTATTTTCTTAGACTGTAAAATGCCGATTTCCCGCGGTACGTGCCGGAATCGGCCAGGTCCTCTTCGATCCGTATAAGCTGATTGTACTTGGCCAGGCGCTCGCTGCGCGATACCGAACCGCTTTTTATCTGTCCCATGTTGGCCCCGACTGCAAGATCGGCGATGAACGCGTCTTCGGTTTCTCCCGAACGGTGAGATACGACCGAAGTATAGCCCGCCTCTTTTGCGCACTGGATCGTGTCCAGCGTTTCCGAGAGGGTCCCTATCTGGTTGACCTTGATCAGGATCGAATTGGCGACGCCGCCCGCGATGCCCTTTTCGAGCCGCTTCTTGTTCGTCACAAACAGGTCGTCTCCAACGATCTGGACCTTGGATCCGAGCTCGTCGGTCAGCAGCTTCCAGCCGTCCCAGTCGTCTTCCGCCAGGCCGTCTTCAATCGAGATGATGGGGTATTTCTTTACCAGGTCGGCGTAAAACTTTACCATGTCCTCGGCGCTCTTGTTCGGTTTCTTTTCCGCCGCCATCACATATTTGCCGTTTTCATAAAACGAGCTGGCCGCCGAATCGAGCGCCAGGAATATGTCCTGTCCCGGTTTGTACTTGGCGCGCTCGATTGCTTTCATAATGACCGAGATCGCTTCCTCGTTGGATTTGAGGTTGGGCGCGTACCCTCCCTCGTCCCCGACGGAGGTGTTGTACTTGCTTTCCTTGAGGACGGCGGCAAGGTTATGGAAGACTTCGCTGCACATCCGGATCGCGTCGCGGAAGTATTTCGCGCCCGCGGGTACGATCATGAACTCCTGGATATCGACATTGTTGTCGGCGTGCTGGCCGCCATTGAGGATATTCACCATGGGGACCGGAAGGTCGCGGGCGGTAATACCCCCGATGTACCTGTAGATGGGCATCCCGAGCTCAGCCGCACCCGCCTTGGCGCATGCCAGCGAAATGCCCAGGATCGCATTCGCCCCGAACTTGCTCTTGTTTTCCGTCCCGTCCATCTCGATCATGGCGAAATCGATCGCGCGCTGGTCGAAACAGTCCATCCCTATTATGGTCGGCCGGATTTTGTGGATTATATTGTGAAGGGCCTTCTCGACCCCTTTTCCCAAATATCTTTTCTTGTCCTTATCCCTTAGCTCGAGGGCTTCATGCTCACCGGTTGAAGCTCCTGAAGGCACCGATGCCCTGACGATGGTTCCGGAAATGGTTTCAATCTCTACCTCAACAGTGGGATTTCCGCGCGAATCAAGGATTTCCCGGGGGTGAATACGGATAATTTCTGACATCTGGACCTCCTGGCAAATATTTGATTGAATCTGCAAAAAACTATCCCAGTCACGGGAATATTTCAAGGAATACAGGGGAACCGGAAGGGTGGTACGGGGCCGATTCTCTTGATAAGATAAACAAGATAAAGTAGGATTACAAGCCCAATTTGGGAACGTCTTTACAGGCTTATACAAGGATTTTATGACACAGCAGAAAAGAACGAAATTATTCCTCCACCTGAAGAAATGGCTGGAGAAGGCGGCGCTCGATTTCGGCATGATTGAAAAGGGCGACCGCATCCTCGTTGGGGTTTCCGGCGGTGCGGACAGCCTTGCCCTTCTCGACCTGCTCAATACCCCGATGCTCTACATCCCGTCTGATTGTCACATCGTGGCGGCGCATGTCGACCTGGGATTTGAACCGGACTGCCAGGGGTATGCCGTCCTGGAAAATTATCTCAGGGAATCCGGATATAATTTCGAAATGGCCAGGACCGATATCGGCCCTTTCGCGCATGGCGAGAACAATAGGAAGAATCCATGTTTCCTGTGCTCGCGGCTCAGGCGCAAGAGGCTCTTCGAAATCGCCGGGGAGCACGGGTGCAACAAGGTCGCGCTGGCCCACCACAAGGACGACATAATAGAGACACTGATGATCAACATCCTTTACGGGCGCGAGATCAGCACCATGATGCCCAGGCAGGACATTTTCCAGGGCAGGATGAGCATCATCAGACCGCTGGCTTATATCAGGGAAGAACTGGTGAAAAAATATTCCCGGGAAAGGGGCTTCCCCGTTATCAACACGCCGTGCCCCACGAGCCGGACTTCCCGCAGGGCGCTGGTCAAAAAGCTCCTGAGGGAATTCGAAAAGGACAACAAGAACATCCGCGAAAACATCTTCAAGGCGATGAAGCATGTGAAACCCGATTACCTGCCTTTTCCCCTTGAGCAGGCAGCAGGGGGCGGCAATGGCTAAGAAGCAGTCCGGCGAGAAGATAATAGCGCAGAACAAGACGGCCCGCCTCAACTACTTCATCGAGGACACGATGGAAGCGGGAATGGTCCTTCTCGGGACCGAGGTGAAGTCGATGAGGGAAGGGAAGGTGAACCTCAAGGACAGCTACGCGATGGTCGAGGACGGCGAGGTTTTCGTATATGACATGCATGTCAGCCCCTATTCCCACGGCAACCGCATGAACCACGAGCCGTTGCGCAAGCGCAAGCTCCTGCTGCACGGCCGGGAGATAAAAAGGCTCTACGGCAAGTCGCGCGAGCGCGGTTTATCCCTCATACCCCTGAAACTTTACTTCAAAGAGGGCCGCGTCAAACTGGAACTGGGGATCGGCAAAGGCAAGAAGCTCTACGACAAGCGCGAGGACATGAAAGGCCAGGCCGCCAGGCGGGAAATCGAGCGCGGCATGCGGGGCAGATAGTCCCGGTTCCCGAGCCTGTCGAAGTGACCGCTCCATCTCCCCCTTGGGGGGAGTGGGTGGGGTGACGTGTCTGATCCCTTAATCTTCCTCTCCCCGGGTGGGAGGATTGAGGTGAGGGGGTATAATCCGCCCTGTGCAATTTCTCATAATCTCTGCCAAACTCTGAATCTTCATGCCTGGTAAAATTGTAAGTATTTGATTATACAGATGAATTTGCAGCGAGGGTGCATTCATCCCCCTTGACTTCCTCCCCTGTTGCAGTTATATTATCAATGTTTCTAAAGCTCGTCACAATTCACTCCAATAATGGGGGCGTACTGGTTTCGACGGGGATATGGAAGCTGTAGTGGCATGCCGAGGTGCTACCAGGCCTCGTAAAACAGGTAGCAAACTATAAGCGCAAATTACGATTACGCTTTAGCCGCTTAGACGGCTACGTTCTCCCGGCCCCGCCTATCGGACCGGATGAGGGCGTCATTCAGGTAGGATAGCCGAGCCCGCCAGCCTGGAGCGGAGGAGGTGAAGCCCAAACAGGCTAGCAACGGGCGAATCCTTCCTTTGGGAGTTGCCCGAAGCGAAATTTAAATCAAAGGATACGCATGTAGAAGCTGCAGCGGAGTATTTTCGGACGCGGGTTCGATTCCCGCCGCCTCCACCATGAAAACCTGAATCTATTGGCCAGGTCAGGGTCAGGATGTCCGGCCCTCTTTGTGTTTTAGAGCACATAACAAAATCAATTCACAAAATAATTTGATGTTCTGTTTACTTTCCTGTGAGATTGCCTTAAAAAAGAAGCAAAAAATTCTTGTTGC
>JBDKTK010000300.1:0-4197 GCA_039680225.1 Syntrophaceae bacterium
TCGGTGGGGTAGGGGGTCATTTTGCCTTCTTTCCTTAATTCTTTTCTTGCGCCATGATCAGGGCCAGAAAGCTAATGTCGCCCGAATTTGAATCCCTGTATTGGATAAGAAGCTGACGTTTTTCAGGGTTGAAAAATATCCCCGCCTCTTCAGTGTTTCTGTATGCGTCTTTGAGGTAATCGACGTTGAAGGGTAGCCCGGTTTTGGTGATTATGAGATGATAAAATTCATCACGATTGAAATACTTTTCATCTGAAATGCGTGTTTCTTCAGAAGGCGGCTCGATGTGTTTATCGAAATTGTAAGGAGTAAGTTCTTCCATTCCGACAAGAGCGATTATGCCCCTGTAGAAGAACGGTTTGTAAACCCCCGGTTCAATATCAAGCCCCTGCACTCCGTTCATGATGAAGGCGAAATGTCCATTTGTCGCCGCGATCCTGCCGCCCGTAAGCACGTGAACGCATGCGAGCGCGGGGGCGATCGCTTCTTTCAGGGTTGCTTTCAAAAGCCATTTTAATCCCATAAAAACCGATCGCTGTTTCTCATAATTCTTGTCCGCCATAAAAACTTTCAGATCCATAAATCCTCCTTTTCTTTAGAATGGAACCCCATCATCGTTTTTTGCTGCGGTTAACAGCTTGTAGCTTTCCCTTACAGACCACTCGTCCATCGGCTGGGGGCCAAGGTGCTTTGCCGCGGCCCTGGCCGTTTCCTCGTCGGTGATGGTGATCCCGTAAATGGCACCATTGCCGTAAAGTTTTGTGTATGCCGGGGAGTTTTCAGACGCAGGAACATCGACCCGGAGGAAAGAGCACCCCCCGATTTGCTGCTCTGATATTTTTCCGGCAATCCTTTGATGCCCAAAAAGCTCAACTATTGCCCAGGATTCGAATTTTTCCATGTTCACCTCTCGTCGTTATTTGATTTCGCACTATGATGCGACATAAGTCGCTATTCCCGTAGCCTCTTGAACCCTGCGCCGCATCTCATTTTCGTCGCTGTTTCCGTCGCTCAGGTGCAGCAGATGTATTTCACGACACTGCGAGAGGTCGTTTGCCTTGAGCATGGCAATTACCCTTTCCAGGCTCATATGACTGCGCCTGACCCGCTTTCCGACCACTGCGGGGATGTTTCCTTCCACGATGTTGCGCGACAGGATCTCCTCAATATTGTTGGCCTCGATAGCGAGGATATTAACTCCAAGGAATCGGCTCTTAACGAATGCCGTATCCGGTATGAAAAGAAGCGTCACGTAATCGGGACCCTCGATATAAAACCCCTCGGGCTGAGCGGCGTCGTGTTCAAGGGGAAAATGCCCCACTCTCCATGGCCCCACCCTGAAGCCCTTATCTTTCTCTGTAAGATTGATGCGGTGATGATTCTCCACGTCAAGGGCCTTTGCTGTACCCTCGCTCATCCAGCAGTCAACTCCCGCCTTAAGCAAATCCTTGATGGCCTTAGAGTGGTCTCCGTGCTCATGCGATACGAGACATCCCGCCAATCCGGACAGACCAAAGTCGAGCGCTTCCCGGATACGCTTCACTGGGATGCCGCACTCCAGTAAAAGGGGGGCTACCCCGTCCGATTCTACGAGATAGCAATTCCCTTTGCTGGAGCTGGCCAAAGACCGGAAATTCATGATTAGAATCCGGGCCCTTTCTTTTCTTTCGATCCAGCCTTATTATCTTCCCATGCCGGGCAGCCATTCCGCTCTGGACACCCTTCGCAGTAGCTCTTTTTATATCTGTTTCCGGGATTGTTCGGGCAATCCCCAGGAGATACTTCGTCAACTTCCCCTGTCTTGGTTTCTTCCGGAATTTTCTCCTGAGTGGTAATATCGATAACCTCGCCGGTGTTCGCTTGCTCCTCGATCTCGGCTTCCGCCGCCGCCCGGTCGGACAGGTCTTCCGCCCGATTCATCCGCTCCAGAAGGAGCGCCTTGTCGGATGAGGCATTGACGATAGCCTTGCAGAGCTTGTTAACGACCGTTTTCATCGCCATGTCAGCGGTGAATTTCCCGTGTGTGGAGCTCGCCTTGATTTCCCCCTTTTCATTCACGGGGTCCAGCTTCGACTGCTTCCACGCCTGCATGATCTCATCGATTGTCATGATCTCAGTGCGCACAGGCTCTCCGGACTTGTTCAGGGCAATGGCATAGGCGCCGGCGATGTTCTTTTTGTCCACGTTACAGAGTTCCTGTTCGTGCTCGATAACGCTTTTCTTGCCGTGGGTAATTCCATATTTGAACTTGTCTCCATCGTAGACGACGGCATAGGCGAAATCGTCAATGAGCGGCTGCACCATCTTCGCCACGGCCATGGACCCGAAATAGGACCGCTGCGCCGTCAGCGTCTTGCCGTAAACGATAAAATAAACCTGTTTTTTTATCGGATTGAGGCCCTGCACCACCATGTCCAGCATGGAATTGGCGATGCTGTCTTTGGTGCAGACATCAAGCGCCTTATTATGATTCTTGTCTTCCGTCTCCTGCAGGATAAGCCACGCCGCCTTGAGGGCGTTTCCGACTGAATACGCGGCCGGGAGATCGATTTCCCGATTCTTGACAAACTCGCTCACCTTCTGAGCAACCGCGTCTACGACGGTCCTTTTCATGAGGGCAAGGTGCGATTCCTGTTTTACCTGGGCTGGGGGTGCCGCTGTCTGTTTTTCTTGAGCCTTATTTACTGCCATAATTATTCCTCCTTTTTATTGAATAGGGGCACCCTGAATAGGGATGCTTTTCTTGTTAGTAATTCACAGATGAGCTGATCAAGTGTGCCGCCTGGAAGGGTTGAGCAAAGCACATCAGCAAGCTTCTTTCCCTGATCGATATAAAGATCTCTTACTGTTTCCAATGTAGCCGGGGGCGCGAATGTCGGAACTTCCTCATCCATGATGATTGTCGCCGACTCTACGGGGCCTATAGTGGGATGTGCCTTGAATATAGCTATTGTTTTCATGCTACTTTCCTGCCAAAAAGTGTATTTTCTTCTTTTGCTTCCACCCTCAGAACCTTATCCTTGGCAGAGACAATCAAATTTACGACCTGGCAATCCATTCCGGGGATCTCCGTGCAGCTCTCCCTGTTGTCGATAAAGACCGTAGGGGCAATCTTGTAGTGCTTTTGAAGCGTGCGGATAATGTCCAACCCTCCCTGGGTCCGGGCCGCGGCGTTGAGGCCGCCGTCATAGGGCACACCGTTGATCGTAAATACACAGCACTCCTCGATTCCCCCATTCACGAGCTGATTGAACAATCGGAAACTGACGATTTCAAACTTGCTGTTGATTCTCTCATTGAGCATTGAAACCTTGCGCTTGATGAATGTCTCGATGAGGAAAATCATCTTTTCCAGTTCCTCAAATTCCTTGGACAGCTTCTTTTCTTCGGCCTTCAATTCCTTGATCCTCGTCGCGTTTGCGGCAAGGTATTCAAAGCGCCCGTGCTTTTCTCTGGTATCGGCGAGCTTTGGCTCGATTGCGGAAATCTCCTGCATGATGATAGCTCGGTCCTCGGCTACCGCCCCCTTTGCTCCGGCGATTGCCTTTTCGATAGCAGCCTTACGGTCAAGCAGGTCCTGCCGGCCGACGATACCGGAATAGTCTTCGGCGTGGGCTTTCGCGGCGTTCCGCTCGATCGTGAGGCTTTCGATCTCGGCCTTGTTGTCAGCGCACTCAAACGAAACTTTCTCAAGCTGCTCCACTTCTTTCGAGAGTCTTTCTTTCTCGGCCGCCATGCGCCGGCCTTCCGTCTGCACATAAGATAAGCGTTCCGCCTTAGAAACATTGAAGGCGGCCTTCGCCTTTTCCCTGGCGGCCTCAACTTTTTCCTCGGGGAGATTCTGGCCGCAGGCCGGGCAAACCGATTCCGTGCTGTCCTGGAACTCTTCATCGAAGATGCCGGTCCACTTCTTGCGCAGAAGATCCATAGCGTTGTCGAGGGACGAGATTCGCGCCTTTTTCTCCTCGATTTCAGCTTTGGCCGACTTCGCCTTTCTCTTTGCGGACTCTTCCTCGTCGGTGAGCGTCCGTATACGCTGGTTCAATTTTGTCACGATCTCGGATTGCTTTAGAAAGTGCGCAGTTTCCAGGCTAGATATTTCAGAGGCGATATTGTTCATCTCCTTGGTGAGAGGGGCGATCTTTCCTCCGGTGTCTACTCCGGCCAGGCGCAGCTTGGCGGCGCTCAGTTGGCCCT
>JBDKTK010000301.1:0-11757 GCA_039680225.1 Syntrophaceae bacterium
ACCGCAAGGTGCTGCCCAAGGACAAGGGATCCGCCATCGAATTCGACAAGGAACAGATGCTGCGCTCGTTGAAGAGGATGAACGTCATCGCCAGCGAAAAATATTACGGGGTGAAAATCCGCATTTCGGGCGACAAAATGCTGCTCAATTCCACAAACCCCGATGTCGGCGAAGCCAATGACGAAGTGGAAATATCCCCGAGCGACAAGGACATAGAGATCGGGTACAATGTTAATTACCTGATAGATGCCATAGAGGTAATCGATGAGAAAAAAGTCCTGTTCGAGATACGCGACGGACTGAAACCGGCCAGCATAAAACCTTGCGAGTCAAACGATTATATGTGCATTATCATGCCGATGAAGATATAATAGAACGTTAAATTTACAGAGAAAACCGTTTTTTTATCGTCCTCGTTTTCAAAAGGGAAATCCGGAAATCTTCGTAAAATTTATTTAAGGAAAAGGTAGTAAAAAATAGTGAGTGACAGTTATTCCGCCGACAGCATAAAAGTACTGGAAGGCCTCGAGGCCGTTCGCAAGCGCCCTGCCATGTACATCGGGAGCACCGGTAAAGAAGGTCTCCATCATCTTGTCTATGAGGTTGTGGACAACAGCGTCGATGAGGCTTCCGCCGGTTTTTGCGACACGATAGATGTAACGATCAGGGTGGACAACAGCGTAGTCGTCGACGATAACGGCCGCGGCATCCCGGTGGACATCCATAAAGGACAGGGGATCTCCGCGGCAACGGTTGTCCTTACAAAACTGCATGCCGGCGGCAAATTTTCCGACGAGAGCTATAAAATTTCCGGCGGGCTGCACGGCGTCGGCGTATCCGTAGTCAACGCCCTTTCCTCTTTCCTCGAGGTCGAGGTCAGGAGGGACGGCAAGGTACATTACCAGGCTTTCGAGCGCGGCGTCCCCAAGGGACCGCTGGAGGTAACAGGCAAGACGCGGGGCCGCGGCACAAAAGTGACCTTCAAGCCGGACCACCAGATTTTCGAAGACCTGGAGTACAGCTTTGACGTACTGGCGAACAGATTGAGGGAACTGGCTTTCCTCAACAAGGGGCTCAAGATAACCCTCGCCGATGAAAGGACGGAAAAGAAAAGCGAGTTCATCTATAAGGGCGGGATAATCTCGTTCGTGGAATATATCAACCGCAACAAGGGCGTCCTCCATAAAAAACCAATTTACGTTGACGGCGAGCGGGAAGACTGCAGCGTGGAAGTGGCCCTGCAGTACAACGACACTTACGGGGAAAACATCTTTTCCTTTGCCAACAGCATCAACACCACCGAGGGCGGGACCCACATGAGCGGCTTCAAATCGGCGCTCACCAGGGTTATCAACAACTACGCCCTGAACAACAAGATGATCAAGGATGTCAAAGAGTCGCTCAAGGGAGAAGACGTCCGGGAGGGCCTCTCCTGCGTCATCAGCGTGCGTCTGCGCGACCCGCAATTCGAGGGACAGACCAAGACCAAGCTGGGCAACAGCGAAGTCAAAGGGCTCGTCGAACAGATCATCTACGACAAGATGGGGAGCTATTTCGAGGAGAACCCGTCGGTCGCCAAGGCAATCCTCGGAAAATCACTGGACGCGGCGCGGGCCCGCGATGCGGCCAGAAGGGCGAAGGAACTCACCCGAAGGAAGAGCGCCCTCGAAGTCGGCGCCCTGCCGGGCAAGCTGGCGGACTGCCAGGAGCGCGACCCGGCGCACAGCGAGCTGTACCTTGTCGAAGGCGACAGCGCCGGCGGCTCGGCCAAACAGGGCCGGGACAGGAGGTTCCAGGCGATCCTGCCGCTCAGGGGCAAGGTGCTCAATGTGGAAAAGGCGCGCTTCGACAAGATGCTCCAGAACGAGGAGATCAAGGTCATCGTGACCGCGCTCGGGGCCGGCATCGGCAAAGACGTAGAGGACTTCGACGTCGCCAAGCTGCGGTACCACAAGGTCATAATCATGACCGATGCCGACGTGGACGGCTCCCACATCAGGACGCTGCTCCTCACGTTTTTCTTCCGCCAGATGAGGCAGCTGATAGAGAGGGGGTACCTCTATATCGCCCAACCGCCGCTTTTCAAGGTGAGCGAGAAAAAGAAGGAATTTTATATCAACAGCGAGGAAGAGATGAGGAACCTCATCCTGGACAGCGCCGTTGAAAAGGCGACCCTGGTCAGGGGCAACGGCAACAACCTGACGGGAAACAAGCTCGCCGCCGTGATCAAAAAAGCGATGAGAATCGAATCTCGCCTCGACAAATTCGAGCGGGAACACAAGAACCGCGAGATAATCCGCGCGCTGGCCGGGGACCCCGCATTCTCCGCAAAGGACTTCGCAAGCGAGCAGTCGCTGGCGAAAGTCGCCAAGCGTGTAAAAATGATGCTCGGCGTCGAGTATGAAATAGAAGTGGACACCGAGCTTGAATCGCACAAGATGGTCTTCCGGACCAGGAAGAACGGCCAGGAATTCGTGACCTGTATCGACAAGGAGATTTTCAAGGCCCCCAAGTTCTTTGAGATAAGGGAACTCCTGGGCCAGCTGGATGTCATAGGCGAGAGCCCGTATGTACTCAGGGAGGGAGAAAACGAAGAGAAGACAATCCCGGCTATGCCTGACCTCATCGAAACAGTGCTCAGCCTCGGCCAGAAAGGGCTCGCTGTCCAGCGCTACAAAGGCCTCGGCGAAATGAACCCGGAGCAGCTCTGGGAAACAACCATGAACCCGGAGAAGCGGACGCTGCTGCAGGTCAAGGTCGAAGACGCCGTCATCGCGGACGAGATATTCACAACCCTGATGGGCGACCAGGTGGAGCCGCGGCGCGACTTCATCTACCGCAACGCCCTGTACGTTTCCAACCTGGATGTATAGATCATAAGGGCGGCCGCCCGGTCGCCCTTCCCCCAAAAATCCTCCGGAATGTTTTAATATGATTTGTAGATGACGAACTCGAGGAACGTTTTGATCAGCGTGGAGATGTATTTGTCCTTCCGGTATATCAGGTAGAAGTCCCGCTTCAGGTCTATTCCGCTCAGCGGGATTGACTTGAGCACTCCGAGCTGCACTTCCCGGGAAACCGCCGATTTTGAAACTATCGATATACCCAGCCCCGCCTCGACGGCCTTCTTGATGGCCTCGGTATTGCCGAACTCCATCGTGTTCTTCAGAACCACGCCTGCCGCTTTCAGGCGCTCCTCAATAACGGCCCGCGTACCCGAGCCGCTCCTCGAAAGGATGAAATTTTCACAGAGGAGGTCATCTGCAGAAATGCTGTCCCGCTTGGCCCAACTCTTATTGCCCGGCGCAATGACCACCAGTTCGTCTTTATGGAACGGGGTCATCACCAGCCTCTCGTCGCCGGCCGGGGCGCCGAGCAGACCGATGTCCGCCTCGTTTTCCAGGACCTGTCTGATAACTTGCCGGTTCAAATCGATATCGAGCGTGATCCTGGTGCCCGGGTACAGCTTTTTGAATTTCTCCAGGATCCCGGGTAAAAAATAGACGCCAATAGTAATGCTGGCCCCTATTTTCAGAATCCCTTTATTAAGGCCTTTCAGATCGTTAATTTCCTCCCTGGACCGCTCGATCAAATAAAAAATTTTCTCAACAGAGGAAAGCAGGGCCTCTCCTGTCTCTGTCAGGACGACCTTTTTCCCCAGCCGGTCGAATAAAGTTGTTTTGTAATGATTTTCCAGGGTCTTTATATGTTTGCTGATACCCGGCTGCGTGAGGCATAAAACCTCTGCCGCTCGCGTGAAGCTCTGCAATTTTGCGACCGTTCGAAATATCCGTAAGAGGTTGAGATTATAATCCATAATTTTAAGTTATCATTTATATAAGAACTAATCATTTGAATTATGAATATTTTTCTTCGATGATGCAACCAAAAAAGAAGGGAGGCAAAGAAAAAGTCGGCCGTGGGGGCGGGGGGTTTTGTGGACCTTGCCGGACAGATATTGAAAATCTATGAAGTAGCAGGAGGCATTCGTAATGGATACCGCGAAAAGCATACTGGAGAATCGAAATAAGAACCGCGCGCGCCTGGAAAAGGAAGCCCCGGACCTTTTCCAGGGATTCAATGACTTGATGAAATGCTATTACAAGCATGGGTCTCTGGACCGCAGGCAAAAGGAATTAATGGCGGTAACGGCTTCGATTGCAACCCGATGCATTCCCTGTCTGGCCAATCATGCGAACAACGCGATCAGGGCGGGCGCAACCAGGGATGAAGTGCTCGAAGCGGCGGCAATCGGGGTAGAATTCGGAGGAGGGCCGTCATTTGTTATTGTCAGGGACAACCTTTTGGCGTTCCTGGATGAAATCGAAAGCGGTGTCCCGATTTGACGGAGGATATACGACATTAAAAGGGATAGGTTTCTCGTAGATTCATGTGCAGAAAAGGAGGAGTCATCATGCTGGATAAAACAGACATAGACAAAATCGAAAAGATCAACAGCGATTTGAAAAGTGTCCATAAATCGTTTACGTCCCGGGATTCCAAGTGTTATGAGCACTATATGAAATTGCTCGATAATGCCATGAAGGACAGAAGCCTCACCAAGACAAATAAAGAACTGATCGCGGTAGGCATCTCGGCATATGCTTATTGTGAACCCTGCATAACCCTGCACATCAGAGAGGCATTAAGGGGAGGGGCCACGGATGATCAGGTGATAGAGGCTGTTGAAGTCGCTATCGAAATGGGAGGCGGCCCCGTAGTTGCGAGGGGAGCCAATTATGCATTCAAGGTCCTCGAATATTACAGGAGCAAGGGCAAATAGCCGGACAGCGAAATTGCAATGATGCCGCCTGCACGGCGCGACAACCAAAAGCACGGTCATTGCGGCGCCGGCAATGACCGTGCTTTTGGCGGACAGGGGGCCGTATCCATCGCCATCACCGGGCTCCTCGTGCAGCTTCCCGTCATGCCGGCCTGTATCAATGTCTTGACCCGTTATGCGGTGTGGAATAAGATCAGCGGCCATTGAATCGACAGCGGGGGGTAGGGATATGAAAACCAGATTTTATTTCGGTGCCGCAATTCTGTTTTCAATCATGATTTCATCTGTCGGGCTTCATGCCCAGCAGTATCCGTTTCCCTCATACGGGTCCGGGCCGGTGGAGGTGCGGATGTACTCGGATTATTTATGCCCGCCCTGCCAGCAGCTGGAGCCCGCCCTGGAATCGGTCTTCAAAAAACTCATAAAAAAGAAAAATATAACATTGACCTTTGTGGACGTCCCCATGCACGAGGGCTCTTCGCTTTATGCCCGGTATTACCTGTACGCCCTGAAAAACAATAACAGCGCCGAGAACGCCCTGCACGTCCGGGGCGTCCTTTTCCGGGCGGCGCCCGCCATCGAATTCACGACCAGGGAAAAACTTGAAGCCCTCTTTGCGAGCAGAAATATCGGCTATAATGTTTTCAATCCCAAGCCCGTCTTTGATCGTTACAATGCCCTGATCGGTGAGGACCGCATTGATACGACGCCTACCTGCGTCATTATCAAAAACGGGAAGAAGGAGAGGTTCACCGGCGCGGCAGTAATTGTCAAAGCCCTGGAAGGCCTGATTTGAGCATCCGATGCAGCGTGAAAATTTTTTGAGAACAGTAAATCTCTTAGTACCGGTGATCGCCATCGGGCTGATGGCATATTACAGCATCTGCGATACGTCCTGTTCCAGCCTGAAAGGGACATTGCTCGGCCGGGACCTGGTGACGGTCGGGATACTCGCCATGACGGCGCTGCTGGTCATTGCCGTTCTGCCCCGGTCCCTGTCTATTGAGCCGGTTGTCTGGTTGCAGACCATGGTCCTGTCCGGCGGCATCGGCGGCGAGGCGGTGCTTGTCCGTTTCCAGGTTGTTCATGGTACCTACTGCCCCTACTGCCTGGGTTTCGGAATGTGCCTGCTGATTCTTTTTGCGGCAAATTTTACGAAGATGGACCGAAGGCTGGCCCTGTGCGCATGCCTTGCGGGGGGTGTTGTGTTTGCCCTGTTCTTCAAGGGGTCGGTGCTGCCCCTGTATGGATAACAGAGAGGCTTTCATATCTCTTTCAGCTATTTTTCAGTCGGGAGGACAAGATATGGGCAATATTGAAGTATGTTTCCTCGGCAGCGGGGACGCATTCGGGAGCGGAGGGCGCCTGCAGAGCTGCATCCTTCTCAAGACCGGTAAACAGCAACTGCTCCTTGACTGCGGGGCGAGCGCGCTCACCGGCATGGCCAGGTTCGGCGCAGACCCGAACGAGATAGACGTGATCGTGATCTCGCATCTCCACGGAGACCATTACGGGGGGATCCCCTTCCTGATAAACGGGTCGCAGCTCATGTTCAAGCGGGAAAGGCCCCTTAAAATTATCGGGCCGCCGGGCATGGAAAAGATGCTGATCAGGGCAGCCGATGCGCTTTTTCCCGGTTCATGGGGACGGGAAACAAGGTTCTCCCTGAGCATAAGCGAATTCGAAGCAGGCCGGGAAATCGGAACCGGAGATGTCAGAATCACTCCTTACGTCAACTATCATCCCCAGGTCGATAACTCCTTCGCCCTGAGGATAACATCCGGGGGCAAGACCATTGCGTATTCCAGCGACACCGAGTGGACCGATTCCCTCTTAAGCGCCGCCCGCGATGCCGACCTCTTCATAGCTGAGGCGTACTTCTATGAAAAAAAGGTGAAAGGCCACATGGACTTTAAGACCCTCAGCGGCAATTTCGGGAAGACCGGGGCCAAACGGCTCGTATTGACGCACATGGGACGTGATATGTTAGCCATGTTAACCGAACTGGACAAAACTTTCTGCGAAGGGGCTGACGACGGCAAGGTTTTAATTGTCTGATTTCCCGGGTCCAGGCTGCTTTTGACGGACCTGCTCTTTTATTGTAAGGTGCTGTTCACGGAGGTGCCCCATGTACGCCAGAATAATTTCCGTTTTCCTGTTCCTTGCCGTCGCGGCCTTGTCCCCGGTTCACGCCCCTGCAGCGTCTGCCGACTTTGAGGGCGCCCCGGACCTGGCCGGTTTCCGGGGGATGCAATGGGGGGCCAACGCATCCGACTTCCAGGGCCTGGTAAAATTGAATGACGACCCGATTGTTCAGAGGTACAGCAGGCAAAACGATCAACTGCATATCGGGGGCGTGGGCCTGGAATCTGTCATTTACAATTTTTACAAGGGAAGGTTCATGGGGGTCAGCATCCGGACCCGGGGGGCCGGGAAATGGCAAAACCTGAAAAGCCATATGTTCGAGAAGTTCGGGCCCGCGCCGAACACCTCCTCCCGCAAATCGGCCGAGCAGTACGAATGGCGAGCCGGCCGCTCGGCCACCCACCTGCAGTATTTCAAAAGCAACGGCGCAGTAAAGCTCTGGATTGTCTCAACACAGGTTTCCGGGCTGACAGACAAGGTCCAATAACTTTTGCCTTCCGTTCAATTTTAGCGAACAATTTGCAACCATCTCATCCAAACCCTTAGACCATCTAAGGGTTTTTTCTGCATTTTTTCAGGGATAGTAGGATATCTTTTTTCCGCCTTTTGTTTACAATACGCCACGCAATGACCGGTAATCATTGACATAATGCATGAGGTAGGAAATGCCTGATAAATCACGCATCCCCGTACTGGAAAAGAGTCCGACCGGAATTAAGGGTTTTGAAGAAATCAGCTTTGGCGGCCTGCCCAAGG
The DNA here is from genome assembly GCA_039680225.1 of Syntrophaceae bacterium. Taxonomy (GTDB): domain Bacteria; phylum Desulfobacterota; class Syntrophia; order Syntrophales; family UBA4778; genus JBDKTK01. Next base: position 7,685 of record JBDKTK010000301.1, read on the forward strand.
GCCGGCCCACGCTCGTCTGCGGCAGCGCCGGCTGCGGCAAGAGCGTTTTCGCGATGGAGTTCCTGCTCAGGGGCGCTACCCAGTTCAACGAGCCGGGTGTTTTCGTCACTTTTGAAGAGTCCCCGCCGGACCTGGAAAAGAATTTCGCGTCCATGGGGTTCGACCTCAAAGACCTCGAATCCCGTAAGCTGCTGGCAGTGGACCATGTGCAGGTCATCAGGCGGGAGATCGAAGAAACGGGCGAATACGATCTCGAGGGGCTTTTTGTCCGGCTGGCTTATGCCATTGACTCAATCGGGGCCAGGAGGATCGCCCTGGACACGATCGAGGTGCTCTTTTCCGGGTTTTCCAACGAGGCCATCCTGCGGGCGGAGCTGCGCCGTCTCTTTCAATGGATGAAGGACAGGGGGATAACGGCCGTGGTAACGGGAGAGAGCGGGGAAAGCACCCTGACGCGCTACGGGCTCGAGGAATATGTGGCCGACTGCGTCATTTTCCTGGATTTCCGGGTGGAGCAGCAAATCTCGACGAGACGGATCCGCATTGTGAAATACCGCGGGTCTGCCCACGGCAGCGACGAATACCCATTCCTGATCGACGCAGACGGAATATCGATTCTCCCGCTGAGTTCCCTGGGCCTCGACTACACTGTTTCGACCGGGCGCATTTCCACGGGAGTTCCGCGCCTGGACACAATGCTGGGCGGGAAAGGCTATTACCGCGGCAGCACGATCCTGATTTCCGGATCGGCCGGTACGGGAAAGTCCAGCCTCTCGGCCAAGTTTGCCGAGTCCGTCTGCTCGCGCGGTGAACGCTGCCTTTATTTCGCTTTTGAGGAATCCCCGGGGCAGATCACCCGCAATATGTCTTCGATAGGGATAGACCTTGCAACTCCTGTCAAAAAGGGACTCCTGAAATTTCATGCAAGCCGCCCTTCCATGTACGGCCTGGAGACGCACCTTGTCACTTTCCACACATTGATCACCCGGTTCAAACCGCAGGTCGTCGTTATAGACCCGATCAGCAATCTTACGGCGGTCGGGAGCCGGATCGAAGTCAAATCCATGCTCACGCGTCTTTTTGATTACATGAAGCAGATAAAAATAACCACCCTGTCCACAAACCTGACCCATCTGGGAAACGCGAGCCTGGAGCAGACTGATACGGAGATTTCGTCATTGATCGACACGTGGATCCTCCTGAGGGACATCGAGATCAACGGCGAGCGCAACCGCGGTCTTTACATCCTGAAATCCCGGGGCATGGCCCATTCCAACCAGATCCGGGAAATGGTGCTGAGCGACAGGGGCATTGATCTGCTTGACGTCTATCTCGGCCCGGGAGGGGTCCTGACCGGCAGCGCCCGCGCGGCCCAGGAGGCCATGGAAAAGGCGGAGTCGGCCGAATCCGGCATTGAATCCAGGAGGAGGATGCGGGAAGCTGAGCGCAGACGGAAAGTCCTGGGGGCAAAAATCGAGGCCCTGCGTGCGGAATATGACTCTGAAATCGAAGAAATAGAGAATATGTCCTCATCCGAGAAGCTCAGGGTCGAAGAGAGGAAAAGGGATCGGGCTGAAATGGCGCGCCTGCGGAAAGCGGATTTGCCGTCGATCGTAAATGAGCAGAAAAAGGGCCGTAAAGGGGCGAGGAGATGAAAGATACCCGGGTAATGGGAAAGAGACCGGCCAGGCAGAATCCCCCGGAAGAGATCTGGATCCTGAAATTGTACGTAGCCGGGCAGACTTCGAAATCCATAGCCGCTTTCGCCAACCTGAAGAAAATCTGCGAGGAGCACCTGGCTGGCAGGTACCGGATCGAAATAGTGGACCTCCTGAAAAACCCCCGGCTTGCCAAGGGAGACCAGATAATCGCGGTCCCCACCCTGGTCAGGCAGCTTCCCCCGCCTGTGAAAAAAATTATCGGGGACCTGGCCAACACGGAGCGCGTCCTGGTGGGACTTGATGTTATACCGGCAGCAAAAACACCGAAATAGGAACGACGAGTCATGCGGAAGCAGAAGACCGGATCGACCGAACAGGAATTCGTAAAGGCACTGGCCAAGTCCGAAGAGCAGAACTACGTTTTGCGCCTGTATGTAGCCGGGATAACCCCGAAATCTACAAGGGCCATCGAGAACGTGAAAAAAATCTGCGAGGAATATCTTGCGGGCCGCTACGAGCTCGAAGTAATCGATATATATCAGCAGCCGAAGCTCGCCAAGGGCGAGCAGATCATTGCCGCTCCCACCCTCATCAAAAAGCTCCCCCTGCCGTTGCGCAAGATCATCGGCGATATGTCAGATACCGAAAAATTCCTGGTGGGCCTGGACCTGAAATCGCGGGCGGGCGACAAGGGCCCGGGTGAAAGATGAAGAAAGCGCGCGAAATAAGCGAAACCGGAAAGGACCTGCAGGAACGCCTTTCCGAAGCCGAGGCAATACTGGCGGCGATCCAGGGGGGCGAAGTTGACGCCCTGTTAATCAGGGGCCGCAAAGGCGAGAAGATATTCACTCTCGAGGGAGCGGAGCACCCCTATCGCATTATGGTCGAAACAATGAACGAGGGGGCGGCGACCTTTTCCCTTGACGGCACTGTCCTGTACTGCAATTCCCGTTTTGCCGGGATGATCGACACTCCCCTCAATAAAATAACAGGCAATTCCATTTACAATTTGATTCAGCCGTGGGACAGGAAAAAGTTTGCGTCGATGTGCAGCGGCCGCAAAACAAGAAAGAGCAGGAGAGGAGAATTCTCCCTGAGGGCGATGGACGGGAGCTCAGTACCCATCCTCCTCTCGCTGTGCTTTATCCGGAACGACAAGGCGGCCGAATCGGCCTGCATCGTGGCCACCGATATCAAGGACAGGAAGATCGCCGAAGAGGAGATCGCCGCGGCGCATGAAAAACTCCGGGCCCTTACATCGGAGCTGATCACCACGGAAGAGAGGGAGCGCCAGCGGATCGCTACAGCCCTGCACGACAGTGTGGCGCAGACCCTTGGCGTCGCCAAAATGAAGCTGGAAATTATTCAGGACCGGGCGGATTGCAGCGACTTGCGGGGAATCGCTGAGATCCGGGGCCTCATTCAACAGTCAATCCAGCAGACGCGGTCCATAATGTCGGAACTGAGCCCCCAGATCCTCTACGAACTGGGGCTGTGCCCGGCTATAGAATGGCTCGCCGAGCAGATGGAGAAGCAGCACGGCCTGAAGGTGCGCTTCAAGGGAAACGGCTGCCTGAATCCCATATCCGGCGAACTGGAGACGATCCTTTTCCGGGCCACGCGGGAACTTGTAATGAATGTTGTCAGGCACGCCAGGGCTAAAAAAGCGAAAGTCAGCGTTTGGTTGAAGAATGAGAGTATAAACATTGAAGTCGAGGACGACGGGATCGGTTTCAGCAGGTCCGCTCTGAACAACAAACAGGCCCAGGGCGGGTTCGGGCTTTTCAGCATTCGGGAAAGGCTGAATAATTTTGATGGGAGCCTTGAAATCAATTCCAGGCGCGGCCAGGGGGCGCGCATAAAAATATCAGTTCCCGTCCAATAAAGTCTTTTAAAGCACCCGGATGTTTTCCGCGCAAGGCCCTTTCTGGTCCTGCCGGATATCAAAGCTTACGGTCTCTCCCTCGTGGAGGGCCCTGATGCCGGTTGACTTCAGGCTGTTGGAATGGACGAACACGTCCTTGCCTTCTTCCATGGCAATAAAGCCGAAGCCTTTACGCTCATCAAACCATTTAACCTTACCTGTAGGCATACAAAATCTCCTGTGTTTTCTAATTTATGATTATCATTATTTCCCGCGCGCATTGCTATCGGGGATTAACGTATTTTCTCAACAGGGATAAAGGTATCAGGGCGCCTTCACCCCGTATCCCCTGCTTGCCGTTGCCCCCTGAAATAAAGTAGTATCCAAATTGAAAAAATCCACATAGGGGAACTCAGAATGGACAAGCGCGCCTTCTTCAAAATCAGCTGCGGAGTCTACATCGTCACTTCCGCGATGGACGGGAAATACAACGGCCAGATAGCGAACACTGTCTTCCAGGTTTCGTCGGAGCCCCCGACCCTCGCCGT
>JBDKTK010000302.1:0-8924 GCA_039680225.1 Syntrophaceae bacterium
GCATTAGGAAAAAGCAAATCTTACGAAAATAATTGTTTGCCATATGCCTGGTTTGGTCCTCATAACCAAGAGGTTGAGATAGATGTTCAATCAAACAGTTTTATTGGTTTCGTTGATGGACGAACCTGGCGATGGGGAAGTAAATGACTGGTAACCCTGGGAGTATCCGATGTCCGATCGTTCACGCAGCAGCTTGAGTAAGCCCGCACGGGCAAACGAGACCATAAAGTTGATTCTCAGCTCCGCTCACCTGGGCATAGCCTTGCCGTTTCGCTTTGCGGCGCTGGTATTTCTTTCTTGTCTTATCGAAATCGTCCTCACAAAATCTCTGAAATACCTGATGCCGAATATTGGCGGGGCGCTCAGTCTGGTGTTTGATGCTTTTGTGCTGTCGTTGGCGATTTGCATCTTCACATTCCTGCTGATTGTCCGGCCGTTGATCAGGGCATTAATGAAGGAACAGGCGGTAGCCGAAGAACAGACTAAAAAACTTCAAGGGGAGATGGCCAGGCAGCAGTTCGACACCGCCCTGCGTCGGGCGATGGAAATGGCCGAAAATGAAAGCGACGTGCTGCGGGTAGTCCAGCGCACGCTGTGGCAAATCGGGAAAGACAATGCCATGGCGCTCCTGTTGGCAGATTCGTCACAGGCGCACCTGCGCCAGGTCAAGGTTTACTGCCCGGACCGCATTACGAAAGCGGAGCCGCTTTCTGTCGGCGCCGCAGCAGCCGCGCCGGCGGATGCCGCCGCCGATGCTTGCGGCCACAGGGCGATCTGCACGGTGGATGTGCCGCGGCAATGCGTGGCGTCCCGGCAGGGACGCATGCTGCACTTTGGCGACAGCGAGGCGCTCGACGCCTGTCCGTTCATTGTCACGCCCGGAAATGTCCCGGTCAACGTCGCCTGCATGCCGGTCAGCATCGTAGGCCGAACAGTCGGTGTGCTGCACGCCGGCGCGCCGCGCGAGCGGCAGATTGACGACTCGTTGCGGTACAAATTAGAAAGCGTTGCCACCAAGCTCGGCACGCGCCTGGGCATGATCCGAGCGATGTCAGCCTCAGAGTTGGCGGCTACAACCGATTCGCTCACCGGTTTGCTGAACCGCCGCAGCCTCGAGGATAAGGTTGGACGGTTGGCTATGCAAGGCCGCAGCTTCTCGGTGGTACTGGCTGATTTGGACAACTTCAAACAGCTTAACGACACTTACGGCCACGTGGTCGGCGATCAGGCGCTGAAAATGTTCGCCCGCGCGCTGAAGGAAAACTGCCATAGCGACGACATCGTGGCGCGTTACGGCGGAGAGGAATTCGTTGTGGTGTTTCCCGACCTCATCTCGGAAAAGGCTGTCTCGATTCTGGACCGGTTGCGCTCCATGCTGCCCGATCTCCAAATGCGCGGCGGACTTCCCCCGTTCACTGTCAGTTTCGGGGTGGCCGATACCCGTCACGAAGCCACGTTCGAAGGTATCCTGCATGTGGCCGACGGCGCAATGTACAAAGCAAAAATGGAGGGCCGTGATCGCATCATCGTGGCCGGTTTGTTGAAGCGCAATGATGCGCCGGTAAGAGAAGTTTCTGAATAACAGCCGGAAAGGAATTATTCCTTTCCCCGGATTTTTTCATTTCCTGCTTTAATCGAAGCAATCACCTTATCTATAAAAACATCCTGCTGCCATGCCGACGGGGCCCTTGCCAGTCCCAGGCGCACGATCACCAGTTGCCGCGACGGGATGATGCTGACGAACTGGCCTTCATAACCTATGCAGTGGAAGGCGTCTGCCGGCACGAGCTTTTCATAATCGCCGCCCAGGAACTCTTTCGGTATCTTCAGCCAGAAGTGCGCCCCGTACTTCCTGTCCGGGGCGGCCGGCGCGGGCGTTGCCGAGTACCTGACCCAGCCTTCCGGCAGGATGCGGCGGCCTTTCCAAACGCCGTCCTGGAGATATAACTGCCCGAACCGCGCCCAGTCCCGGGCTGTTGCATACATGAAAGACGAGCCGGCGAAAGCGCCGGACGCGTCCCGCTCTATTATGGAGTTGCCCATCCCGACCGGCTGGAATAATGCCCGGCGGGGCAGGTCAGTATAAGCCGTGTCTCCGACCGCATTGCGGATGATGCGGCTGATGATATTCGTGGTCCCGCTGGAGTACATCCATTTTGTTCCCGGCTCGGCATCCAGTTTCTTATTGACTGCGTATGCGCCCAGGTCCGCCTCTTCGAACATCATACTGGTCACGTCTTTGAGGGGATTTTTATAGTTCTCCTCGAAATGCAGGCCGCTGCTCATGTGCAGGAGATGGTCCATGGTTATTTTCCCGCGCGGGTCGCCCGGGCCCTGCCATTCAGGAACGGGCAGGGGGCCGTCGAGCGACAGCCTGCCCTCCTTGACCATGATACCGACGAGCGCGCTCATCACGCTCTTGGTCATGGACCAGCCGATCAGGCGGGTGTCTTTGCCGAACCCCGGGGCGTAGCGCTCGGCGACGATCCGGCCGTTATGCAGAATGACCACCGCGCGCGTGCGCCGCGGCTTTGCGGAATCGGGCTCCGAAAAGGCCCAATCCAGGACGGGTTCCAGCCGGGCTTCATATTTTTCGGGCAAGTCCCGAGATGCGGTAAAAGGGGGTGGGGCAGCAATTGGGGCGACATGGACATTGTAAACAAGCGTGCAGCCCATCCCGTCCCGGCAGACGGCCTTCCTCCTGATTAAGCCGAAGAAATCAGCTGTGACCTCTTTCTTCTCAAAATCGATTTTCGCATCTGCATGACGGAGAAAGGCAAGATCATCCGCCGATACATCGGAGTCAAGGACCGAGGCCGGGTTGCGGCCCGAAACGAAAACGCCGGAGCCGAGTATCTTGGCCTTGTACGCGGCCCCTATCGACAGGAGGCGCGAGGCATAATAAATTGATGAGCCCGTAAATGCGATAAGCAGAACGGCAACGGTAATGACGATAATCTTTTTGATGTTTATCTTTTCTTTCACAACCTGATCCCTGTTTATTCAAGAATGAGCGCCGCCGGCCGGCGGCAACACCAGTCCCGCGAATCCGCCGGGAGATGCGCCGGAAATGAAAAATTCTGTTTTTTCTTTTTACCGGAAGATTTTGAGATTGTCTCAGTTTTTTTTCAAAACATCCCTGATTACATCCGCGAGGGTTTTCATGCCGCCGGGTTTTAAAATGAACCGGCGTATGCGTTCCGTAACGTCTTCAATCAAAGTTCACCTGCGCCCGCCATGGGGCATTCCCCCTCCACCTTCGCCTCCACGGAAGGGTTCACCGCCGCCCGGCATAGTCATTGGATGATGCGCGCCTGCAGGGGCGGCATGTGACGGGACCTGCTGCGCCCGGGGTACAGGCGCCGCATGCGGCGTTACCACTATCCTTTGTTGCGGGACCGGGTGAGGCGGAACGGTCCTCATTCCACGTACCGGCCTTTCATGGGGTGCATGGAAGACCCTCCTTTCACTGTTCGGGATTCCGGTTGATATAAAGGCCCGCCCTCGCGGCGCGCCAATTCCCCGAAAAGTCCTGCCGCTGAACCGTTCCCTCGGGTCGACCCTGAACGCCCTGTGGGTACTGATGTCGTTGAAATGGTTGGAGACAAATACAACCCGGTTATGAACGACAAAGGACCGGTGAAAATCGTGCAGGACGAAAAACCCCGGGAACCAGAAACCGGTAAATATGAAGGGGGAGGGCACCCAGGCATACAGGAAATAATAATCCGGGGGAGGAGTGTAATACGTGACCACCGGCGGCCCGTAATTGCCGTAATAATTATTGATCACCGTGGGATCCGGATAATTTGCGGCTTCAGGCACATTATATGGCCTTCCATCGTAAGGGGCAATCGGCAGGCCCAGGGCTGAATTCACTTCCTGCAGCTGCGCAAGCGCCTGATCTTTGCTCATCGATATCTTGCCGGCGCCGGCTGCCGCAGCAACCGATTGCTGGATCTCGCTGACGACATCCGGCGTGACCGGATAATCGGCGATCCAGCCGTTGCGGGGTGTTATCCCGGCCTGGCCCAGGCGGCTCTCGGCCTCGACTTCATCGCGCGTCGAAGATAAGTTCAGCGCCTTGACCAGGTTGACGGCGTAATCGCCCTCCCTGATCAGGGGCGCCCCGACGGGAGGCGCTCCGGCCTGTTGCTGCGCTTCAGCCTGCAGCGGGATGATAAGCAAAAACAGGGCTAAAGCGATTCCGGCTAACCGAGCATTTTTCCCATTCATATGCATTCCTCCTTAAAAATATCTGTTCCATTTTGAATTGCCCGGGTCACAGCAGGAACAGGATTGGATTGTTGAACAAGAGATCAGAGCAAAACTTAACCATCATTTGGCCGGGAAACAGAAAAATCAATTGGCGTTGAGATTATTTATCCTGACGAGAAATATTAATTTTCAGATATGAAAAGAGGTACGGCAGATTTGTTCAGGAGAAAAGCCGGGCAACAGCGCTTTCCACGTGAATCTTTGTTGTATCGAGAAAAGGGAAATCCGTTCGCGTTTCTCTTAAAATCAGGGGCAGCTCAGTCCCGCCCAGGATCAGGGCCTGAATGCCTTTTTCCCTCTTCATCCGCCCGGCGACCGCCAGCAGTCTGGAGCGCGTTTCGGACAGGAAAATTCCATTCACCAGTTCGTTCATATAGATGTGATGGATATATTCCTGCTCATCGTCTTCAGGGGCAATGACCTCTATTCCTTCCCTTGAAAAGACGTCATTATAGAATCCTCCCCGCATTGTGAACCGCGTCCCGAAGAGCCCGGCCCGGGTGATATGCATTGCCATGGCGGTTTCACAGGCTGCTTCAACTATGCTTGCGAGGGGGATAGGCGATCTTTTGCTCACGGCTTCAAAAACGATGTGCGGCGTATTGGAGGCCAGCAAACCTGATTCCGCGCCGGCCCCGGCAAGCCTTTTCACTTCTTGAACAAGGAAATCGGCCAGGCCGTCCAGGTCGCCTGCTCCGATAAAGTCCAGCATGGTTTTCATATCGATGCTGTTTATTATTATTTGCGGATAATCGGACCCGTTGCTCCTCTCCCGGTAAAGCGAGATAATCCTGCGGTAATAATCGATCGTCGATTCCGGCGCAATTCCCCCGATAATTCCCAAAATTTTCATGTTCAGACCCCTTTTATAAGCATGATCCAGCCCTCTAATCAGATGTTTCTGCAGCAAGCCGGCCGATTGTTTCCAGCGCATGCTCGACGGCGGGAGACCAGTGGGCGGAATTGAGCCGGAGGAAATTCCGGTACTTGCCGGAGTTCGAAAAAATCGGCCCCGGGGCTATGAGGATATTTTTGCCCAGGGCTGTGTGGTACAGCTTCAGGGAATCCACATGTTTCGGCAATTCCACCCAGAAAATAAAACTTCCTTCGGGACGGGTGGTTTTTGTCCCTTCGGGAAAGTGCTTTCTGACCGCTTCGAGCATCCTGCCCAGCTGTAATTCATAGGTCCGCCGCACCCTGCGCAGGTGCCTCTCATAACCCCCCATTTCCAGAAACCCGGCAATGGCAATCTGGGTCGGCGATGCCGGAACAAGGGTATTGATGATCCTCTGCCTTTCGATCTCCCCCCGGAAACGGCCGGATGCAACCCATCCGACCCTGTATCCCGGCGCCAGTGTTTTTGAAAAAGACGAGCAAAGGACGACAAGGTCCTCCCTGTCAAATGATTTGGCCGCGCAGGGGCGCGAGTCGGAAAAAGACAAGTCGCCGTAAATGTCGTCCTCGATAAGGGGAATCCCCCGTTCCGTGAGCATTTCCACGAGAGCCTTTTTCCTGTGATCGGGCATGCAGTTCCCGGTAGGGTTGCTGTAATTGGCGCTGAGGAGGCACGCCTTGATCTTCGTTTGTTCCAGGGCGTAACCCAGGGCCTCCAGGCTGAGCCCCTCTTTGGGGCTGGCCGGGACCTCCACAATTTTCAAGCCCATGGCCGCCATTGCCTGCAGGTGATTGAAAAAGAACGGAGATTCGATGGCAACAGTATCGCCCGGCCTGCATATCGTCCTGAGTGTTATCGCCAGCGCTTCCTGGCATCCGGTGGTGATTACGATCTCATCCGGCGTAATCGCGCAGCCGGCCTGGAGCGCCCGCCGGGCTATCTGCTTGCGAAGGGACTCGTAGCCGCTTGAGAACATATACGAAGCGCTGATTGCTCCCCTGGCCCTGACGGCAGCGGCAAGCATGCGGTTGAGTTTCTTGACCGGGAGCAGATCGACATTGGGCGTGGCCAGGCCCACGTTCAACAATGATGGATTGGCCGAGTCGCGGATGATCCGGCAAGCGATCTCATCCGGTCCCGCATGCGCAGGCCTCAGGTCTTTTTTTTGCACGGAAGGTTCGGATGCCGGCCTCAGCGCGGGAGGGGCGACATAATACCCAGACTGGGGCCGTGCCTCTACCAAACCCCTGACCTCCAGGAGCCTGTATGCTTCGAGCGCCGTGGAGACGCTTACTTTCATGGAGCGGCTGATATCGCGGATCGAGGGTATGCGGTCCCCCGATTTGTAAGTTCCGCAGCCGATAAGGTGCGTCACCCTGGCGGCAACTTTTTCGTACAGCACAGTGTCCCTGTCTTTCATGTCAAATCGCTCCGGTTAAGAAGTTATAGAGCATTGGTCCGGGAAGTTTAATGCACAGCTGCCCTGATTCAATACCATAACAGTTGCAGAAAGTCATAATTGTTTGCCAAGTAATTTCCATTTGCTGAATCTGTTTTTCCCGGCGCGTGCGCAGTATATTCACGCTCAAATACGTGAACGCCGGGGCAACATGCAATCAGAAAATATTTTCCATCTTCGGGACGGGGAACTGTTCAGCATCAAGGGAAATTGTGCCGGGACGGTAATATGCTGCAGGGCGGGGGTCCTGTGGCTGACGCAGCAGGGAGACCCTGCCGACCACCTGATCAGGGCCGGGGAGGATTTTGCCGTGAGCCGGAGGGGGCTGGTCCTGATCAGCGCCCTCGCGGAGTCGGAAGTCGGGATCGGCACAGATCAACCGGGAGTTATTTCTCCCGCATGTTCTTCCTGACCGATACCCATTCATTTACGAGCGCCTCGAGGATATCGAGCGGAATGGCGCCGTGGCGGAGCAATTCGTCATGGAAGGCGCGCAGGTCGAATCCGCCGCCCAGTTGCTGCGCGGCCCGTTCGCGCAACTCCCGGATCTTGAGCTGGCCGATCTTATAGGTGAGCGCCTGCGCCGGCAGGACAATATAGCGGTCCACTTCCACAACTGCATTATGCTCGCTGCTCGCCGCGTTTTCGTAAAAGTAATCGATCGCCTGCCGGCGGCCCCAGCCGAAGGCATGGATGCCGGTGTCCACAACCAGGCGGACGGCGCGCCACATCTCGCTGGTGAGATGCCCGAACCGGGAATAGACGTCGCGGAAAAAGCCCATCTCGCCGCCGAGGCTCTCGGCGTACAAAGCCCAGCCTTCAATGTATGCGCCGTAATAGGAATTCCTCCGGAAATCCGGGACATTCTCCATCTCGTCGGCCAGGGCGATCTGCAGGTGGTGGCCCGGCACCGCCTCGTGCAGGGCGAGGGTTTCCATTTCCCACTTCGGGCGCGACCTGATCTCGCTCAAGTTCACGAGAAAATAGCCGGGGCGGCCCGCGCTGAACGAACCGCGCTCGTAAAACGCGGCAGGCTGCGATTTCGCCAGGTACTCCGGGACCGGCTTTACGCCGTAAGGCTGCCGGGGCAGCATGCCGAATAACCTGATCAGCTCCGGGTCGGCCTTCTTGCAGATATCGCGGTAGCCTGCCAGCAGGTCTTCCCCGGTGTCGTAATAGAAGCGGGGATCGTTCCGGAGGAACTTGAAGAACTCTTCGCAGGGGCCCCGGAAACCGGAATCCTTTATAGTACGTTCCATCTCTCCATTGATCCGCTTCACCTCGTTGAGCCCGATCTCATGTATCTCCCGGGGTGTGAGCCGGGTTGTCGTCATGTTCCGGACAGTGAAATCATACCATTCGGCGCCGTCCGGCAGGTCGCGCATGGCAATGGTGCCGCGGGAGCAGGGGATGTATCGCCCGGAGAGAAATTCACGAAGGCGGCTGAGCGCCGGCAGAACAACTGTCCGGAGCGCCTCAAGGGCGGAGGCGCGCAAGCGGGTCGTTTCATTTTCGGGCAGGGAGGGGGGAAGGTCATTGAGCGATTCGAGGACGGGGCTCTCATCGGGTTGAGGGGCGAGCAGGTCATTAATTTGATTGAGCACATGTCCCTGGGTGATTTTTGGAGCAGTCACCCCGGCGGCCATTCCCATTTCCAGGAGCGTTATCGTCTGGTCGACGAGGACCCCGTAAGCGTTCAGTCTGGCGACGAAGTCCTGGAGGTCCGTTATGGAGAATTTCGGCATTGCGTCGAGCACCCGGACGAGGATCTGCTGGACGCCTTCCATTTGCGTAATCTGCAGGTACTCGGAAGGGAAGCGGGAACCCTCGACAGCCAATTCGTACCTGCGCCGGAAGACATCGTAGCTGAGCCGCTCCTCTGCAGCGAGTTTATCGCGGTTGATGGTCAGCAGCGTTTTGAGAGGTGCGTGCAGCTCGCGTTTGCGGCGCGCCACGGCCTCCGGCGAGAGGTCTGTCCAGCGGCCGTTCTGCCCGGGATACCCGGCCAGGGTGGCTTCTTCCGGGTATTCCCTCATGGTGTAGTCCCATTCGGCCCGGAAGAGATCATTCAGCCGTTCGCTGTCGGGCCTGGCGCCGGTTTCCAGCGCCGCGCAGGTTTTTTTGAAGGATGTCCCGGCTGCCGGGAAGGCCGGTTGGGTCTTGGAAAAAGTCATGATACGCGCCTCCTGGGAGCAGTATAACCCATTTCCCCTGTAAAAAAAAATCTCTGTTGAATTTCAGCGGCGTTGCAGTATCCGGCGTGTGCAGGTTTGCCCGGCTGGGGCGGCCAAA
>JBDKTK010000303.1:0-2117 GCA_039680225.1 Syntrophaceae bacterium
GACGGGCAGGATTCACCACGACTGTAAATGGCCCCAACTGCGTCCCCCCCTGGGCATTGACGATACTGACAACGAAGCTCCCCTCGGTCGGGTCCGAACCGCTCGACCATCGGATGGTCACCCCTGCAGGGATCGTGACGCGGACGATGATGGGCCCACCACCCAGGACCGCGGGGCTGGGATTGTAGGTGAACTGCACTCCGTTGGCGATATCCCAATCCTCATTGTAATCATCCAGCGTGTACACATACGGGTCCACACCCCGGTTGAGAGTCCCGCTGAGATTGAGTGTGCTGTAGGCAAACTGAGCGCCGTTGGCCCTGGTCCCGTTGGGAAGGGAGAGTTGCGGGGTCGTATTCGTGGCACCTACACCGTAATTCAGAAGTGTCGGCACATCCGGCGCCGGGCTCCCGCCTCCGCCGCCGTCATCATCCCCGCCGCCCCCGCCGCAGCCAAACATCATCACCGAAGCCAGAAACAGCAACCCGAACCATCCCATCCTGAACGTCCCCCTCGCCACTTTCATAATAAGCCCTCCTTCCTGAAATGAATTTCGATTGCGCCGCCTGAGACATACATGCAGTCCCGCGCCGAAAGATCAGCGAAACCCCGGCTTTCTGCGAGGGAACGCCTACCTGGCGCTGAAAAGCAGCTTTATAAATTCTAGAGTCAGAAAAGAAAATTGGGGTGGGTTGATTTACCGATAACCGCCAACAGTCACCGAACTCAGGGCTCGAAGGCAACAAAGACAAGCGAGAGCAGGAAGAGAAAGAAATCGACTCAGACAAAAGTATGATCGTGCATAAACCCTAAGTTACTGGAAAATATGCAAAAAACGTACAAATGGGCCGTCGCCGCCTTTCGATCTGAGCAACCATTCAGATTCATTCCTATTTACGGGAGGCCCCCTTTCCGTCCGTTTTCGCAAGGAATCAGAAAATGTAAACGGATCCGACGTCCTGACTGTCAGGATGGGCTCTTTCAGAAGGAAAAAAGGCAAGTGATACAGGAGCTTAATAAGATAATCGACCGTTGAAACAAAGCTGTAAATGAAACCGACACGTCAGGATATTTTCGCCGGCTTCGGGGAACTGTCGAACAGGCGTGGCTGAAACACGACTGCAGATCGGGGTTTTAGCCCTTGAATTCAAGGGTTGCATGACATATATTACCGCTGAATGCTGCTGAAAGTCCCCCTCTTTCCCCCTTTGAAAAAGGGGGATTAAAGGGGGATTTGCATCGGGAGTTCAAATGGCACTTTCGGAATTAAAAAAGAAAATACGTACATTGCTCGCGGAGAAAAACGGCATTCTGCTGGCCCATTACTACCAGCGCGACGAGGTGCAGGAGATCGCCGACTTTACGGGCGATTCGCTGGCTCTCAGCTTCGAGGCCGCGAAAACGAAGGCCGACGTGATCGTCTTTGCCGGCGTGCACTTCATGGCGGAGAGCGCCTCCATCCTCTCGCCGGAAAAGACCGTGCTGCTGCCCCGGTTCGAGGCGGGCTGCGCCCTGGCCGACACGGTCACCGTCGAGGCCCTCGAGGCGGAGAAGAAAAAACACCCCGATGCGGCCGTCGTGACCTACATCAACTCCTCGGCGGCGATCAAGGCCGCAAGCGACATCTGCTGCACATCGGCAAACGCCGTGCGCGTCGTCCAGTCGCTTTCTCAAGAGCGGGTACTCATGATCCCCGACGGCAACCTCGCCCGCTACACGGCAAAGTTCACCAGCAAGGAGATCATCCCCTGGGGCGGGACGTGCCCCGTGCATCAGAACTTGAGCCCCGATGAAGTCCTCGCCGCGAAGGCCCGCCACCCGGGGGCAAAGTTCGCCGCGCACCCGGAATGCCGAGAGGAGGTCCTGAAGCTGGCCGATTACGTGGGGAGCACCTCCGGGATCATCGCCTACGCGGGAAAGATGGAAGGCAACGAGCTCATCTTCGGGACCGAGCAGGGAATCCTGTACCAGCTCCGGACGAGATACCCCGGAAAGACCTTCATCCCGGCCTCGGAGACGATGATCTGCGAAACGATGAAGCTCACGACGCTCGACGACATCCTGAGGGCCCTCACCGTCATGGCGCCCGTGGTGAAAGTGCCCGAGGCCATCCGGAT
>JBDKTK010000304.1:0-6304 GCA_039680225.1 Syntrophaceae bacterium
GAGCTGAAGGAGGAAGGGCATTAATGGCTTTGGTGGTTCAGAAATACGGCGGGACATCCGTCGCCAATATCGAAAAAATAACGAATGTCGCCGAGAAGGTGGCGCGGGCCAAGACAGCCGGCAATGACGTGATCGTAGTAGTTTCCGCCATGGCCGGAGAGACCGACAGGCTGATTGCGCTTGCCCACAGCGCCTCGAAAACCCCGAACGAGCGAGAGTACGACGTCCTGGTCTCCACGGGCGAGCAGGTGACGATCTCCCTTCTCGCAATGGTGCTGGAGAAAATGGGGTTCAAGGCAAAATCCTTTCTCGGGTCCCAGATAAAGATAATCACCGACCAGGCGTTCACGAAGGCGCGGATCCTCAAGATAGACACGAAGCTGCTGGAAAAGGAGCTCAAGGCCGGCACCATTATCGTCGTCGCCGGTTTCCAGGGCGTCGACAAGGACTTCAATGTGACGACCCTGGGCAGGGGAGGCTCCGACACCAGCGCCGTGGCGATTGCGGCCGCCCTCAATGCCGACGTCTGCGAGATATATACCGATGTCGACGGCGTATACACGACCGACCCCAATGTTTATGACAAGGCCCAAAGGCTGTCCAAGATTTCGTACGACGAGATGCTGGAGATGGCCAGCGCGGGCGCCAAGGTGCTCCATCCCCGGTCGGTGGAACTCGCCAAGAAATACAACGTTCCGGTTTACGTAAAATCAAGTTTCAACGATAACGGGGGAACCCTGGTTACGAAGGAGGATTCGGATATGGAGAGAGAGGTTGTTTCAGGTGTCACTTATGATAAGGATCAGGCGAAAGTAACTGTCATTCGCGTCCCGGACCGGCCGGGGATTGCGGCGCGCCTGTTCACCCCTCTTTCGGATGAAAATATCCAGGTTGACATGATTATCCAGAATGCCAGCATAGACGGATTTACCGACCTGACATTTACCGTTTCCAAGAAGGAAATGGCCAAGATCAAATCCATCCTTGAATCCGCGGCGAAAGACGTCGGGGCCCAGGGGCTGCAGTTCGACGAGAAAATATCCAAGGTTTCCATCATCGGCGTGGGCATGAGGAGCCACTCGGGAGTCGCTTCCCGGATGTTTTCGGTCCTGGCCAAGGAGGGAATAAATATCCTGATGATCAGCACGTCCGAGATCAAGATCTCCTGCGCCATCGAGGCGAAGTATACGGAGCTGGCGGTCAGGGTGCTCCATGATGCCTTCGGCCTGGAAAAAGAGAGGTAATCTTCCTTAAAGGGGATTTGCCATGCGCTTCGGCGACGGCCAGCTCTACGGGGCGATTGCGATCCTGGCGATACTGAACATATCCGGCCTTTTCTGGACCATGCACAAGCCGGGTCCGGCAGCGGCCGGCGTCATTTATGGGGATGACGGCCCGGGCAGGAATTTCGTGGAGATTGCCGGGGACACCCGGGGCAACGGAATTTATTTCATCCCGCAGGGCACCAGCATTCTCGATCTCCTGGAAAAAGCCGAGGCTTCAGTTTCAAACACCGGCAATGACAAGTCGCTCTTGAAAAAACTCGAAAACGGCACAAAGGTCGTTGTCGATGCCGGCGCCCGGAAGATCAGGCTGGAAAAAATTTCCAATTCCAGGAGATATGCGCTGCATAAGCCGATGGACTTGAACGCCGCCAACGAAAGGGAGCTTATGCTTGTGCCCGGGATAGGGGAGAAGACGGCGCGCGCCATTGTCGAGGCCCGTAAGGCCTCGGGAAAGTTCGTTGCCGTGGATGAGCTTATGGAAGTGACGGGGATCGGCATTAAGAAATTTGAAAAATTCAGAGAATATTTTTTTGTGGGACGCAACTCTTAAAAGTATCTGCCGTGCCTTTCAGCGCCTCGGGCATGGACCGTTCGCAGATCCGCCTCGACGTATTCGCATCAGCAGACCATGACTGTTCACATTTGGAGAGGGTAGATGCAGAAATTGTTTTTTCCGGAAAGTATCGTGGTTTATGGTGTGTCGCCTGTACAATCCAACCTGGCCAGAAATATTGTTATGAACCTCACGAATTTCAAATACACCGGCAAGATTTATTGCGTCGGCAGGGAGGAAGGCGAAGTTTTCGGCAGGAAAATCCATAAAAGCATCAGCGAAATCGGGTGCGCCCCGGACCTTGCCGTTTTCCTGATCCCGGCAAAAGGCATTCCGGAAGCGGTGGATTCGTGCGGGAGCGCGGGGGTCAGGTGCTGCGTTATCGAATCCGGCGGTTTTTCCGAGTTTGCCGACGAGAGCAGGTCTCTCGAAAAGGACCTCCTGGACATAGCGGCCCGCAATAATATGAGATTTGTGGGCCCCAACTGCATCGGCATCATAAACCTGGAAAACGGCATGACCCTCCCCTTTGTGCCGTTTGACCCGTCCAAGATGAAAAAAGGCCCTGTTTCCGTCCTGGCCCAGAGCGGCGGGGTCGTGGTGGATTTCTCAAGACTTTTCGAACTGGAGAATATCGGCTTTTCCAAGATGGTGAGCATGGGGAACAAGCTCAACGTGAACGAGGCCGATTTGCTCGAATACCTGGTTGACGACCCGGCGACGAAAACAATAGTCATGCACCTGGAAAGCATCTCCAACGGGGAGAAAATTCTGGATATAGCGGGCCGGACAACCAAGCCGATAATAGTCGTCAAGGCGAACAACAGTCCCGCCGGCAGGGAGATCGCGCGCTTCCATACTTCGGCCCTGGCGGGAGACGACGAAATCGCATCCGCCGCTTTCCGGCAGGCAGGCATCCACAGGCTTCCCAATTTGCAGGAGGTCATGGAGTTCATCAAAGTGTTGTCGCTGCCCCGCCTGAAAGGGCCTAACCTAGCCATCCTTTGCCGCTCCGGCGGACAGGCAGTCATTCTGGCCGATGCGGCCCACAAGCACGGTTTCGAGCGGGCGAAGATGACTCCCGAGTTCTATTCCATGGTCCAGAAAGAGAGCCGGGCTGGTGTCATCAGGGCCACCAACCCCCTCGATCTGGGGGATATTTTCGATTTCAACGTTTACATAAAAATCGTGGAAGGCGCGATTGCGCAGGACGGGGTTGACGGGGTATTGCTCTATCACGGTTACCTGGGGACCTTTGAACTGGAGACAACAAAAAAACTCATCAGGGCGTCCCATGAAATATCCCGGAAATACGGAAAACCCGTGCTGATGTTCATGATACCCGACCGCGACAACTGGTTCGCGTTCAAGGGCATGACCGACTCGCCGCTGTTTTCCGAGCCGGATACAGCCATGAAGGCCCTGGCCCTTTCGCTTCAGCACCAGAAGAGGACGGAAAACCCGGCCCCTGTCGAAGTGAGGTACGCCGAACGGCCGCGGCCGGTGCAGGGCGGGGCTCCGCGGCCGTTAAGCGCCGGGAAGGCATTCGCTCTGTTGGAGCAGTACGGCCTGCCTGTGGTCCCGCATGCCGTCGCGGACAGCGAAACAGATTGCCTGGCCGCCGCGGAGCGGATCGGCTACCCGGTTGCCCTGAAAATGGGGGCGGCCGAAATCCTCCACAAGACGGAGCAAAAAGGCGTCGTCCTGAATATAAAATCCCCCGGCAGGCTCAAGAAGGAGTTCAAGGCCATGCAGCTCAGGCAGGGCGGGGGCGAGCTGGTCCTGCAGAAGATGGCTGCCGCCGGGCACGAACTGATAATCGGAGGCAAGCGCGACCGGGAGTTCGGTCCCATGATCGTTTTCGGACTGGGAGGCGTCCTAGTGGAACTCCTTAAAGATGCAGCGATGCGCGTTGCCCCTGTCAGTGAACTGCAGGCGGCGGAAATGGTCCGGGAAATCAAGGGCAGCAGGCTCCTCGAAGGTTTCCGGGGCAACCCCCCGGCGGACGTGGAAGCCCTTGCTGCGTACATCCGGAAGGCGTCCCTCCTGATATGCGAACATCCCGAGATTATGAGCATTGATATCAATCCCCTGATGTTGTACGAAAAAGGCAGGGGCGGATTCATCGTGGACGCGAAAATCGAGACGGTTCAGGCCTAAATAAGCTATAATTCTTGACAAATTAGGCTCAAAATGATAGAAAAACACTTTCACCAGTCGGGGCGTGGCGCAGTCTGGTAGCGTATCTGAATGGGGTTCAGAGGGTCGAGCGTTCAAATCGCTCCGCCCCGACCATTAGGTGAAAAAAAACCGCCTGTCAGCATGCAAGGGCGGTTTTTTTTATCGCCGGCTTGCCAATTTGCCTGGAGCCGGGGCTCTCAGGGCTCTCACGCGGCTCTCACGGCTCACATGGCTCTCATGGCTCTCATGGCTCTATTGACAAGCAACATGCCAGTTAATATATAAAAATCTACCGTTGCGAGAGTGGCGGAACTGGCAGACGCACTGGACTTAGGATCCAGCCCGCTAGAGCGGACTAGGGGTTCGACTCCCCTCTCTCGCACCATAAAGGAGCAGTAAAGTGACCGAGACGACCAGCGTTAAAATTGAAGAAATCAATCCTGTTAAAAAGAAACTGTCTTTCGAGATCCCCTGGGATGACGTCAGGAAAGAACTGGATTCCGCTTACGAGAAAATAGGGAAGAAGGCCCGCATTAAAGGGTTCAGGCCCGGCAAGACGCCCAGAAGGCTGCTGGAAAATTATTACAAGGAAGAGGCGGAGAGCGAGGCCGTTTCCAGCATTATCAGCAAGGCTTATTGGGAAGCCGTCGAGCAGAACAAGCTCATGCCGGCAACCCAGCCTGAGATAGACCAGAAAGGGATCGAGAAGGAAAAGGATTTCCAGTTCACGGTCACAGTCGAGGTCAGTCCGGACGTCGATCCCAAGGATTACCACGGTATTGAATTTGAGCAGGAGGGGACGGACGTCACTGATGCCGATATCGACAAAAGGATAGAAGAGCTCCGGCAGGTTTACAGCACCCTGGAAGATCTCACGGAGGACCGGGGGATTGAGAACGGGGATTACGTCACAATCGACTTTGAGGGGAAGATCGGCGGCGAGCCGGTAAAGGACCTCAAGGGCGAGGGCGTGCTGCTCGAGATCGGATCGAACCGCTTCCTGCCGGGATTCGAGGAAAAGCTCATCGGCCAAAAGAACGGCCAGACCGCTGAATTCAAGCTTGCGCTTCCGGAATCATTCCAGTTGAAGGATGCCGCCGGAAAGGAAGTGGATTTCACCGCGGCTGTAAAGGGCATTAAATTCAAAAAGGTCCCTGAGCTGAACGAGGAATTTATAAAAAATTTCGATAAATACCAGAGCCTGGACCAGCTCCGGAGCGATGTCCACGTTTCCCTGGAAGAGGAAGCCAAGACAAAGGCAAAGGCGGACCTGAGGAAAAATATCACCGACAGGCTCCTGGAGAGCAACCAGTTCGAGGTCCCGGACGCGATCGTGGAGAGACAGATCAATATCATGCTGCTCAACATGCAGAGGAGGATGGTCGCCAACGGAATGGACCCGAAACAGTCCGCCGAAATGGTCTCCGGATGGAGGGAAAGCGCCAGGCCTGAAGCCGTCCGCCAGGTAAAACTTTCTTTCCTGCTTGAAGCGATAGCGAAAAAGGAATCGCTTGCGGTAGGCGACGAGGAGATGGAGGAGAGCCTGAAGAATATAGCTTCCAGGTACGGACAGGACTACGAAAAAGTTAAAAAATCCTACCAGGAAAGTAATATGCTGGAAGAGCTGAGGGCGGAGCTCCTTGAGCAAAAAACGCTTGATTTTCTTGAGGATAGAGCTAAAATTACGCAGGTGAAAAAATCGGACAAGGGTTCCTGAAAATGCCGCTAATTCCAATAGTTATCGAACAGGACGGGAGAGGGGAAAGGGCCTTCGACATCTATTCGCGCTTGTTGAAAGACAGGATTGTCTTTCTCGGCACTGCGGTGGACGACGATGTCGCGAACCTCATAATCGCCCAGTTGTTGTATCTGGAATCGGAAGACCCGGACAGGGAGATTTTCTTTTACATCAATTCACCGGGAGGCCTGGTTAGCGCCGGGCTGGCAATCTATGATACTATGCAATACATCAAGCCCCCTGTCTGCACCCTGTGCATGGGACAGGCGGCCAGCATGGGGGCGCTGATCCTGGCTGCCGGGGAGCACGGCCGCAGGTACGCTTTGCCTCACTCTCGGATACTGATACACCAGCCGCTGGGAGGTTTCCAGGGGCAGGCGACCGACATCAGCATCCAGGCAAACGAGATGCTGAGATTGAAGACGGAGCTTATTGACATTCTCGCAAAACATACGAATCAGCCGAATGAAAAGATCGCCTTGGATACAGAACGCGATTACTATATGACAGGAGAGCAGGCCAGGGAATACGGCATCATAGATGAAG
>JBDKTK010000305.1:0-10316 GCA_039680225.1 Syntrophaceae bacterium
GGGATACCTCATGGTCATTCGAAATAATCAGGCATGCGGAGCAGGACCTGCTGCTCTCCATCTGCCTGGATGTCACGGAAAAAAAACGCGTCGAAGCCGTTCTCAAGAACATTGACGAGAGCCATACCATGGCAATCAACGCGGCCAACGAGCCGATCTACGATGTGGATTTCATCCATTCCACCATCAGGTGGAACGAGACTTACTCGGCGCAGTTCGGGGACCCTCCCCGCAAGGGCAAAAAAATATACGACTGGTGGAGGGGGAGGATCCACCCGGAGGACAGGGAAAAGGTCCAGGCCTGCATAAACGAGGCGAGGCACAGCGATCGCGTCCGGTCGACATCCGAGTACAGGTTCAAGCGGCGGGACGGCAGTTACGCCTTTATCCGGGACAGGTTCCACATCTCCAGGGACCCGGAGGGAAAAGCAATCCGGATGGTCGGGACAATTCTGGACATAACGGACCAGAAGCGCCGGGAATCGGAACTGGAGCTGATCAATTTCGAGCTCGAAAAGCACGCCAAGGTGCTCGACCAGATCCTGTCCGCTTTTCCCGATTATATCTTCCTTTTCGACGTAAACGGAACATATGCCTACGTGAACGACAAAGGGGCCGCGCTTTTAGGGAAGAAAAAAGAGGATATAATCGGCTGCAGTTGGAGAGACTTGGGGCTGAACGCCGAGTTGACGGAAGAGCTGCACCCGAAAATCCACCAGGTCATTGACGAGAATATAATTGTAAAGGGTGAATCGAAGTACAATATCCGTCCGGATTGCAGGTATTTTGAATACACCCTGATACCCGTCGGCAGCGGCCCCCGGCCGGAAGGGATAATGTGCGCGGCCCGGGACACCACGGAGCACAGGAGGAAGGACGAGGAACTCCAGAGGAGGGCGGACGAGCTCAGGGAAACGAATAAGGAGCTTGAAACATTCAGCTATTCCATATCTCACGACCTGCGCGCGCCGCTTGCGGCCATAAAGGGCATTTCGGAAATGGTCATCAGTGAATACAGGGACAAGATGGACGAGAACGGCAGGAGCTTCCTGGAACTGATCAAATCCAATGTAGTAATGATGGACGAGCTGATCAATGGCGTCCTGATGCTCTCGCGTGTTTCCCGCCAGGAGCTGACCGAATCCCGGCTGGAAATGAAAAGCATTGCGTCCGAGGCATATGACCGGCTCAAGCTGGCTTCCCCGGGATCAAAGCTGGAGTTCAGCATCAGAGAAATGCCCGAGTCCGTAGGAGATCCAGTATTGGTCAAACAGGTATTCTCGAACCTGATTTCCAATGCCATAAAGTTTTCGGGGAAAAGGAGACGGCCGAAAATAGAGGTTGGGGGTTACAGAAACCTTGATTTCTGTGTATACTATGTTAATGACAACGGCGCCGGATTCAGTATGAAGGACTATGACAAGCTTTTCGCAATATTCCAGAGGCTTCATAATGAATCGGAATTCGAGGGAACGGGCGTAGGCCTTGCTATCGTCCAGAAGATCATCCAGCGCCACGGGGGGCGTATCTGGGCGGAAAGCAGGGTCAATAAAGGCGCCCAATTCTATTTCAGCCTGCCCGCAGCGCTTGAAGGAGTTTGTATCGGGAAATGAACATCAAAGTTCTGATCGTTGATGACCATAAGATAGTTCGTGACGGTTTGCGCATCCTCATCGACAAGCAAAATGACATGAAGGTCGTAGCCGAAGCGGAAGACGGGCAGGTCGCCGTCAAACTAGCGAAAAAGCTCCTGCCCGATATCATTATAATGGATATCACCATGCCGGGCATGAACGGCATTGACGCCACGCGCCGGATCATCTCCGAGAACCCGGGCATCAAGGTCATCGCGCTCTCCATGCATTCGGACAAGCGCTTCGTAACAGGAATGCTGGACGCGGGCGCCTCCGGGTATCTTCTGAAAGACTGCGCCTTCAACGAGCTTGCCGGCGCCATCCGCCGCGTCTCCGCCAATCACCTTTATATCAGCCCGGGGATCCCCGATGCTGTCGCCGGCAGCGCCTGCGGCAATGTTCAAAGCAGGAAGCCCTCGACATTGACGAAACGAGAAGGGGAGATCCTGCGCCTCCTGGCGGACGGGAAGACGACCCGGCAGATTGCCGCTGTCCTGAAGATCAGCTCCAGCACGATCCAGACCCATATCCGCAACATCATGCTGAAACTCGACCTGAGCAGCACGGCGGAACTGATCAAGTACGCCCTGAAAGAGGGCATCATCTCCCTCGACAAATAATTCACGCCCGCCCTCGGAAGGGCGGGTTTTCTTTTATTATGCAGGGGCGGCCGGCCGGTTGCCCCTGTTTTGGATTATGGGATATGTATAATTTCAGGGTAAATGCCTGTTTTACTATTCCCATTGACAAGGAACTTTCCATATCCTATGTTACGCCCCTTAAAAACAGGAATTTCCACACTTAAACAAGGACATGGAATGAATTTTTCAAAGGCAAAACTTGTTCGCGGATACACCAATAAACTGTTGAATGTAAACCTTGATACCGGAAGCATGGAATCGGCCGATCTGGACCCGGAGATCAGGGATTTTTTTATCGGGGGGCGTTCTTTAGGCCTTTACCTGCTCCACAAAAGCACAACTCTGAACACGCTCCCGGGCGATCCGGATAATGCCCTGATCCTGTCGCCGGGGCCGCTGGGAGGCATCCCCCAGTTCCCGGGGACAAGCAAATGCATGGCCGTGGCCCTTTCGCCGCTGACCGGGATACCCGGCGTATCCAATTTCGGCGGGCATTTCGGGGCTTACCTCAAGTATGCGGGATTCGACGCGCTCACTATCGCAGGGAAATCGAAAAAAGAAGTCATGCTGGTGATCGACAGTTTCCGCGGGGAAGCCTGGATAGAGGAGTTTGCCGCTGCGGACCACGTGTTCGATATGGAAAAGAGAATCGCGGAAAAATTTACCGCAATGGGATACCAGAAAAAAGACATCGTCTTCCTCACCACGGGAAGCGGGGCGAAGAGGACAAAATACGGCTGCATCAACAGCCACTATTACGATGCGACCAAGCCGGCTGAAGGGGCCAAGGGTTTGTTCAGGGTGAAGCAGGCGGGCCGTACCGGCCTGGGCACGGTGATGATCGGGAAAAATCTCCGGGCCGTTGTCGTGGTGGCCGAATTTCCCAGGGGAGAGAACCCGTACGGGGCGGCGGACTGGGAGAAAGTGAAAGCGGCCGGTTCGAAGCTCCACAGCGTCGTCAAGGAAGTCGACCCCCAGTCCTTGAAGATGTACAGGAAGGGGAGCGCCGGGCTCATCGCTTTCATGAACAAGGACGACTATCAATCGCTGCCCGTGCACAACTACCAGTTCGGCTCGCACCCCCAGGCGGAAAAGATCACCGGTAAATATTATGCCGAGCACCTCTTTGAGCACCGGGGCATGGACGGGTGTTTCCCGGGCTGCAACCTCAGGTGCACCAAGGGCGGCTGGGTGACGCTCAATTCCGGCAGGCTCAGAGGGAACAAGGTCTGGGTCGACGGCCCGGAATACGAGACCGCCGCAGGCTTCGGCTCCAACCTCGGGATGTGGAACGCCGAGTTCATCATGGAGGCAAACTGGCTGTGCGACGATTACGGGATTGACACAATTACAGTCGCCGTCATCATGGCTTTCCTCATGGAGTGCTTCCAGCGGGGCTACCTGGACAGGGAGGATGCGGGCGGATTGGAACTGGCCTGGGGAAACGAAGAGGCCGCGTTGACCTTTATCCACCAGGTGGCGCGCGGCGAAACGGAAATGGCAAGAGAAGCTGGGAAAGGAATGACAGCGCTGGTTGACTGGGTTTCCCGCAAGCATGCAAAAAAGACGGGGAAGAGAATCCGGCAGGAGTTGCTGAAATTCGCCATGCAGGCAAAGGGGCTGCCCTTCTCGCTTTACCGGACGCACAGGTCGCTGTCGATGCAGGCCTCTTATGCCGCGGCGAGCGACATCGGCGCGCACCATGCGGCAGCGTGGCTCATCAAGGCCGACCTGCTGGGCGCGTTCCCGACCTTCAAGGCAAAGGCGCAGGCCCTGATCACTTATCCGCGGGTCCGCCTCGGCAATGACAACCTGGGGCTTTGCAAACTCCCCTGGGTCGACGTCTTCAACCCGGAATCGCAGAAAGTGACAAACTCGGACGTTTACATCAATCCCGCATCCCAGAAGCTGTACGCGGACTTCTACAACGGCGTGATCGGGACCGATATGACGTGGGAGGAAATATTCGTGCAGACGGACAGGGACATCAATCTCCAGAGGGTCATGAACTCCATGGTATTCGGCAGCGAAACCGGCGCCAACGACTGGATACCGGAACGGGCCATCGGCCCCATCGACGACAAGCTCTACGAAGCCGAGCGGGACTTCCATGACGGGCAGCTGAGCGCGACTCTGAACAAGCCCCTGGCGGAAGTCCAGACGATGGAGACGTCCAAAAAACGCGAGCTGCTCATGGACGCCAGGAAAGCGCAGCTCGACAGCCTCATCCAGGCCTATTACCACGAACGCGGCTGGAGCCCGCAGGGCCTGCCGGAAATAGAGACCCTGAAGAGGATCGGCTTGTGGAAGTTCCTCAGGGGAGAAACCCGGCTGAGGATGCAGGAACTGCACGAGACTAAAAAACAGGCGGTCAAATAATAAAAAGGAACAGCGCTCATTACGAGCGCTGTTCCCGTTTTCCCGGACTTTTTTCCTGACCTGTATGTCTATGGATTAAGCCCGCCTTTTTATGGCCCTGCTTTTCTTCAGGCCGGGTTCCGTTCAGGATATCTTTATTCAACCCATTTCACGAAATCCTTCACATCCGCCCTCTTCCGCTCGAACCTGTTGAGCGGGTAATCCGGTTCCGGATAACCCATAGCTATCCCGGCAATGATCCTCCTGTTTTCCGGGATCCCGGCGACCTTCCGGAGGATTTCCGGATGGATGACGGCCATGGCCATGATGCACGAACCGACCCCCTTGTCGTGCGCGGCCAGGCAGATCGTCTGGGCAATGAGGCCGATGTCGAGCATGGCATACCCTATGGCCGAGTGGTCCGCGGGGACGCAGAGCACAAGCAGGCAGGGAGCGCCGAAGAGCGCCGTCATGAACTCGTTCTGCCTGTTGCGCGCCTCGCTGTCATCACGTCTTATATTCAATGCGGTTAGCACGGCTTCGCCGATTTCTCCGTATCTTTTCTTAAGCTGATCAGGCCAGGCATAAGGCATCGGAACGTCCGGGTTCAGGGCTGCGCCTCCCCGCGCCGCTTTCAGGCTTTCCTCCCTGAATTCATCGAGGGCCTTTCCGGTGATCACGAATATCTCCCAGGGTTGAGTATTCCCCCAGGACGGCGACCAGCGGCCCGCCTCCAGTATTCCGTTGAGCGCCTCCCTGGAGACCTGCTCCGGCTTGAATTTCCTGATGCTGCGCCTTCCCTTGATTGCTTCAATTGCATCCATTGTATTCTCCTCTTCTTTATTTTGATCCGATTACGGCTTCCACCCGTCGGTTCTTCTGCCTGCCCGCGGCCGTGTCATTCGATGCAACAGGATTGTCCGCGCCCCGCCCTGCCGTCCTGATGCGCGATCCGTCTATCCTGAATTCTTTGATCAGGACCTCTCTCACAGCCCGCGCGCGCTCTTCGGATATTTTTAAATTCTCATCCGGCGGCCCGGTATTGTCCGTAAAGCCGTTGAGTGTCGCCGTCAAATCCGGATGGGCTTCCAGGTATCCGGCCAATTTCGCGATGGTCTTTTTATTTTCCGGTCTTATCTTCGACCTGCCGGCAGCAAACCTGATGACCAGGACCGGTCCTTCCCGGTCTTGCGCCTCCTGCTTGCGCAGCTCGTCTGCGATTATCTCGTCCCTGGTCTGCGCGGGCGGGAGATACCTGGGCAATTCCCCCTGAGCCGGGACCTGGCCGGCCGCCCCGCCGGTGTCTGAAAAGACAAATGCCGGCAGTATAAAAATCAGGACCAGGGCCATTTTGTTCATGGATTCACCACGCTTTCAAGAATGTTAATTACAGCCCCGGAACCAAGTCAAACGAAATTATCGTTTGTACATATTACACTCACATGATACTTTTGTAAACAGCCGCAACAATGAATTTCCTTGATATTTCAGCGGTTTAGTTATAGGAATAAAAACAAGTTTCACACTCGTTCCCGACCGGAAAACGTTCTTTTCTCCAGCGCATACAGGGCCGTAAAAAAGGAATTAAAAAATGGCGCCCAATCAAATGCCTGAAAAGGACCTGCTGCTCCTGGGTTACATCGAGAGCTCGCCTATCCCGGCCTTCATTATCGGCAATGATCACCGAGTTGTAAACTGGAACCGGGCCCTCGAAAAATTAAGCCGCATACCGGCCCGGGAAATCATCGGCACCAACCGGCACTGGCGCGCCTTCTATTCCAGGGAGCGTCCCTGCATGGCCGACCTCCTGGTTGACGGCGCTCTGCGGGACCTTAAAACATGGTATGTCGGGAAGATCAGGAAATCCGATCTCATCGAGGATGCTTATGAGGCCACGGATTTCTTCCCCGACCTGGAAGAATCCGGAAGGTGGCTGCGCTTCACGGCCGCCGCGATCCGCGATCCATCGGGAAAAGTAATCGGCGCCGTCGAAACCCTCGAAGACATAACGGAACGCAAGCTGGCGGAAGCCGCCCTGCAGGAGAGCGAAAAAAGGCTCTTCCGGGTCATCGACCGCTCTCCCATTCCTGCCTTCGTTATCGGGAAGGACCACCGGGTCCTTTACTGGAACCGGGCGCTCGAACACCTTTCAAAGATCCCTGCCTCGGAAATCATCGGCACCAGCGATCACTGGCGGGCCTTCTACCTGGAAAAGAGGCCGTGTCTCGCCGACCTGCTCGTGGACGGCGCCTTCAGGAAGATCCCCCGTTTCTACGCGCGCAAGTTCGGCAAATCGAGTCTTCACGAGGGGGCTTACGAGGCCACCGACTTCTTCCCCGACCTGGGCGAAAAAGGGCGCTGGCTCCATTTTACGGCGGCCCTGGTCCGCGATTCCCGGCAGCGGCTTGCGGGAGCTATAGAGACCCTGGAGGACATAACCGAACGCAAGCTCGCCGAAGCGGAGCTGTTCAAGGCCCGGGAGGAGTTGGAGATAAGGGTCATCGAGCGCACGGCCGAACTGGCTTATGTGAACACCGCCCTTCAGGCCGAGCTGCGCAAACGAATGCAGGTGGAGACGACCCTCGAGCAGACCATGAACCGCCTGTCGCTGATCCTGGAATCGCTGCCCATAATTTCATTCACCTGCAAGGCCGATGGCAGTCTGGACATCTCTTTTGTGAGCAGCACGATCGAGGATATTACCGGTTTCAGCTCCAGGCAATTCCTGGAAAACCCGCTGTTCTGGCAGGACCACATCCACCCTGAGGACAGGCAGAAGGTCCTGCCCGAAATGAGGGTGGGCCTCAAGAAGAGGGATTACCACAAGTGCAGTTACCGTTTCCGGATCAAGGACGATTCCTTCCGGTGGTTTTCGGATTACCGCAAGCTCATTTCCCTGCCGGACGGCACGGTCCACGTCGTCGGCGCCCTGCAGGACGTGACCGAGGACAAGCGGATCCGCCAGGAGGCGGAACTCAGGCTCCAGCAGATGATCCAGAGCCATAAGCTGACCGCCCTGGGAGAGGTCGTGGCCGGGGTGGCCCATGAGATCAATAACCCGATCAGTTTCATTTCCTACAACATCCCGATGCTCGAGCAGATCTGGGACACGATAGACCCCCTGCTGGCGGAGGCCGGGGTCGCCCACCCGGAATGGAAGCGCAAGGGCCTCGATTACTCGGAGGTCAGCGCCAGCATGAGGGAGATCATCGCGGCGTTCCAGGCCGCCTCGGCCCGGATCAGCCGGGTCGTCACCAGCCTCAAGGAATTTGCGATCTCGGACGATACGGCCCAGAAAAGGCCCGTTAAAATTGCCGAGATAATCCAGGGCGCCCTTACTATTGTCGCATCGCAGGTCCGCAAGACTGTTTCCCAGATAAACCAGAACATCGAGGAAAACCTGCCGCAGTTCCAGGGCTACCCGCAGCGGATCGAGCAGGTGATAGCCAACCTGCTCATCAACGCGCACCAATCCATCCCCGCCGGCAGGAAGGGCCGGATATCCATCTCCGCCCGCATGATAGAAAGGCTGGGGGCCGTCCTGATCGAGATCGAAGACAACGGCAAGGGGATGGAGCGCGCCGTCCTCGACAAGATTTTCAATCCTTTCTTCACGACGCGCCGCGACAGCGGCGGGACCGGGCTGGGGCTGTCGATCTCCTACGGGCTGGTGAAAGAGCACAGCGGCACGATCGGGATCCTTTCGCGCCCCGGTCTCGGGAGCCGCTTCAGTATTTACCTGCCCGTCGGCAAAGGGACGAAGCTCTCGATCTATCCGGCGATCCTCTGCGTCGATTCCGACCCCCGCTTTCTCAAGGAAATCAAAACCAACCTTGTCGACTCGATATCATGGCCGGCACGGGCAAAAGACGGGGTAAACGACATTGTGTCATACCTGCGGGACCACCCGGAAGTGGACATCGTCATGGCGGAGATAGACCTGCCGGCATTCAGCGGCTGGGAACTGCTCAGGAAAGTCAAAGAAACTTTTCCGCTGCTCCCCGTGGTCCTTTACTCGAAGGACCCGGACAGCTTTGAGCCGAATAGAATAGAGACAGGCAGGAAAGATCCGGACCTGGCTCCCGACCTGCTGCTGAAACGGCCGTTCTCGTTCGAACAGCTCCAGAAAAAAATCCATGAAATCGGAAGGCAGAGATTATGAACATCCTCCTGGTCGACGACGAAGAGATATCTTTATCATCGGTAAAAAGGATCCTGAGATGGCGCGGGATACGCAATGTCGAGACGTGCAGCACCGGCAGGGAGGCGGTCCGGCGCATCCGGGAAGGCAATTTCGACGTGGTCCTGCTGGATATCCTGATGCCGGAGGTCGACGGCTTCCAGGTGCTGGAGTCGACAAAGCCGTATTCGCCCCACACCGAATTCATAATGCTGACGGCGGTCCACGACATACCGGCCACAGTCAAGGCGATGCGGACAGGGGCTTACGATTACCTTGT
Organism: Syntrophaceae bacterium; assembly: GCA_039680225.1. Classification (GTDB taxonomy): domain Bacteria; phylum Desulfobacterota; class Syntrophia; order Syntrophales; family UBA4778; genus JBDKTK01. The sequence continues at coordinate 9,094 of JBDKTK010000305.1, forward strand.
AAAGCCCGTCGACAACGAACTGCTTTTCCTTTCAATTGAAAGGGCGTACGAACACCGGAGCCTGCTGCTCGGTTTGAACGCATCGCTCGCCGAGCAGGACGATAACGCCTATCCCGCCTTTTCCGGGATAATCACCCGTTCGCCCCGGATGCGCTCTCTCATCTCCTATGCGCAGGTAATGGCGCGCAGCGGGAACCCCGTCCTGATAACGGGCGAATCGGGAACAGGCAAGGAACTCATGGCGCAGGCGATCCACAAGGCGGGGCCGTACCCGGAGGGCCCCTTCGTAGCCGTTAACGTTTCCGCCGTGCCCGCGACAATGTTTGAAAGCCATTTTTTCGGGCATGTCAAGGGGGCTTTCACAGGTGCGGACTCTCCCCACAAGGGCTTTTTCGAGCAGGCCGACGGGGGCACCCTGTTCCTCGATGAAATCGGGGAGCTGCCCGTATCGCTTCAATCGAAGTTCCTCAGAGTGCTGGAGGAAAAATCGTTTATGCCCCTGGGCGGTAACAGGACCGTCCACGTGGACGTGAGATTCCTGTCCGCGACGAACGCCGATCTGACATGCGCCTGCCAGGACGGGAAGTTCAGGATCGATCTGCTCTACCGCATAAAATCAGCCCATATAAACCTGCCGCCCCTGCGCGAGCGCCGGGAGGACATCCCCCTGCTTGCGGCCCACTTCCTGAAACAGAGCGCCCGCAAGCACAAAAGGAACGTCGGCTCGTTCAGCCCCGAAGCAATGGAACTCCTTACGCGGGCCGATTTTCCCGGCAACGTCAGGGAGCTTGCGCAGACAGTGGAGAACGCTGTGCTCCTTTCGGAATCATCCATCATCCTCCCCTACCACCTCGGGATGAATTCGCCGCCGCCCTCTTCGCTGTTTTCGCGGCGGCTCTGCACGCTGAGGGAAAACTATGAGGCGCACATCGCCTACGTGCTTTCCAGCACCAGGGGCGACCGCAAACAATCGGCGCAGATCCTGGGCATCACGCTGCGCCAGCTCCAGCGGGCCCTGGCGGAAATGAAACAGAACTCGCGCTGGGCGCATTTGCTGAATGAAAAGTAGTATGCGCTGAAAGAAAGACCTGTTTTCGATTACACCTACCTATACGTAACATAATCCGTATTTGCTATTGATATTCAGGTGTTAGTTAGTGTTTGTGTTTTTCATATTCTGCTTCTTTCGTCAAGTATCATTCGGGTTGCCAGCCGTTCGCTGC
>JBDKTK010000306.1:0-2359 GCA_039680225.1 Syntrophaceae bacterium
CGGCCAGGCCTTCTTCGCGAAATCCAGGGCCTTTTCCGAGAGTCCCCTGCCTGTTTTGATCCCCGCGTAGAGCGATCCATGCACCACAAAAAGCAGGACGAACAACAGGCCCGTCAGCAGGCCGTAGGGATTGAGCAGGTAAAGCAGACTGCCGTGGTAACCTGACGAGTCCATCGGCAGGCCCTTGAAGATGTTGCCGAACGCAACCCCGAGCAAAAGGGAAATAAGCAGTCCCGATATGTATATGCTGAAATCGCAGGCGCCCGTCCATGACGGGCTGTCATGCTTGCCCCGGAGTTCGAGGGCAAAGCCCCTGATGATCAGGCAGGCGAGCAGGAGCAGAAGGGCCGTGTACAGGTAGCTGAACATCAGGGCATATGCCGTGGGGAATGCAGCGAACGTCGCGCCCCCTGCCGTGATCAGCCATACTTCGTTGCCGCTCCAGACAGGTCCGACCGAGTGGATCAGGGCCCTTTTTTCCGCATCGCTCCCGGCAATCACGGGATAAATCATGCCGGTGCCCAGCACGAACCCGTCGAGCATGAAATAGCCGGCCCACAATATTCCCCACAGGGCAAACCAGGTGATCTGCAGGTATTCCATGTTACACCTCCCCGGTTGCTGCGGTCAGGCCCGGTGCAGCGGCGTCCGGGCCCTTTCTCGCGTATTTATAAAGAAGGAAGAAATCTGCCGCGCCCAACAGGCTGTAAAGGACCACGAACAATCCGAGTGAAAAAGCGGCCTGGGCGGGATCGATGGACCTGGACACTCCGTCGGAGGTCTTCAGCATCCCGTATACTATCCATGGCTGGCGCCCCACTTCCGCCACGATCCACCCGAGCTGGCCTGCTATATATGGAAGGGGGATCGCCCAGGGGAGCATCTTGAGGAACGCCGGCGCGGACTCCAGCCGGCCTTTCCATGACAGGTAAACAGCATATATCAAAAGGCAGATCATCAGGAACCCGATGCCGACCATCAGCCTGAAGCTGAAAAAGGTCAAGGCAACGGGGGGCCGTTCGCTCCTGGCAAAGTCTTTGAGGCCGATGATTGGCTTGTTGGGGTCGCGGTACGACAGGAAGCTCGCCAGCTTGGGAATGACCATGCTTTCCATCATGTTTCTTTCCGCCGCCTCGTCGGGAATTGCCAGTATCGGAAAGCCGGTCCCGCCGGGGGTTGTTTCCCACACGGCCTCCATCGCGGCAAGCTTTGTCGGCTGGAACCTGGCGACATCGGCCCCGTGGATGTCGCCGATGCCGGCGACCGCTACAGCCGAGACAAGCCCGAACAGGGCGGCTGCTTTAAATGACCGCGTGAACAAATCCGTTTCGTTTTTGCGCAACAGGTGCCACGCGGCGATGCCTATGACAAAGAAGGCGGCGACTGTATATCCCGCAAGCACGGTGTGAAAAAATTTGATCCAGCCGTACGGGTTTGTCAGCACCGCGACGAAACTGCTCATTTCGGCCCGCTCCGTCATCAAAGGATTGCCGGTGAAGCGGGTAACCGTTGCGCCGACGGGGTTTTGCATCCAGCCGTTTGCGAGAAGTATCCAGAGCGCGGAGAGGTTCGTGGCGAAGGCGACAATGGTTATCGACACCGCATGCATCTTCCCGGACACCTTGTCCCAGCCGAAGATCCAGACCCCTATGAATACCGATTCGAGGAAGAAAGCGACAGTGGCCTCGATGGCAAGCGGAGCGCCGAAAATGTCACCGACATATTTCGAGTACTCCGCCCAGTTCATGCCGAATTGAAATTCCAGGGTTATGCCGGTCACGACCCCGAGGGCGAAATTGATGAGGAAGAGCCTGCCCCAGAACCTGGCCATCCTCAGCCACGTTTCATCGCTGGTCTTCACATAGCGCCATTCCATCCAGGCCACGAGCACGGACAAGCCGAGCGTCAGTGGAACGAACATGAAATGGAACATACTGGTCAGGGCGAATTGCAGCCTGCTTAAAGTTAATACATCCATTTTTCCCCCTCCGGGCCGGTCAGTTGGTAAATGCTCTATTTAAATAGCCTAACTGAAGAACCTTTTCAACAAGCCTTTAAATGCCAGGCCATGCCGGGCTTCGTCCTTGCACATTTCATGGACAGTGTCGTGAATGGCATCATAGCCCAGTTCCCTGGCCCTTGCCGCTATCTTCTTTTTGCCGGCGCAGGCGCCGTTTTCGGCATCGACCCGCGCCTCCAGGTTCTTCCTGGTATCGGCCCACAGCACCTCTCCGAGCAATTCGGCGAACTTGGCCGCGTGTTCCGCTTCCTCGAAAGCGATCCTCTTATATGCATCGGCCGCCTCGGGGTAGCCCTCCCTGTCAGCCTGTCTTGACATGGCCAGGTACATCCCCACTTC
>JBDKTK010000307.1:0-20120 GCA_039680225.1 Syntrophaceae bacterium
CGCCTGGTACACGTACCAGGCCCCGGCCCGGGCCGCGAGGTCGAGGACTTCCTCGTCGTTCTCGATGGGGTGGCAGCACCATTTTTTCTTGAGCGGGATCATCTCCCGGAAGAGGTCCATCTCCCATCGCTTGTCCTGCGCGAGCGAATTGTCCACGATGAAGAGCCGGTTGTTCTCGATGCCCGCCATTTCCTCGACAACCCTGTCCAGCGGCCGGGGACGGAAATTCCTGCAGCCCAGGAAACTCGCGCAGCACGGATAGCAGTTGAACCGGCAGCCCCGCGAGGCATGGAACAGGTCGAACATCTGGATGCCCTTGTAGTTGTACAGCTGTTTAGCGAGGATGTCCCGCCTTGCGGGCCCGATCAGCCGAGTATCGGGATAGTCCGATTGGTAATCATAGAGCCTGGCCAGTTTCCCGGATTCGAAATCCCGGACCACGCGGTCCATTTTCCCTTCCGCCTCGCCGAGGAAGACAGAGTCGGCATGCTTCATGGTCTCTTCGGCGTGGAGCATTGTCGCTATCCCGCCGAAGATCACCTTTATCCCTCTTGCGCGGTAATGGTCGGCAATCTCCCAGCCGCGCTGGACCTGGCAGGTCAGCATAACTGATATTCCCACGAGGTCGGCCGGGCTCGAAAAGTCTATCTCCTGCACATTTTCGTCGGTGAACTCGACTTCGACATGGTCCGGAAGGGATGCGGCAAAGACGACGGGGCCGTGGGGCGGCAGGTGGAATTCCGTCTGCCTCTCGAGTTTTTCCCATTTCGGATAAATCAATTTGAATTTCACTATTTTATTCCTCAACCCGGAAAGCTGCTTCGTCGATTTTCTTATTAAGTTCGACATTCCTGAATTCGAGCAGCGTTACGGTGTTTTCTTTTTCGTAAATCCTGATGCTGTTCATGATGCCCGGCTTATCGGAGAGGGACATCTCTATCTTCCTGATGAATTCCGCAATGCTCTTTTGCCTGGGAGTGAGGACGATGATTTTCGGGCTCCCGGGCTTGAGGGCGGCCTTGAAATACTTGCTTTCGAAATTCCCGTTCATCCAGCCCGTTATCTCCTGGAACACCATGCCGCGGGACATCGAACCGCTGTCGGACACTGTTCTGTTCCCGTTCTTGTCGATGCTGTAGTGCAGCGATTTGCCCTTGTTTATAACCAGCACGTCTTTAAAGGGGCTGGTGTATTCCCATTTCATGCAGGAGGGCGCCTGGAAATACATGCGGCCTTCGGAGACAAGCGGCTTGGCGAGAATCGGGGTGGTTTTCTTCTGAACGAATTGGGCCTCCAGGCTCCTGACGCGGCCCAGGTCCCGCTTTATGTCGTCAAGCGTGTCCGCCCAGGCAATAAGACACAGGCACGCGGCAGATAATAGCAAACTGATTAAAATTTTTTTACTGAAAGACACTCGCGATTCCTCAGGTTACACACTGGGGCGGGTCTCAGACCAGCCCCTGCGAAACAAAATTAAGTTTACAGCTCAATACATCCCGCCGTTGATTCCTATCACCTGCCCCGTTACGTACGACGCATCGTCCGAACAGAGGAACCGCACAACTTTCGCAACTTCCTCGGGGCGGCCGACCCTGCCCATCGGGATCATCTGCTTGATCCTGTCCACCGGGGCGTCCTTGATCATCTCGCCGTCGATCAGGCCGGGAGCGACAACGTTCACACGGACGCCGAGCCTCGCCACTTCGGAGGCTAGAGAGCGGCTCGCAGCGATCAGGCCCGCCTTGGCGGCGGAATAATTGACCTGCCCCCTGTTCCCGATCAATGCTGAAAGGGATGAGACCGTGACCACCGACCCGCGCTTTTTCCGCAGCATCTTTTTGACCACGGGTTTGGTGATGTTATAGAAGCCTTTCAGGGAAGTGTCGATCACCGCGTCCCAGTCTTTCTCCGGCATCATGATGAAGAGCCCGTCGGCAACCACGCCGGCGTTGTTGACCAGGACTTCGATATCGTCATGACGGGAAAGGATCTGCTCCATGCTGGCCGCGCACTCTTTCGAGTCCCGCACGTCGAACCGGTACATCTCTCCGTCGCTGCCGGCTGCCCTGATGGCTTCCAGCGTCTCCGCGGCAGCCGCGTCATTGGCCCTGTAATTCATGATGATGAAGTACCCGGCTTTCGCCAGCTCCAGCGAGATCGCCCGGCCGATGCCGCGCCCGGCCCCCGTCACCATGGCGGATTTATGTTCTGCCATTTCTGTTCCCCTGTTTGAGAAATTTAGTTTTCGCTGAAAGCAATCAAATCACGCTTCGAGGAGGACCCGCACCTCTTCGGGTATCAGCATCAGCATTTCCATTTCCGGCACTTTCACCGCGACCTGCTCGCTCCTGCCCTTGGCGCAGATCTTCGCATCCGATTTGAGCCGGACCTCGAAATCCACGATGATCTTGTATTTCGCTTCGACGAGCGTGGCCCTGCAGATTATCACGTCCTTGTGGCGGAGCGGGAAAACATGCTTCACCGAGGTTTTGATGATCGGGTAAATATGTCTCGTCTTTTCATACAGGCCGAAGAGGTCCACGCCCAGGCTGTCAAACAGCGCCCCCCGGGCGTCGTCCATGTACTTGAGGTAATTGCCGTGCCAGACGATCTGCATCGGGTCCAGGTCATAGAAAGGGACCGTCATTTCCAGTTCTATGCTCTTTTTTCTTTTCTCAGGCATTTTTCAGACAGAACAGGTCGGTATTCGCGATGACGCCGGCAATCCGGTTGATGTCGCTGTCAAGCGGCCGGTCCTCCAGGACGGCGGGCGAGAGGTTGCGGACCGCCTTGTAGACGGAAAGCAATGCGGGACGCGAATCGATGTCCTGCCGGGCATCGCAGCCCTGGGCGGCAGCCATCAGGTGGATGGCGGTTGTCCTTTCGACGAGCTCGCAGATCCTCGCCGCGTCTCTTGCCGCGATCGTGCCCATGCTGACCTTGTCCTGGTTGTGCGATTCCGTCGAGCGCGAGAAAGAGCCCGCCGGCATCGTCAATTTCAGCGCTTCGGCTGCCAATGCGGAAGATGATATGGAAAGGGCCTTGAACCCGTGATTGAAAAGTCTCCTCTCGTCCTGCGCAAGGACGAGATCGGCCGGAAGCCCCCTGTTCACATGCGAATTCACCAGGATGGCCACCTGCCTGTCGGACATGTCCGCCGCCGAGGCCAGCGCCATCTTGAGGGCGTCCATTGCAAACGCGATGTGCCCGCCGTAGAAATTGCCGGTAGTCAGGACCTCCCCGGTCTGCGGTTCGAGCAGCGGATTGTCGTTCGCGCTGTTTGCTTCGGTCTTGACCCATTCGGTGATCCATTGCAGGGAATCGATGAGCACCCCGAGCATGTGCGGAACGCACCTGATTGAATAAGGGTCCTGCAGCGTTTCCGGGGCGTCGGCTTCCAGCCTGGCTGCATTCCCGTTGCTCTTCAGAAGACACCGGAGCTTTGCCGCTATCTCGGCCTGTCCGGCATGCGGCTTGGCGTTGAAGATCGTGGGATGGAAATGGAGCGCCTTTCCCCTCAGGGCATGGATGCTCAGGGCCGAGGCGCAGACGGCCGCATCCGCTATCCGGCGGGCGCGGATCGCCGCGATCACGGCAACCCCCGTCATTACGGAGGTCCCGTTGACGAGCGATATCGGCTCCTTGGGCTTGAATTTGTAGGGTTTGAGACCTGTGTCCTTCAGAGCGGCGGCTGCCGTTGTCCTCCTGCCTTTATAAAAAACCTCCCTTTGGCCGTTCAGGCATGCGGCTATGTACGACATGGGCGTCAGGTCCCCCGATGCGCCGACCGAGCCCTCGCAGGGCACAACCGGCGTAATGCCGTAGTTCAGGAAGGCGGCCATCTGCTTCAGAAGCTCAAGGGAAACCCCCGAATACCCGCGGGACAGGCAAAGCAGGCGGCAGAGCATGGCTGCCCGGGTTTCCTTGATGCCGAAAGGCTCGCCGGTGCCGCATCCATGGAAGCGCAGCAAGTGATCGCCGTTGTCCAGGGCCGTTTTCATGGACATGCGCTTGGAGCAGGATTTCCCAAACCCCGTCGTGACGCCGTAGACCGGTATCCCGTTTTCAAGGGCATTCATGAGCAGCTTGCGGCTGTGCTCTATTTTCTTCATGAATGCGGGATTTGAGCTGATTTCGATTTTTGCCGCGCCGGTTGCCACGGCATAGATGCCGTCCAGGTCTATTTCACTCTCGCCGACCGTGATCCCGGCATCGGCGCTCTCTGCCGCTTTTAATTTATGTGTTGCCATTTGATATCCTGATGATGTCCCGAAATCCGGGGAAATTGCTTAAGCGCGGAATATATAGAATTATGCCTCTTTTCACAAGCCCCTTATGAACAGGGTGTTTGCCCGGTTTATGAGTCAGTCGGGTTGACTTTGAAGCCAAGCTGCGCTACTTTTCCCGGCCAGTAAGAAAGGCGGTCATGAAAAGGGAAATTACAGGCTTTTACAAGTCGTTTACCGGTCAACCTCTCGATTTAAAGCGGGATTACATCCTTTCGGGATGCAGCCGTGAGGATTTATTCCATTTGGCCGGAGAAATCAAGGATGCCTTCGCCGGGCGCATTGCCGGCCGCAAAGCGTGCGTCTGTTCGGATAAAAAGGAAATCGTCATGGCCGCAATCCTGGCGTCCCTGGCGGGCGGCCCTGAACTTATAATCCCCCACGCGCTTTCGGCGCCGGTCATCGGAGACATTTTGAAATCGCTGGACTGCCTGCTGGTGGCCGAAGCCGGCGGGGAGAGCCCGTTTCCCGGGGAAACCATCTTCCTTGAGGGCGCAAAACGGTCCATGCCCCTTCCGTCCCTGTCTCTTGACCCGGACCGCACGATGCTTTCCCTGTTCACGGGCGGCTCGACGGGCAAGCCGAAGGTATGGCAAAAGACCGCGCGCAATCTCTTCGGGGAAGCGAAGCACCTCGTCGATAAGTTCGGGATTTCCGGCAACGACCTGGTCCTTTCAACGGTCCCGCCCCGGCACATATACGGCCTGCTCTTTTCGGTGCTGGTCCCCTTTGTATCGGGCGCCCCGGTGATAGGCGAAACAGCTGCCTTCCCGGGCGAGATAATCTCCGCTGTCGACCGGCACCGGGCGACTGTGCTGGTGAGCGTGCCCATCCATTACAGGGTTTTGAAAGCGGCGGACTTCCGGATGCCTTCCCTCAGGACGGCCTTTTCCTCGGCCGGCGCCCTTGCGAAGGAGGACGCGGATTATTTCTACAGCAAGACCGGCATAGCCGTTAACGAGATTTACGGCTCCACGGAAACAGGGGGAGTTGCCACGCGGCGGCTTGCCCTGGGTGAAGAGACCCTGACGCCGTTTGAAAACGTCAACTTCAGGATCGATAAAGGCGTGCTGAAAATCAAATCGGAATTCATCTCGCCGGACCTGCCGAAAGATGCCAACGGTTTCTTCACGACCTCCGACCGTGTCCGGAAAGAGGGGGCCGGCTTTGCCCTGCTCGGGCGCGTCGACGACATCGTGAAAGTGGCCGGCAAAAGGGTGGACCTCGCGGAAATCCAGCAGGTAATTAAAAAGATAGCGGGCGTCAGCGATGCGAGGATATTCGCGGTCCGTTCCCGGAACGGCCGCCAGAACGAGATCGCGGCCCTCATTGCGGGCAGCATAGAGGAGGCAAAGCTCAGGGCCGGTATCAGCAGGGCCCTCGAACCGCATTGCCTGCCCCGCCGCATCAAGATAGTCCACAGGCTTCCCAGCCTGCCTACCGGAAAGCTGGACAGGGAGCATATCGAGAAGATATTCAATCAGGACTGAGCGTTTGCTTTTTCAGGACCGGGCGCGAGAAGAGCCCTGATATTGGCCTGATGGCTGTAGACTATCAGGACCACCGTGGCAGCAGTTCCCGCAATGGCCGGGAAATTATATCCGCAGGCCATGACCATCCCCGCCGCAATTATCCCGACCATGAAGAACGAGGCGATGAAGGGAATGCGCGAAACCGCGTAAACCGCCACCCAGGCCGCCGCGGAGAGCGCCGCGAGAAGCGGGGAGATTATTATGCTGAAACCGAGATAGCCGGCCACGCCTTTGCCGCCGCGGAACTGATGGAAGCACGGGAAGCGGTTCCCGGCCACGAGGGCGAGGCCTGTCAGGGGTATCTGTTCCGGTTCGAGGAAGCACAGGGCCGCTATCGAGACGGCCATGGCCTTAAAAAGATCAAGGACCAGGACCAGTGAGGCCCACGCCGGGCCTGCCTGGCGGTAAACGTTGACGACTCCGGGATTTCCGCTGAAGGCGTCCCTCGGGTCGTTGAGGCCTTTAAACCGGAAAGCGATTATTGCAAAATTGACCGATCCGGCGAGGTATGCGAAAGCGGATGTCAGCAGGAGTGCAAGCACAGGCATTTCAATTCCACACTTTTTTGAAATCGGGGTCCATGAGGACGGCCGTAATTGCCTTATCGACCATGGCGTAAGCGCGCTTTTCCAGTCTGGCCGGATCAGTTTGGCTATACGGCTCCATGTCAACAGCGTAAAGTTTCTGAAGCATTGTGTGCCCGTCCCGCGTCACTATCACCCGGAATTCAAATCTCATGTCGTTCAATTCAGTAACGGTCAACTTGAACTCCGGAATATTGGCCGGAAACGCCTCATCCTCAAGGACGCGCATTCCCACACGGCGGAAACCGTCCCGGAAGCAGGACCGGAAGTACGAACCGAGATGGGCCTGCTGAGATGTATAAGCCGTCTTCAGGCCGGTGCTGTAGTAGGAGAACACGTCGGTTTTTTCCGCGCTGTTGGTAAAACTGATCAGGTTGATCTGTCTCCCCCTGTAATCGCTGAATTGAGAGGTTGAAAATGAAGGGGTGTACCGGGCCTGGTTTATTGCAACCGTGCGTTGGATGCCGCACCCCGCAAGCAGGGCCGGAAGGACAATGAACATCGAAGCGGCAAGAAATCTTTTATATTTCAAAGCAAACCTTTCGCACAAATGACAATATTGGGTTTCAGAATTTACAAGACATTTACATTTCGGGCGCAGCAAAAGTCAAATCTTATATTTGGGAATTGCCCCGGCATTATTTGTTTCAGGCGGGAAATGTCTTCCAGAGGAGCACGGTCTTGGCGTCCACGGCCACGGGTCTCCCCGAGGCATTCAGGGCGCAGTGCCTGGTAAACCCCTTGCATACTATCTTTTGGGTCTCGCTGTGGATTATCAGGTAGTCAAAACGCAGGCGCACCCTCTCCAGTTCGGCCGGCCGGGTAAAGATGTAAATGGAGTCATCATAGCGCAGCGCCTGGTAAAATTGTATCCCCAGGTCGATGACCGGGTAGATGTAACCGTCTTCCTCGACCTCCTTGTACGGGTAGCCCGTGTCGCGCATGAGGGTTGCCCTCCCCAGTTCGAAATACCGCAGGTAATTGGAATGGTACACCACGCTTGACCTGTCCGTGTCGGCATAGAGCGTCCTTGTCTCGCACCTGTGCCATACCAGCTCTCCGACGGAATCCCTGTAATATGGGAAATTGACCCCTTTGATGTCTCTGATTTGCAGGACCTCGGGCTTGAACGGTTTCGGCAGCATAATCAGACTCCCTTGAAAATCACGCAGCAGTTTGTGCCCCCGAATCCGAAAGCATTCGAGAGGGCTATCTCGCAATGCTGCCGGCGGGCGGCGTTGGGAACGACATCGATCCCTTCCAGGTCGGGGTCCGGGACATGGTTTATCGTCGGCAGGATTATCCCCTCCTGCATCCCCTGGATGGTCAGGGCGTTTTCGATGGCCGCCGCAGCGCCCAAAGTATGGCCCACCTGGGACTTGTTCGAAGACACGGGGATGCGCTTCATCTCCCCGCCGAATATTTTTTTCAGGCATTCCAGTTCGACCTTGTCGCCCCGCTGGGTGGAGGGCCCGTGCGCATTGATGTAATCTATATCTGCGGCGGAAAGCGCGGCATCCTCGATTGCCTCGTTTATCGCCCGGATTATGGTGTCCGGGTTCGGGTTGGTAAATTGGTAAGCGTCGGAGGTCCAGCCGATCCCGAGTACCTCTGCCCTGGGCTTGAGGCCGTAAACGCCCAGCATTTCTTCCGCAGCAAGCACCACGACGCCCGCCCCTTCGGAAAGCACGAACCCCCTGCGGTCGGCGCTGAACGGGCGGGACGCTTGCGAGGGATTGCCAAAGGCCCGGTCCCTGGGGGTTATCTTGACTGTTGCGTTCATGTTCTCGAACCCGTGGACTATTTCCGGGATGATGGGAGTTTCGACCCCTCCCGCGAGCACGAAGTCGCAGTCCCCGTCCCTGATCATCCGGGAGCCGATCCCGATGGCGTGGTTCCCCGAGGCGCAGGCCCCCTGCGGAGAAAATATGGGACCGGTGAATCCCAGGAGGACCCCGGCCTTGCCGGACGGCAGGTTCGCGCAGAGGTTGGGCAGCAGGTAAGGGCTGACCTTGAGGGGCCCTTTTTCCATGAGGTTGAGCATGGCGGTCCGGTATGCATCGGCGCCGTTCAGGGCCGACCCTATCAGGCATGCCGTCCGCGGTCCCGTGTCCCTGTCCATGGCGAGCCCGGAATTCTCAAGGGCCTCCTTGCAGACGGCCATGGTCAGGATAACGAAAGCGGCATTCCAGAAATGGACCTCCCGCTTGTTGGTGAACCCGAGCGACAGCGGGTCCCAGCCCGGGATCTCGCCCACGACGCTGCATTTTGTATTGACGCTGCACCTTGTGATCGGGCCGAAACCGGCCTCTGCCTTGACGGCCCGGGCCCATGTCTCCCCGAACGTCTTCCCCAGGGGGGTAGCCGCCCCGTAACCGATCACAAAAACACGCCTGTTTTTCGGTGCTCTCATCCTCTCAGTTCAACCTTCTCAAAATAAGGCAGGAATTGCATCCTCCGAAGCCGAAGGAGTTTTTCAGCACGAACTCCTGCTCCATTTTGCGGGCGCCCTCCGGCACGCAGTCCAGTTCAATTTCCGGGTCCGGCAGGTAATTTATTGTCGGCAGTAAAACGTCCTCAAGCATGCCTTTCACGGCAAAGATGGTCTCCAGGGCGCTTGACGCCCCCATGGCGTGGCCGATCAGCGACTTGTTTGCCGATGCGGGCGGGATGTCCCGGCCGAAAACCTCCCGGAGCGCGTCGGATTCCACCTTGTCCCCGACCCTGGTCGAAGCCGCATGGGCATTCACGGCGTCGATATCGCCGGTCCCGATACCGGCATCGGTTATGCTCTCCCGCATGCAGCGGGTAATCGTCTCCAGGTTCGGGGTCACGAAATGATGCGCGTCGGACGACATGGCCCATCCCGCCATTTCCACGCGCGGCTTGAGCCCGTTGGCCGCCGCAAATTCCGGCGTGGCAATTATGATGCATCCCGCGCCTTCCGAAATAATAAAGCCCCTCCTGTTGGCGGAAAACGGGCGGCTCAGTTTTTCCGGCGGCTCCGGAATCTGGTTCTCTTTCGGCCTGTAAGCGGCGTTCATTGTCGCAAACCCCGCCACTATCGGCTCCACTATGCAGAAATCGGCGGCGCCGCAGATGGCTACGTCCGCCTTGTTCTGTTTGAGCAGCATGGCGCCCATGATCATCGAGGTGCATCCGGTGGCGCAGGCAGTCACCGTGGAGCAGATCGGGCCGGTCGCCCCGGTCAGCATGGATATCTTGCCTCCCACCATGTTGATGCAGGAATTCGGGTTCGTGAACGGATGGGGGTTCTTGTTTTCGGAAACCATCAGCCGGTCTGCATGGATCACCGCGTCAAGGCCGCCCACCGCCGAACTGAAAGTGACGGCGACGCGGGGGGCCAGGCCGGAAGTTATTTCCACCGAGCTGTTCTTCAGGGCACGGTATGCCACCAGCATTGAATACCGGAAAATCGGGGAGGTCCAGCCCGCCATCTTGCGGGGCGTCAGAAAAGGGTAGGGCGAAGGGTCGAAATCCTCGACCTGGCCGCAGTGCCTCACCGGGAAACCTTTGCGGAGCGGAAAACGGGTCAGCTCGCCGATTCCGCTTTCGCCTGCCAGGGCCCTCGACCATTGCCTGTCCTCCCGGGTCCCGAGCGGGGATACGAAGTCCCATCCGAGAATAACCGGCCGCGAGTTATATCCGGTTTTGTCACTGCCCATTATATGGATAATCCTTCAGGTGTCACCAGGGGATGAACTGGTACAGCTTGGCAAACATTTCGTACACTTCGATCCAGTTCTGCAGGTCTTTGGCCGAGCGCAGGTGGCCCCTCTTGTTGACCATTACCCAGCTCATGTGCGCGGCCCCGTCCTTGCATGTGGAGCAGTCCCTAGTCGCCGACGTGCAGCAGCGGTGCATGGTCTTCAGGTCTGCCGACCAGCGGATGAAGTGAATGAGCCTCTTGGGGCGGGGGTTCCGGGCATCCATCTGCTCCGTCACGGACGGGCACTCATTCCAGCCGAAGGGCCGGCCGAGCATTTTTCCGGTGGTGATGACTTCATGGTAGTACTTGCAGGATATGACGGCGCGCGGGTATTTTTCGAGCATCTCGTCCATTTCGGCCCGGAGGTCTTTCAGGGCCTCGGGGGTCCAGAAAAAACCGTTGACCCCTTCATCGTTGGACAGCAGCTGCATGTGAACTTTCAGGCCGATATCGTCGATCTTCTTTATGACCCTTTCGGTGCGCCCGATCTGCCGGGGGGTTATCGTGTACAGGTAATATGTGTGCGGGTCGCCTTCGTAGTTTTTGCTCGAAACGGCGAACGTGTCCTTGCCCCTGAGGATTTTTTCGTCATCGCCGTCGCCCCACAGGGAAATGCCGATCATCATGTTCGGAAATCTCTCGCGCGAGATCTTTATCTGCCCGTTGGTGGCAACGAATGTCGGCAGGCGCTTGTAGAAGGATTCAACCCTGTCCGGGAAAAGCGTCGGCTCGCCGCCAATCAGGATCGCCAGGTTCACGCCGCGCTGCATCTCGTTTTCGACGAAGGCGTCCCACTTGCCGGTATCGGACTCCTCGCTGGAGACGGTGTGTTCGCCGGAGGAAAAGAAGAAGCACCCCTTGCACCTGAGATTGCACTTGTTGGTTACGTCGTAGATTGAGCTTCTGATGTTCAAACGGGATATGCGCTTGTAGCGCTCATACCAAACATTATCCAGAAGCGAGCTGACCGTGTTCATCTTGCTTTTTTACCTTTCAAAAACCAATCCCCGCACTCTTATCTGGAGAAATTGGGTTCAACCGAAACCTGCTTAGAAACCCGGGGGCGAAATGGGCATATTGCACAGGTTCCTGTCCTTTTCATACCCCATGACCCAGACGGAGAGATATGTATCGACGTAATCCAGCCATGATTTGAATGTGTCGGGATCGGTAGCGTGCCGGTACAGGCGGGCCGTGACAACGGCGCTCCCGGCCGCATAATGCCGGCATTCCCCGCAATCCGTGTCCGGAACGCAGCACGACACGCTCCTGTCCCAGGACAGGTCGGCGCGGTACTGCCTGAAACTCCGGCCGAGCCCCAGGTCGGTCGAGGAATTCATCCGGGGATACGAACAGGAATACAGGTCGTGGAGCCCGGACCTGTGGGTGTGGGCAACAGCATTGTAGTAGGAATAAAGCACATGATCGGGATACTGGGACATCAGTCTGATGACGGTGCTGCGCACGTGGGCGAGGGATTTCTCATTGTGCGCAAGAGAACCCGTGTAGCCGACCGGCGGGGAAAAAATATTGAAGCTGACCCTGCAGCCGCTCGCGGACAATGACTCCATCACGGTATGTATTTCTTCGATATTTTCTCTCGTGAAGGTATAAATGAAAACGACCCGCGGGTCGCTCCTGTAATTGTCGAGTTGCTTCTTCAACAGGTCTTTCGAGCGCCTTACCCTCAGGCTGGTCCGATCGTCGCCCCAGACGGAGATATGGATCTTGTAGCCGACGGATTCGGGGATCCGCTGCAGGCCGTTGGTGGCGATGCAGCCCAGCGGCATCTCCTCGTAGCAAACCTGCAAAAGCCCGGGGACCAGGGACGGCTCGGCGCCGGCCAGCACAACATACGTGATTCCCCGCGCCTTCTCCTGCCGCATGAGGCTCCGCCATTCATCCGGGTCCCTGTGGTCCTGCGAGAACTGCTTGTCCCCCTCGTAGTAATAGCATCCTTCGCAGCGCATATTGCAGCGATTGGTCATGTCGTATGTCGACTCGCGCAGGAAAAAGTATTTCCGGACTTTCTCCCAGCGGTCCCGGACGGCGGTCTCGGACAGGAGATCGGAGAATTTCCACTTGGTTTGCGGCTTTTGGCTTGTGATCTGCATTGATTCTAAACGGTATCGGCTTTCCCGCCCAGCTTGTTCAATATGTATTCGGAAAGCAGGCGGACATTCTTTAACCCGGGATAATCTTCCTCTTCGATTGTGATGCCGTATTCGTCCTGGATTACAAGGGCCACGGTTGCTATATCCATGCTGTCCACACCGAGTTCGTCAACGAGGTCCATGTCGGGGTCGAACGTTTCAGCGGTGATATTTTCCAGCTTGAGCTCGTTTATAATTATCCTGGCAACATTTAGGATGATACCGTTTAAATCATCAGACATTTTTTTTTCCAACTCCTGGGCCAATAAAATTTTTACTTCTGTACTCCCCGGGTCTGTCCCTGATACGAAAGGGCTCTCAATTTGAAAAACCCGGCCGCAGATAGTCCGGGCTGAACACCGCAAGGTACCGGATTAACTGCCAAAAAGCCGCTTTCCCAAACGGGCCGGCCTTGGATTGCCCTGCTATAAAGCTTTAGTGTGAGTGAATATCTCAGTTCTTAACAGTTTTTCAATAATTTTTTTACACTTTGGCCTCCGGATTAAATGACGCTGTCAACCATTTTTATTCCAAACTCAACCCAGGCACAGGTTCAGCATCATGGCCGATCCGGGGCCGGGCTGTGTGTCCGGGTAAAGGGGGTCGAAACTGCCGGGGACCCCGCCAAAAGGCACGGGGGTTGAGGGCGTCTGAAACATGTTGAACGGGTTTTTACCCAAAGATTCCTGATTCCGGCGCTGCGGCTGTTCTCTTACCGGAGGCGCTGATGAACCTGTCCCGGGTTATGAAAACTCGCGTACCGGCTATTTGGGGCGATTGTTATGGATGTATTCCGCAAGCTTTCTCAAATTAGCGAATATCTTTTCTCCAAGCTCCTTGTTGTCTATCCTGACCGAGTAGTCCCTTTCTATCATCATTACAAGTTCCAGGACATCTATGGAATCTATGCCGATTTCCCCGCCGATCAGCTGCGCGTCGGGGTCAAGCTTATCGGGCTCTATATGCAGCAATCCCAGGGTATCGATGACCTTTATTTTGAGTTCCTGAATTAATTCGTCAATCCTCATGCCTATCAAAAATACATATATTAGCCGAGCCCGATAAATGCCGTTCGGGCGTGATCATCAAAACGGCTGTTTGGATATGTGATCAGAAATCCCGGGGAAAAAGCGGAGTGCCTGCGGGCTGCTTAAACCGGCATCCTGAAAGCCAGCCTGTGAAAAATTCTGTTTCTGCCGTTCCTCTGAATTGAGTCTTGACCTCAATTCCGGGACAGCTTTAAATTATTGAAGAAAACATCATGCTCACGCCACCTGTAGACAACAAAAGTGCGCGTTCCGGAATAAGTGTGGATGCCGAGCTTTTTAACCGTCCTCATGCTCGGCACGTTCTTAAACACGAACTGCAGCGTCACCGAACCTCCGGCCAGCAGCGTGATCCTTTCACCTTCCCTGACCAGATAATGCTGGTCATTGTCATATCTGTATATTTCCGTTACTTCGTATTCCGAGCCGTTGCCGCCCGTCATTTTCGATTTCGTGTATCTCGACCTTTCCGCGTAGAAGATGACATTGCGCCAATAATTCGCCTTGTTGGTCACCTGGACCGTGCAGACTATGTCATTGCCCGATATGCTTACCTGCCGCAATTCGTAAAGATAGTCGTCCTCCTGCCTGGATGCGATTACCTTGTAGGTCTTCGGGAGTTCGGGCGGCTTCGATTCAGGCGCCTTTACCTCGGGTTTCTGGGGCGGAGGCTCGGGCTGCTTTGCGGGGGGCGGGGCCACCGGCTCCCTGGGGGTCTCCTTTTCGGTTCCGGCTTCGGCTCGGGAACGGGTTTGGAAACCGGCTCGACTCCCTGTTCGAGGCTCTGGGCGAGCATGTTTTCAATGGACCTTGTTTTCGCAATGTCGACTTTCCTCGCGCCAAGGACCTTCGCGGTTTTCGTGGAGAGTATCTTGCAGGAAATCCTGATGCTGTCGCCGAACGGGGTCAGCAGACCGGTCACGAGGAGGTCCACGCCCGCTATTTTGCCTATTTCCTTGATGGTCTGAGGATCGACGAGCCCGGAAGCGGCAAACTTGTGCTCTGTCATTATGGCCTTTAAATGCGCCCTGTCGATGACCTCATATCTCGTGGAATTTCTGGTCAAATTGACCGAGATCTCTTCCGATATGAATCGTCCCAGCTCGGTTATGTTCCCCTTGAGATCGGTAAAATCAACAACGGCCACCCTTTTCTTCCCGCTTTTAATGATGTCCCTGGTGAGCCCCTGGGACATGGTGTTTAACTCATCTTCGTAAGCTGAACAAATCGAAGGGCTGCAAGCCAGGAAGAAAACGCACAACAAAATGAGCAGTATTCTATTCAGCATCATTTCTCCATGGGTATGGGACACATTATTTCCGGAAATTATTGCCTTTAAACATGTTTTAATCTGTTTTTGCAACCAGAAATTCACAATTTGCGCTAATTTCAATACATTTAATCTATTCGGAAAAAAGGACAAAATATAAAGTATTATTTAAAGGTGCCTCTAAACCCGAAAAAATTGGAGTTTGGTCCGTTATGTGGTATGAACCGCGCAGGGGAAGGCAGAACGTTTGAAAAAAGGATTGATGATGAAAAAGGTTTTATTTTTTGCAGCTATCGTTTTTTTAATTACGGCCAGCGGGTGCGCCATAATCGGGCGCGACCGCGATTTCCGGTCTTTTGACCCGAAATCTCTCAACTCTGTAGTGCCCGGAAAAACCACCGCCGGCCAGGTGACCCAACTCTTCGGGGCCCCTACCCAGGTCGTGAAATTATCAAACGGGAATGCCTATATGTACACGAGGAGCACGAGCAAGGGCACGGTGGTGTGGCTTCTCCTAATCACATTTGCCAACTACGACAGGAAGTACGACCAGGTCGTGTTCTTTTTTGATAAGAACGACGTTCTCACGCATTACGGCAGCTCCCTGAATGCGGCAGAGGCGGCCTATGGCATGCCGTTTTAAATTCATACCTGTCGTTGTCATTTTATCTCTGTTTGCTTCGGGCTGCCTTTCCCTGAGGGTTGAAAAGGCAAGTATCGGCAATGCCGCGCCCGGGCCGTCCCAATTGAAGGAAAACCGGTCCACTCTCCAGGATGCGCTGAAGCTCTATGGCGCTCCGGGCGATATCATCGAAATGGAGGGGAGGATCGCGCTCATTTATGAGAAGGGTTTTTATACGGGGACCCAGCTGAGCCTGGGGATTCCCGTTTTCGAGTCCGTCGGGCCGGACCTCAATTTATCTGGCTATGGCCGCCTGTGGAGGTATGACCGCCTGGCGCTGTTTTTCTCGCCGGACTGGGTCTTGATGCGCAGTGTTTATGTCAAAGGCAGTCAAGACCCGTTTTTGCAGTCCCTGTTCAGAGATAAAGAACCTGAAAACGTGGAAAAAGGGCCGGAAAAGCAAGGCAACATTCAACGGCCCCTGGAGCCTTGAGCCGGTCTTTACCTTGCGCGTGCTTACCGTCGGTTTGTATCCGGCCTCTCCCGGGGGGAAGTGATTATTATGCGTGTCCCTTTGCCTTCCCAGGACTGGATTATCAGGTTCCCGCCGAAATGCTTGAGCCTTTCCCGGATGCTGAAAAGGCCGAAACCGCCGTTGTGAATGTCCGGGCTGACGGCGCGCCGCTTATCGAATCCTGTCCCGTTATCCCTTACCTCAATCCTTATCTTCCGGCCTTTGCCGGTGATTCTTACCATTGCCCTGTCTGCCCGGGAATGTTTGACGATGTTGACGAGGAGCTCGCGGACGGCCTGAAAAAGCATGATCCTGATTTCCTGGTGAGATATTTCCATGTCTTTCTCGGCCCTGAAATCAATTTCGATGCCGTGCTGCTTTGATGCCTGGCCGGCCAGCCACTCGAGGGCGGGGACAAATCCCAGCTCGTTCAAAACCGGCGGGCTCAGCTCTGCCATGATCTGCCTGGATTGGGCAATTGACCGGGAGATCATCTCCTGCAGGTCCGCAAAAACCCGGGAAGCGCTCGCGGGAATTTCATCCTGGATGAGCTGCCCCCTCAGTTTTGCGGCGCTCAAAGTCTGCACAACCGTGTCGTGAAGCTCGGCGGCAAAGTGCTGGCGTGAGCGCTCCTCGGCCAGGACTATTTCCGATGCCATGGCCCTGAGCTCTTTCTGGGCGGAACGCAGTCTCTCTTCCGTCTTCTTGCGTTCCGCAATTTCCATGAGCAGTATCCTGTTGGTTTCCGAAAGGAGGGCCGTGCGCTCCTGGACCTTTATTTCCAGTTTGTCCTTATGTTCGTTAAGGGCTTTTTCGGCCCTCCTGCGCTGCTCTATCTCCGTCTGCAGCTCGGCCGTCCTTTGCCGGACACGTTCCTCCAATTCCTGCAGGAGCTGGTCCCGTTCCGCTTCGGCCCGCTTGCGGTTTCTGTGTTCCTTCGCTTCATTGAGGGCGCGGTCGACCGCGGGCACAAGCCTGGAGAGCCGGTTTTTCATGACGTAATCGGTGGCCCCGCCGGTCAGGATCTCTATTGCCCGCTCCTCGCCCACAGCCCCCGTCATGAGAATAAAAGGCACATCGGCGCAAATTTCTTTGGACAGCGCCAGCGCTTCGGTGCCGTTGAATTGCGGCAGGTCGTAATCCGAGATGATAAGGTCGGGGGTGAATTCCCGCAGGGCGTCCATATACTCGCCTCTGGTCTCGACCCGCCTGGATGTGAAATCGATCACAGCTCCTCGCAAAACATGCTCCGCAAGTTCAGCATCCGCCGGATTGTCTTCTACGAATAGAATGCGCAGCCCGGGATTATTGGAAGGGGATTTCATCGTGTCTGTAAACGTTTTTTCCAGCAAAGTTCAATACCTGATCTTGTGTCTACAAGGAATAAACTTCTAAGTTATTCAATCACTTAGGAGTTTATCAGAGAAAAATCGCAGGGTCTATCGGGGAAACCCTTAGAGATCGCCGTACAGGTGCAAAATTCGATGCTGATTGAGGGCGGATGCCGGGGAAAGATGTTCAGCAAAGCGACGTTTTCAGACTTTCTATGCGCATTGATTTTGATTGACAAACAATCGTTTTTTGAAATAGGGGTTTGTCTGTAAATTCAGGAAAGCGGGGAAAGATGTTCAAGGACAAAAAAGTTGTAGTCGTAATGCCGGCGTATAATGCTGCGAGCACGCTCCAAATCACGTATTCCGAAGTCATGTCCCAGGGAGTGGTTGATGAGGTGGTTGTCGTCGATGACGCCAGCCATGACGAGACCTTGAAAATAGCCAAATCCCTGCCGAACACCGTTGTGTACAGACATCCGGAAAACCGCGGCTATGGCGGGAACCAGAAAACCTGCTACAGGCTGGCCCTTGACCGGGGCGCCGACATAACGATCATGGTCCATCCGGATTACCAGTATACTCCCAAGTTGATCCCCGCCATGGCTTCCCTGATCGGAAATGAACTGTACCATTGCGTGCTTGGGTCCCGGATTCTCGGAGGGTATGCCCTTAAAGGGGGAATGCCCCTCTGGAGGTATATCTCCAACAGGTTCCTGACCCTGGCCGGGAACGTGCTCATGGGGGCCAAATTATCCGAATACCATACCGGCTACCGGGCGTTTTCAAGGAAGCTCCTTCTCGACCTGCCCCTGGAGAAAAACTCGGACGACTTTGTCTTCGATAACCAGATGCTTGCCCAGACACTCTGGTACGGCTACACAATAGCCGAGGTAAGCTGCCCCACAAGGTACATGACGGACTCGTCCTCAATCAATTTCAGCAGGAGCGTAAAATACGGTTTGGGCTGCCTTGCCACCGCCGCGAGGTTCAGGATGGCAAAATGGGGAATAAACCACTCGGTACTGTTTCCGGTGAACGGGAAGGGGAGCCGGTTGGAATCGGTCGAGATTGAGTCCCGCATATAATCTGCTCAGAATGCGAGATGCCCAGATCTTCCTGGACGCTGCTCAAGAGGGAAATACATTTTGTATGGTGCCGGAGGCCGGAGTCGAACCGACACGCCCCCGAGGGGGGGATTGCCCTGTTGGCTGGAGTTGGCTCGATTTCGTTCGGCAGCAGCTACACATTACCCAATGTTAAATACTGTTGCCGCAATGATCATTGCCACAGTACTGCTGACCGGCGGGGGAAATCATTTTTTACAATATTGATCTCCTGCCATTATACCTTTCGTCATCATAATACTTATCCACGTCGACAAGCTTCAATTTGTCGATTATTTCTTTGAGCGGAATGCTTGAAATTTCACCTTTCATAAGATTTACCATGCGGCCGAAATCCTCGTTGATGATCATATCGACAGCAGCAATACCGAACCGCCTGGCCATCAAGCGGTCGTAAGCCGATGGCGATCCCCCCCGCTGTAAATGGCTCAAGATCAGATGGCGTGATTCAAATCCGGTTTTCCTTTCAATCTCATTTGCTACGTGATTCGCTATTCCGCCGAGCGATCGATGCCCGAACTCATCCACCACATTATCTCTGACAAATTCGTTTTGCCCTATAGGCTTGGCCCCTTCCGAAATCACTATGATTGAATAGTTTATTTCCCGTCCCCTTCGTTCACGAAGAAGCTCACAGACACGGTCCATATCGAAGGGGCATTCAGGTATCAGTATGATGTAGGCGCCGCTGCATTCGCCTCCATAGAGAGCGAGCCAACCGGCATGCCGCCCCATTGTCTCAACAACAAAAATGCGGCCGTGGGAACCCGCAGTAGTCCTCAGTCGATCGATTTCCTCCATGATCACGTTAACCGCCGTATCAAAACCCAGAGAATAATCGGTTCCCGTGAGGTCGTTATCAATGGTCTTCGGAATGCCGACCGTCTTGACGCCAAGCTTGTACAGTTTATAGGCAACACCGAGGGTGTCCTCCCCGCCAAGTGCGACAACAACATCAATGCCGAGCTTTTTAATATTATTGATTAACTTTTCCGAACGATCATTTTTCGGATTAAACGGGTTTGTCCGTGATGTACCCAGGTTTGTCCCGCCATATCGATCCCAAGTTCTGACAATTTCCTCGTCTAAATGTCTGAGGTATTTATCACGGCTTTTCGGATCGTCGGGATCAACTTCGATAAGGCCTTTCCAGCCGTCGACAATGCCGACAGCCGTAAAAGATACGGAACGTTTCGCAACGAGCCTTGGATCGAGGGCACTTTTTGTCACCCACTTAATCGCACCGTTCAATCCGGGAGAATCTCCGCCGCCGGTTAATATTGCTATTTTTATTTCCATGATTTCATTGCCGTCATGAATACCGAATAAGAGTTAATCAGGGCCCGATCATTTACAGCTGGTCCATTTACATCAAAGCAAAATGCAGACTCTCTTGCAATATTTTGCTATGCGAATATCAGTCTTTTTAGCAGGACTGCGTAACCATATGAAAAAACAGGATATTTGTATTCGGGCTCATTCAGCGCCTCCATGGGGGCCGGAGTTTGAAGGGACAGGGGGCGCGCCTTGCCGTCGTCCAAAGGGCCGTGCAGCGGCATGGCGGACGAAAGGGCAGGCCAATGAAGGGGCGGCTTTCCATTTCAGCCTGCAGGGTAGCCATATTCACTATAATGTTTCGCCCAATCTGATTTGTACACCACAGACCGAAAGACAATCATTTTTCGGTTCAATTTTATTGATAGCAGGCGCAAGGAAAAATCATATTTGTCCTGATGGTAGAGTCCCGTGAGCTTTGTTATGGTAAGCACCTGCAAGGGTACTCCAGGTCACTTTGTAAAGAGTTAAGACCAGGGTGATAAATCGATGAAGTTCGATGATTTCGTAACACGTATTCAGCAAATCGGCCAATTTGAGTCCAAGAGAGCTGCCGAAGCCGCAGCGCGGGCCACTCTGGAAATGCTTGG
>JBDKTK010000308.1:0-14709 GCA_039680225.1 Syntrophaceae bacterium
AGGCGCAGGGGTTTGCGGACCAGTCCCGCATTGGTGACCGGGTTGGCGCTCATGCGGCGCGGGCCCGCCGGGGCCAGCTCTCTGAGCTCCGGAACGAGCCTTCCCGTTTCGTCGAACAGCTTGTCGGGTTCATAGCTGCGCAGCCACATATCCAGCAGCTCCAATTTGTCCGGTTCTTTATGGACGTCAAAAGGGACCTGGTGGGATCGCCAGAACCCTTCCACTTTATGGCCGTCCACTTCTTTTGGACCCGTCCAGCCTTTGGGCGACCGGAGGATTATCATGGGCCATTCCGGCAGGCCGGAAGCCCCTTTGAGCCGGTGGGCCTCCTGGATGGACCTGATGTCCCGGCAAGCAGCTTCCATGGTCCGGGCCATGAGCACGTGCATTTCCTGCGGGTCCGAGCCCTCCACGAAATATGCTTTATATCCGTAACCGGAAAACAGGTCCCGCAATTGCCCTTTGCTGATCCGGCCGAGAATGGTGGGATTGGCTATTTTATACCCGTTCAGGTGCAGGATGGGCAGGACCGCTCCGTCGCGGGCGGGGTTGAGAAACTTGTTGGAATGCCATGAGGCCACCAGCGGCCCGGTTTCCGCTTCTCCATCGCCGACAACAACTGCCGCAATCAGGTCCGGGGAATCGAAGGCTGCCCCGAATGCATGCGAAAGGCTGTATCCCAGTTCCCCTCCCTCGTGGATGGAGCCGGGCGTTTCGGGAGTGCAGTGGCTGCCGATGCCCCCGGGAAACGAAAACTGCCGGAAAAATTCGGCCATCCCCTCTTCGTCTTCGCTCTTGTCCGGGTAAACTTCCGAGTAGGTCCCTTCCAGGTAGGCATTGGCGAGTGATGCAGGCGCGCCGTGGCCGGGGCCGGAGATGAAAATCATATTCAGGCCGTATTTCTTAATCATCCGGTTCAGATGGACCCACACGAAAGACTGCCCCGGATCGGTGCCCCAATGGCCGAGAAGCCGTTTTTTGATATGCTCCATTTTGAGGGGTTTGCGCAGGAGCGGGTTGTCCCGGAGATAGATCATACCGGCGCACAGGTACAATGCCGCCCGCCAGTACCGGTCCATGTTGCTCAAATATTCAGGTGTCAGCGGGTTTTCCGGCAGGGCTGTTTCTTTGGATGCGGAATTTGTCTTTTTCATATTCACATCTCCTCTTGCCTCGCTCAAAAACCATTCCTGTCATTCTTATTCCAACTCCGAGTCCCCTTCCGTCTTGCCGCGAAAGACCCGGTATTTGTATGCCGTGTAGGCGAGGATGACCGGGATGAGGATTGCCGTCACGATCAGCATGAACAGCAGGGTTTTGGGGGATGAGGCCGCGGCGTAATGGATTGTCACCACGTTGGGGATCATGAACGGGTAAAATCCGAAGGACACGCCCGCAAAGGCAAGGATGACCATCGCCACGTTCCACAGGAAGGGGGCGTTCACGAGCCTGCGGGAAAGGCTGCGGAAGAAAAGGAACATGGAGACCAGGATCAGGGCAATGATGACCGACATTATCAGGGCTTCCGGCAACATCGACCATTTTCGTGCCACGTAATTGTGCCGGAAATTGAGCCAGATCACGATGCCGGCGCCCGCAATGATCATGAGCGCCGAGGAGAACTCCGCTATCCTGTAGCTTTTTGCCTGGACGACATTTTCTGTTTTTATGATCAGGAAGTTCGCGCCGAGCGTCACGTACCCGAAGAGCAGGCCGGCGGCAGTCAGCCCGGCGAACGGATTTACCCAATCGAGCACGCTTCCCAGAAATTTGCCGTTCACAATATTCAGTCCGTAAAAGACCGTGCCGATCGCGAAGCCCTGCGCCAGCGTGGCGATCAGGCTTCCCGCGCCGAAACAGACCCCCCATAATCTTTTGCGCTTCGAATGCAGCCGGAATTCGAAGGAAACGCCGCGTAAGATGAGACCGAAGAGCATGACAAAAATGGGGATGTACAAAGAGGACAGCACAAGGCCGTAGAAGATCGGAAAGGCCCCGAACAGCATCCCGCCCATGACGACCAGCCATGTCTGGTTGTCCTGCCAGAGGCTCTGGAGGGAGCCCATCATGATCCCGCGCTCGCGCTCGTTATGGCTTGCGAGCGATATTATCCCGATGCCCAGGTCGAACCCGTCCGCGACCGCGTAGTAGATCAGGGAAAAAGCGATTATTAAAAACCAGATCAGCACGACATTGGACTCGAGGAATTCCATTCTATTTCCTGCCCCCCTTGCCGCCGTCCGGCACTTCAAGCGGGCCGGCCAGGTCCGGGCCTTTTTTGATGACGGTCCAGGTGAATGCCAGGAACAGGATGAACAACAGCGCGTAAACGGAAGAAAACACCAGTATCGACGCGCCCACTGCCGATGCCGGCAGTTCGCTCGCGCCTTCGCTCGTTCGCATGAGCCCGTATATGACCCAGGGCTGGCGCCCCACTTCCCGCACTATCCATCCTGTTTCCATGGCGATGTAACCGGCCGGGATGCCGGCAATCCAGCACCGCATCAGGGCCCGCTGCGCGGGCGCCGTATCCGGCCGCAGCCGTCCCCTGTACCAGGCCCACATCGTCCAGAGCATTAATGCGAACAGGCCGAAGCCCGCTGCGATCATCACCCGGAAGGCGTAAAAATTGATGACGATGGGGGGCCTGTCCGCAGGCGGAATGTCCTTGAGCCCCTGCACCTGCCCGGTAAGGCTGCGGGTCGTAATCAGGCTCAGGCCATAGGGAATGTCAACCTGCCAGTAGTTTCTCTCGCTCCTGGTGTCGGGCCAGGCCGCGATATGCCAGGGGGCGGGCACGCCCGGCGGGTTCGTGTCCCAGTGGGACTCCATCGCGGCGAGTTTGCCCGGCTGGTACTTGAATGCCGACAGCCCGGAACCGTCGCCCAGCCAGATCTGTAAAGGCGTGATTAAAATTGCGGCCGCGGCTGCAATTTTAAACGAGGTCAGGAAAAAGTCCGTGTTGCGTTTCTTCAGTATGAACCACGCGCTCAGCCCGCCGATCACGAACAGCGATATCTCGAGGCAGGCGACCCACATATGCGACACGCCCCAGAACATGTCGGGGCTGAAGATCGCATCAAAATTGCTGGTGATGATGAATTTTCCCTTTTCGAAATACCCGCCCCGCGGCGTGTGCATCCAGGAATTGGCCACCATGATCCAGAAGGCGGAGAGAGACGCCCCGAACGCGACCATGAATGTGGCCAGGAGGTGCATCTTCGGCGAGACCCTTTTCCAGCCGAAGACCATTATCCCCAGGAAACTGGCCTCCAGCATGAACGCCATCGCGGCTTCAAATCCCAGCATGCTGCCCAGGAAATCCCCGCCGGCCTGGGAAAATAAATTCCAGTTGGTCCCGAACTGGAATTCCATGGGGATCCCGGTGGCCACACCGACCGCGACATTGAGGAGGAATATGCGGGTCCAGAAGCGCGCGTGGCAATAATACTTCACGTTGCGCGTCTTCACCCAGAGAGTTTCGAAGACGACGAGGAAAATGCTCGCGCCCACTATGAAAGCGGGCCAGAGGATGTGAAATAAAGCCGTAAAAGCGAATTGCAGGCGGGACAGGGTTATGTGGGTCATCCCGTCCATTTTTTCAGAATCCCGCTGGCCTGGCTGATCATTTTCCGGTGGATTCCCGTTTTCATTTGTTCCACCTCTTTTTAATTTCTTACAAAATCCGACCGCTTAATGTAATCGGCGCAATCCTGATCAGCCCGGGGCTTTTCCCTGATCCGTCAGCCAAATCGACCGGACAAACAATCCATGCCCTGATTGACGAACCGGCCTGCCGGAACGAAGAATGAACGAGAACAGTGAAAGGAGTCTCCCCGATGAAGATCATGAATGCTTCCCGCCGGAACTTCCTCAGGGGCTTGGGAGGAATTGCCGGGATCGGAGCGGCAGCTTTAATCTGGCCCGCGGTTCCGGGCGCCTCCGAAAAAAAGGAAACTGCGCCCGGCGTCCTCCCGGTCGAGGACCTGATGAGAGAGCATGGCGTATTGAGCCGGATCCTGCTGATCTACGAGGAAATAACCGCCAGGATCAAAGCGCGGCGGGACGTCCCCGCAGGAGCGCTGGCCGCAGCGGCCGGGATCGTGCACAACTTCATTGAAAACTATCACGAAAAAAACGAGGAGAATTACATTTTCCCGCGCTGCGAAAAAAAGGGCCGGCTCAAAGACCTGGTCGGGACGTTGCGCGCGCAGCACGAGGCCGGCCGCCGCCTGACGCAGTTTATCCTGGACCACGCCGACGATCCCCTGTTCTCCAGGCCCGATATCGGCAAACAGGTGGCCGACAATATCGGGACCTTCACCCGTATGTACCGCCCGCACAAGGCGCGCGAGGACACGGTGCTGTTCCCCGCTTTCCACGACATCATTTCCAGTTCCGAATACTCGGAGCTGGGCGAGAAGTTCGAGGGCGAAGAGCACAGGCTCTTCGGCAAAAACGGTTTTGAAAACATCGCGGCGAAAACGGCCGGAATCGAAAAGCTGCTCGGGATCAACGATCTCGGCAAATTCACTCCCCGTTAGTTTTTCCTCCCTGCCGCCGGCCTTTTTTCCGGGCGTAAATGTCGCCGGAACCGCCGGCTTGCGCCAGAAGGCCAAGTTTGTTCTTCATCTCCCCGGGGCCCAGCCAGCGCGGGGAGCCGAAAGGTTTTCCCTCTCCGGGAATCCAGTTAAATTCATAATTTCCCAATCCGCTCAGATAATCCATGCACGGGACGGCCCGTTCCATGACTGCGGAAATGTATTCGAATGAAACAGCACTCAGCGCCTGCGAGAGCCCCTGCAGGGCTTCGAGTTCTCCGCCCTCGACGTCAATTTTGCAGAACGCCGGAGCGCCGTATGTTTCAATGAGCCTGTCCAGGGTCGTCGCCTCCACTTGAAAAGTATCTTCCCACCTGGACCCTGAAAAGCCCGGCGCGTTTTTTACACTATTGATCCAGTCCGGGAACATGCTCGAAAGCGTGGGCGACAGGCGGCTTGCGTACAGGGCGCCTTCGCCCTCCCTGTCCGCAACCGCCTTGGGAACGATTACCGCATTGGGATTGCGCCCGTACAGCCGGCGCAGTATTTTCACGCAGCCCGGATGGGGCTCGACTGCTACAACGCGGGCGCCCAGCTTCAGCATGACCGAAACATGACTGCCGATATGAGCGCCGATATCGAAATACAGGTCCCCCTGTCCGACAAAAAGAGAATACAGCCGCGCCATGTTCCCGGCGCGCAGGGGGTTGGAACGGTACATCAGAAACGACCTGATATAGCCAAGAGTCCGGCGCAGGCCGGCTGTCTTCTCCTGAAATCCCGACACCTTAATTTCCAGGCGCAGAGGCATTTTGCAATACGCCCCTGCACTGGTAAATTTTAGAAACTATTTTCCTTCTATTGATTTCTTCGTCCCCCGCACCCTTTGCGCTTTTAACAGGCTTCCGCCGGAGCCCGTCCCGGAACCGGCATCGACCAGGCCGGATTGCGCCCCGCCCTGGAGGGAATCGCCGTCCACTTTAAAACTGTATTGCGCCGTTGCGCCGCCCATGTCGATTGTTAACCGGAGATTGTTTCCGTCCAGCTCCGCACTCCTGATCTGGCGAGCTTTGCCTTCGACTGAAACAGTGCCGCTGACTTTTTGAAACTTCTGTTTCAGATCAAGCGCAGAGGGCGCCCCTTTCTGCCCCTGCGACTCGAAATTCCATTTCCCGCTGATATTGGCCGGCACTATCCAGAGATACACCTGTTCCTGACTCTTGTCCGGCTGCCAATCTCCCAGGTCGAAGGCGTGGGACACAACCCTGGTGCCGGGCTGCAGGTCGCTCAGGATCTTCGGGCGCAGTTTCATGTTCACGGAGGGCAGCAGATACATGGTCAATACCGTCGCGGGTTTGAGGTCGGCATCGAACAGGTTCTGCCGGATGAATTTCACCCTGTCCTGCACGTTGTTCTCTTTCGCGTTCTCGTTGGCTTCCTTTATCCGCTCCGGGTCTATGTCTATCCCTATGGCGCGGGCGCCGCGCTTCGCGGCAGCTATGACGATCCGGCCGTCGCCGCTGCCGAGGTCGATGACCGTATCGTCCGGACCCACCTTGGCAAGGGAAAGCATTTCATCCACGACGTAATCGGGCGTCGGCACGAACGGCACATCCTTTTGAAGCGCGTGGAGGCTGGAAGCTGTTACGGCCAAAAATAAGATGATCGACAGCCTGATAATGCGTTTTTTCATCTGCAGTTCCTTTCATCCTGGAGTATTTTTCATCGCATCAAAAAAACCGGTCAAAAAAAGTTTATCAGGGTCTCGAATACCGCTCCCGCCAGGCAGGTGAAAAAAAATGCCAGCAGGCAGGCAAGGCCCATGTATATGGGCCTGATGCGCCTGTAATGCAGCTGCCGGGCTATTTTCCCGGCGATCCTCTCGCCCCAGAGCGGGAATAAGATGGGGAATACCGGGAACCAGGCAAATTCCCGGGCGGCGGCGGGATTGAGGGCGTAAACCAGGGCAAATCCTGCAAGGGCCGCGGCGGCGGCGAGAAGATAAAGGCCCGCGCCGGGGCGCGACATGTTGCGCCCGTGGCACTCCAGAGGACATGTATGGCACATTTGCGGCGAGTAGCTGTCGTGTTCCATGGGGCGCGCCTTGGCTTGCGGGAGGGGAAATTCCTCTCTGCAAGTATCACACGAAAGTACCCCGCCTCAAATTGCGCTATCCATTATTTTTTCAAAGAAAATATCTGATTTTCCCTTCGGGAAATGACCTTGGCGCTTCAGGGCCCGGCTGCGCCGTTTACTGAACGCAATTCCGGATTTGCCGGTTCCCTATACTGCGCCTGGTTTCCGGTTTTAAGAAATACATGAAATCGCTTGGCGAGAGAGCGCCGCAGGACCCGGCCCCCTTGCCGCCGGCTAAGCGAGGGGATTAGGACTGACGTAGAAAAATCCGCTGTTTGCTCAGCAAAAATCAGGTTAAGGAATATAGTTATTACCGCGAATCTGAAATATAAATAAACTGCCTTGTTCAGGTTCAAGCGGTCTGCCCCGGCGGAGCCGCTTGAAGCCGCGCGGAAAAGACAGGGGCGGCATGGCCGAGTGGAAGGCTGCGGTAATGCAATACCGTACTATATATGCCCCGGTTCAACTCCGGATGCCGCCTCCATTTTCCTCTTTCCGCCAATCCGGATTTGATTTTTTCTTTCCCCTTAAATCTACTTTCTTTACCTTCAAAATAAGGTTCCGGAATATTCCTTTCAACAATCATTTCAGGTTGAATGTACCCAAGACCTCCTATTTTTTCCGGCTTACTCCTGATCGAATCCTTAAAAGGGGTAAGCCGGTTTTTAATGCCGCCCGCATAGTGGCCGGACAAGAACTGTTTCGCTTATGAGCCATGACCGTTACTTTCAAATCCTTGCCGCAGTCCTGGCGCTTTTCCTGTTCCTGCTTCCCGGAAAATCCCCAGCCTGGGAGATAAAGCCTTTTCAGATCCGCAATGAAAGCCCTTTTGTCCGCATATTCGGCCTGCCCACACCCGGCGAAGCATGGACCGTTCCCGGCGGCCGGCTTGAGACCGGCGCCGTCCTCAACGTCGGAAATAATTATTCAGATGTTACTTGCGGACGGGACAGGCTGATCCTCGATTCCGAAATTTACGAGCTGACTTTTGCCGCCAAATACGGGATCACCGACAGGGTCGAGGCCGGCATCGAAATCCCCGTCGTTTACTCCGCGGGGGGTTTCCTCGACAATTTCATAGTCGATTTTCACGAGACCTTCGGGTTCCAGCCGGGCAGCAGGAAAGACGTCCCCAAGAACAAGTTCCTGTACAGCTTCAGCCGCAACGGCGTCGAGCAGCTCAGGGTCGACAACAGCAACTACGGCCTGGGCGATATCCGCCTGACCGCCGGTTTCAACCTCTACGAATCGTATAACAACGCCGTGACCGTGCGGGCCAGTCTGAAGGTGCCCACCGGGAGCAGCAGCGACCTGAGGGGGAGCGGGAGCACCGATCTCGCCCTGTGGCTGATAGCCCAGCATGACTTCGACACCCGTTTCGGCCTTTGGTCCGTGTTCGGCACGGGCGGGGCAATGGCCATGACGACGGGAAAGGTCCTTCCGGACATGCAGAAAAATTACGCCTTTTTCGGACTGCTCGGCGGGGGCTGGAAGCCGCTCAACTGGCTGACTCTCAAGGTCCAGATGGAGGCCTATTCCGCCTTTTACAGCGGCTGCGACCTCAACGACCTCACTTCCTATACGGCCCGGCTGACTGCCGGGTTCAGCTTCGACCTCCCCTCGAATATCAAGCTGGACATAGGCATGTCCCAGGATATTCTTTGGGCCTCCCAGCCTGACGTCGCATTTCACTTCGGGCTGAAAAAAATGTTCTGACCGCTTTTATTTTCCCTTCCCGGAAATCAGCGCCTGCGCGCGGCGGACCTGCCGCGGCCCGCGGCGCCTGCCCTTGCAAAGGGACGGGGCGCGCCGATGAAACGGGTGGGGAAAACCGGCGCTCCGGAAAGCCGCGCATGGTTCACCCGCGGAACAACATTAGTGAAGCCCCTCACCAGGGCGCCGTCCGTCGAAAACCGCACGCTGTTGAATAGCCGCGCGTTGTCCGCCCGGATCGACGATGCAGTGTCGAACCCGCTCGGCCACCTGAAGGTGGTGCTGAAGTTCGGCGATCGCAGCCGCGCCGTAATGAGGGCGTCCGTGGAAAACCGCACGCTGTTGAAACGCCTGGCATTATCCACCGCAACCAGGCGAGCGGTTGTCCTGCCGAAATCGCTCACCCTGACGAAAAACCTGCTGTCGTTTCGCACAAAGAATCCGGGGAAAAAAACATTTGAACAGACAAACGGGCAGGGGGTGAAGGTAAACAGGTTCCGGAAACGGTTCGGCGGCGGGAAGAATGTCAGGAGCGGCGGGCCGTTGATTGCAAAGAACCTGTTTATCTGCCGGGGATCGATCGCTCCCGCATTTAAAAACGCCGCGCGGGAGGCCGCCGGAACGGGGAAGATCGGCAGTCCCAGCCTGAGCCTGACATCATTGAACCGGGTCAGCACCCGGCCGCTGCTTATCAATAACTGCCCCGATCTTGCGGCCAGGAAAACGGAATGCTGCAGTTCGCCTATGACCGCAGGGGTGACCAGGGCGCCGGGGACCCACCCGCCGCGCGGAATGATTCCAATTGCGGAAAGGTTGTTGATGGCGGCGGTTTCGCTCAGCCCGATATTGATTCCCAGCGACGTCGCGAGGCTTACCGCAAAGACACCCTGCCGCACTAATGGTGCCGCGATCGGGGGAAAAGACTGCGCCCCGGCCGTTTCCGTGAGGACCAGCAGCAAAAGGCAGGCCCCGAGCACGCCGGATTTCAGGAAAGAGTTTCCTTTCATATGATCTCCTTTGTTATTTATTTTTTGGTTTTCCGGCGCCGGGGGGAATTCCGGGAAAGCAGGCCTTCAGGTGCGGTCAGGATTAATGCAGGTGTTATCTGTCTCCAATCCAATCGTAATATTTATTTTTTGATTTTTGAAAGGGAAAATGCTTCAGGGTATTTGGCTTTCAGGGGCGGGTCTCAGCAAAAAGGGCGGCCGGCCGCCCTTTACGGGGAATTGCGAATTATTTTCAGCCGGAAACTATCACCAGTACGCATATTCATAGCTGATCCCGATTATCAGGAAGATATCGGACCTGGCCTTTCCGGCTTCCGGCTTGCTGTTGAACCGGCAGTCGGATTCAAAGTACATCCCGAACTGGTCCCGCACGGGTATGCGAAATCCCTGGACGGCCCGGAGGTAAACAGAGCTGCTCTCGGGAGTGTAGTAGCCTTCCTGCCTGTGATAAACCTGGATCCACTTGGGCGTGGTCTCGTACTCGAACCCGACGGCCCAGCGCCCGGAAGCGCTTTTTGTATCGTCTCCGACAGTCCTGTCCTCGTTATAATAGGAAATCCCGGCTTCCGTGTAGAGCCTCAGCTTTCTCCGGTCATGGAATTGATAGCCCACGCCCAGGCCCTGGGTCAGCCTTAGATTGAGGTTGGCAAAAGTGTCCCGTTCGGTGAGGACCTGGGCGTAGTTGTAAAGCTTTTCCGTCTGGAAAAAGTCGTACTTCAGAGAGCCCAGCGAATTGCGGGTGTTGGTGCTTCCTTCCGCCTCGCCGTAATTATATGCGCCTTCAACAGTAAGCCGGTGCCTGCGGGTCTTTGCAATGAACCGGGTCGACAGGTTGGCAGCTGCACTATCCGAATTTCCCCGGGTGAGGCTCCCCCCGGCATTCAGATATCCTCTGTACGTCCCGGGGTTGATCGAGAGGATATCGTCCGAGTTTATTTCCCTTGTCGGTCCGAGCTTGGCGCTGATGACCCGGACCCGCCCCGGTGACGGGCAGGTCATCCGTCCGACAATTGTTTCATAATCTTTGAGGACTACTGTCAAGTCGCGGTCCGATTCCAGGCATTCGATCCTGTTCCATTCAATATTCAGCTTGTCTTCTGATACATCGGTTTTCAGGACCAGCAGTTCCTCTTCCATCCGCACGACCTCACCCGTCAGCCGGTCCCCGTTTTTCATCTGCAGCTTTTCCGTGGACTTCATGGCAGGTGCGCAGGCATGGATGAGAATTAAAGCCGATAAAAAAAGAATTGCTTTGCTTCTTTTCATTCCAATCCGGCCTTTCAGGCAGTCCCGTACCGGATGAACTTAGCTTGTATATGGCGGAACGAAAATCAGTTTTTTCCTGATTTTAAATGCTCTTAAATCTTATTTCAGAGCTGCCGGCTATATTGAGCGGGCGCTTTCTCGCACTCTGTGCCGCACTCTATTGTTGACACATACGCACTTTCTTTTTATGTAAAGGTATAACTTTGATCGGAAAGGGGTGTTTCGATGGCCAACTGGATCCGGCTTGTTTTTGTCATCTTGCTTTGCGTTCCCTTAACCGCCTGCGGTAATCAGAAATCCGGGCCTGCCGATGCAAAGCCGC
Source organism: Syntrophaceae bacterium (assembly GCA_039680225.1). Lineage (GTDB taxonomy): Bacteria > Desulfobacterota > Syntrophia > Syntrophales > UBA4778 > JBDKTK01. The sequence goes on from JBDKTK010000308.1 coordinate 10,986, forward strand.
AGCCTTTCAATCCCGAAACGCTCACGGTTCCCGACCAGGGAGGCAAGAAAATCAGGGGACAGGTTTTGTATATGCCTATCTATTCGAATATACCAATGGATAAAAAAAATAAATATGATGTGAGCGCTTTTCTTGCCGTTCACAACACCGATCTTAAATACCGGATCAAAATAAAGAGGATCGATTATTTTGACACGGAAGGAAGAATTGTAAAAAATTTCATCACGGCGGACCAGCAGCTTGATCCCGTGGCTACAAAGATTTTTACAATTCCCAAAGAGGACCAGAGCGGGACAGGCGCCAATTTTTTAATAGAATGGATTGCAGACCAGCCCGTCAATGAGCCTTTGATCGAGTCGATAATGACGGACCTGACGGGCACCAAAGGGCTGGCTTTCATAAGCCCCGGCAAGATCATCCGCGAGATCAAATAAACCTGGGGCGGGGCGAGCAGCTATAACTGTGCTGTCGTTTTGCTTTTTCCCCTGACATGCTTTTCGAATCTCGCCGTCTCGCCGGTATGGCCTGCGACAACCAGGACATCACCCTGATGGAAAATTATGTCGGGCGGCGGGTTAGTTATGTTTTCGCTTCCCCTAACGAGGGCCATAAGAGTCAGTCCGAACTCTTCTCTTATTCCTGATCCGGCCAGGGAATTCCCCAGAAGCGGCGACCCTTCCGGGAGCCGGACGGAAGTCAGGTGAAGCTCGGGAAGGCACGCCCTGAAATCGGAACATGTAAGGGCTTCGGGATCTACCGACCGGAGCATGTCGTATTCCTCGGCCCGTATTTCCGAGATGAGGTTTTCGATCTCGTCTTTGGGCAAAAGGTAGTTCCGCAGGACGCGGGTGAAAATTTCAACCGATGTCTCAAACTCTTCCGGTATCACTTCATTGGCGCCCAGGTCTGAAAAATTGTCTATCTCCCGGATGAATCTTGTCCGGACGATGATGTATATTCCGGAATTGAGCCTCCGGGCAAGCCAGACGATCCGCGCGGCCGCAGCCGGATCGTTTATCACCACGACTATGGAACGGGCCTCGGCAATGTTCGCGTGCTCGAGTATTTTCTCCTTCGTTGCGTCGCCGTAGAAAATCGGTTCCCCCTTGGCGCGCTCCTCGCGGATGACGGTGGGATTCATTTCGATTATGACGTAGGGGATCCCGCCCTTGCGGGCCGCCCTCGCCAGGTTCCTCCCGTTCAACCCGAACCCCACTATGATAAGGTGATTCTTTTCAGTCCTCCCGTTCTTGCGGGAGTGGTGGAGAATGTCCCGGTCCAGTGCTCCCAAAAACCGCAGACGGGAGGTCAGGCCGGCGAGGCGCGGGGCGCCGATCATCATGAAGGGCGTTGCGATCATTGTGAGGACCGAGACGGCGATAAAGGCCTGGTAATGGTCCCGCGGCATAAGCCCGGCGCTCAGACCCGATGCCGAAAGGATGAAGGAGAATTCGCCGATCTGCCCCAGGCAAAAACCCGCGATGATCACGTTGCGGATCGGCAGGCCGACAACTCCGGACGCTATAGCCGCGAATATCACCTTCAAAGCAATGACCGCTGCGGCCAGGAATACCAGCAGGAACGGTCTGGAAAAAAAGTAGCCGATGTCAAGCAGCATTCCGATCGAGATGAAAAAGAAGCTCATGAACACGTCGCGGAACGGAAGGAGATGGCTCAGCGCCTCGTGGCTGTACTCGGATTCGGAGATGATCAGTCCGGCCAGGAATGCCCCGAGGGCCAGAGACAGGCCCAGCCTGTGGGTCAGCCAGGCAATGCCCAGGCAGATCAGGATCAGGCCCAGGAAGAACAGTTCGCGGCTTCTTGTGCGCGTCACTTTGAACAGGACCCAGGGCACGGCCCAGCGCGCGCCGGCGATGAGGAGCAGGACGGCCACGATCTGGAGCAGCTGTGCCGGGGAAAACTGTTTCTCGGCAACGTTGCCGATCCCGGCCAGGATGGGGACCAGCAGCATCATGGGGACTACCATTATGTCCTGGAATATCAGTATCCCGAGGACGGTGTTTCCATGGGGGGTGTCCACCTCGGCGCGTTCCTGCAGCAATTTCATCACGATTGCCGTGCTGCTGAGGGATACTATGAAACCGACGAGGATGGCTTCCGCGAGCGGCAGCCCCGCATAGACGGAGATAAGGAAAATAACAAGGCCGGTAAGGGCGATCTGGATCGAGCCGCCCACCAGGGCCGGCCGCTTGAACTGGAACAGGTTCTGGAACGAGAATTCGATCCCGATGGTGAACAGCAGCAGGATTATCCCGATCTCCGCAAGGGACTGGACCGACTCCAGGTCGCTGATCAGCTTGAGTGCCTGGGGCCCGGCGATGATCCCGGTTATGAGAAACCCGATGATTACGGGGACTTTCAGCAGGTGGCATAGATAGAGCACTGCCGCGGAAAGGCCCGCGATAATCAGGATATTTGAAAAAAAAGATAATTCCATAGACGAAGGATACTATCATATCCGGTCGGATTTGTCGTCGGTAGAGCAGAATTGCTCAGCGAAAAAAGGCATGCCATTCATGGGGTCCGGATGGAATCCCGGCATGGTGTTTCCGATTGATTCTCATTTACCCATGTTCTATTTTGGAATCAGGCCTCCTCATAAAAAACTGAAAGGAATAAGACCATGCCGAAATTCGAAAGCATCGAGCCTTGGGGAACGCGCGACTACACGTATTCCACTGCAGTGAAAAGGGGCAGCCACCTGTTCATCTCCGGGGTGGTCGCCCGGGACCCTGCAACAGGGGAAATTGTGGGCAAGGGCGACATCGCAGCCCAGACTGATTATATTTTCAAGCTGTTTGCCGGGATCCTGAAGAAGGCCGGCGGCTCGCTCGACGATATCGTCAAGACCGTCGATTACGTGACCACCCTGGAGAACTACAAGCAGACCGCGGATGTCCGGAGAAAATACTTCCGCAACGGTTTCCCTGCCGCAACCGGGATAGTGGTCAAGCAGCTGGTGAACAGAAACGCCCTGATCGAGATAGACGCAATCGCCATCATCGAATGACAAACGGGTAAACGGGGGCAAATAATTTCCGGAGCCGAAACTATGTACTCCAAGAAATTGATCCTTGCCGGGATCGTTCTCCTGATTTTAACGGCAGCGTGCGGCGGGAGCCGCGGGGGGCTGCAGCTGAACGACAGGGCCGAGAGGTCCTTTGTAAAAGGCGAGCTCAATCCCAACCTGACGTATTATTATTTCGGCCGGGCCGCGGCGCCCGATGTCATAATGGGGCTGGACAGGCGTTTCGTCCTGGAGAACCCCGACATGTGGTACCCCATTGAGCCGCAGACGTCCGAGAACCTCCGGGGCCTCGTGAAAATGATGTATGACAGGCTGCGCATGGAGCAGTCGTTCCCCCCGCCGGCGCTGCGGGGCTTCCGGATGCTGGACCAGTACGGGCGTTACGTGGGGGAATGGTATTCCCTCTGGGATGCGAGCACTACGATAAGATCCGACGGCGGGACGCACGTGCTGGTTTATCCGCCCAGGATCTCTGCGCCCGAAGGCGGCACGGAAGGCGGTGAATTTTTCCGGGGCAGGATCCGCTGAGCAGGCCTATCCCCTGCCTCCCCGTTCGGCCCCCTTCATCTGGGGGGGCGCTTCTTTTCTGTCGTTGCTGCGGGCATTGCTGCGGGCGCCGCCGCTGGCACCGGCAGGCGGGTTGCCCTGTGCCCTGCCCTGCCGGACCTGGTGTGC
>JBDKTK010000309.1:0-6948 GCA_039680225.1 Syntrophaceae bacterium
TGCTGAGCGAAAGGTCAATACTGACGCTTTTTAAGCCGCTTTCGGCAAGTTTCCTTATCTGGCTGCCCGATTCGATCAGAAAATGGCTTTTAAGAAATGGATGATCCATCCACGAAGAGAGGATCACATACATCCCAATTCGCAGATTGCCGACGGGTACAGTTATTTTCCGGGTCCTTTTATCGATTTCCACGGCTTTATTGCAGATAGAATCCGTATTTCAGAATCTCTTTTTCCGCCGTACACAAGTATCCCTGATATTCCATATCGGATGTTTTCAATTATTACTTAAATACTTTTTTGAACTAATCGGGAAAAATCTTTTCCGGCGCTGAGCGGAAACCATCAGCGTATTCCGATCCGGAACATCGCGCCTGCGTTGTACACTTTTACTTGATTCCTTACATACCAATATACAATTTAATAAGACATTTTCCCGGACTCATGAAGAGACATCTCTGTATCATGAATCTGCCTGGGCGATATAAGATCATGTTATTTATAATCTTATAAACAAACACTAAATAACTGAAAAAAATGTTTGACAAGCTACCCAATTGCATATACCTAAGTTCTTATCTTACACGATCAATGGAGATTCTCTTATGTCAATATCTGTGCTTTGGTTCCTGTCAACCTCGCTTTTTCTTGCAGCGCTTGTGTACAGCGCTGTTTATGTCATGAAAAAAATGGACCCGGACGAATCGCTTTCCGCGGAATTGTCGGATAAAGCCAGGCTTGCCTTTAATATCCTGAGAAAAGAATCATCATCCCCCGAAGAGGCCGGGACCGGGTTCGACCTTGCCATGGAGGCGGCCCTGGGCGGTGTCCGCCTGGGAATGAAGACCGTGATGGCATCATATTTTTTCGGCCGCGGCGTCCAGAGGGATTATGCCAAGGCAAGGCAATGGGCTCAAAGGCTTGCGGAACTCGGGGATTCCACCGGGAAGTGGGTTTACATTGAGGCGTTCATGAAAGACCCGGAAAATAATTGCCTCTGCCTCGGATCGAATGAAACCGACATGGATAAATACAGGCACCTGTGCGGGCGCACCATTGACCAGAGGGCTGAGGAAATCCGCGCCATCGATTACGGCGCGGAGCTTATGCCGAAATACAGGGGGGCCGAATTATTCATTGCCTCCCTGCTCTGGAGCCATCCTGCCGAGGATAACAATGAGGCGGCCTTGAAGATACTGGAAAAGTTCGCCCCGGAAAGCAAACCGAAAATAGCGGTCCTTAAATACCTGGCCGGCCTGGGATCGACAATAGCCACATACCGCATCCTCCACGATACCTATTCAGCCGCTTCCGCATACGCCGCCATGAGGGCGAATGCGCCCGAAGGCTGCGATATGAAATTGAAGAAAGCGGACGTACAGGGGCCGGTCCGCGACGCAGTCTATCTGCCTCTGAAAAGCCGGAAATTAAGAGACAGGGTGCTGATAAAAGGCACATGGGACGAAAAATGGACATTCTCCGTTCGCGGCAGGGAGGTCCAGGTGGAAATCAATTTCAAGGCCGACGGGATGGGCGGAGCGAGTTACACGATAAAGGACCCGCTTGGTCCCCTTTATATTTAGAAACATGTAAATATTTGCAGGGAATATATCGGGTTAATTGGAATTATTCCGGCCGGCAAAACTCAAAGAAAACCATTGTGTGCTGAAATAACCTGATATATACAATTCCTCAATTACCGATAACTTACCGCATAAATCGAGCGGTCACTTCGACAAGCTCAGTGACCGGTTTTTTTCGACCGCTCCCCTGAAGAAGGTTGTCTTTAATGAAGAGCGCATCCGAATCTCCTTTTTGCCCAATTGTAAAAACCCGGGATACAGCAGTAACGAATCCGGAGAGACCGTCCGATCGCACCTGCCTGATGCCCGCTATAGTCGCTTTTATCATCGGATTCGTGTCCATTGTCATATCAATTATTTTCAAGTTGCATAATATCGGGCCCAGGCTGTTTCGAAAAACCAATCGTCTAGGGAGGGAAGAATGGAAAGCGAGCAATTCAAGACCGTAAGGGAAAACCCGTTGAAAAAGATCAACTTCAAGCCTTTCACCGCGCTGAGGGGAAAATCGATTTTCATTGCAGTCCTTTCAGTGATCGCACTATTCCTGATCACCTCGACCTTCGTGACCATCGGGGCCGGCAAGCGGGGCGTGGTGCTCACCTGGGGCAAGGTGGAACCGGACGTCATGGGCGAGGGCCTGCACCTGAGGATACCGGTCATGCAGCAGGTTATCAAGATGGACACGCAGATCAACAAGTCCCAGACGGATGCCGAAGCGGCCTCGAAGGACCTCCAGGACACCCACAGCATAATCGCGCTCAATTATCACATCAGCCCGGACCGGGCCAACTGGATATACCAGAACATCGGTCTGAATTATAAAGAGAGGATCATCGACCCCGCGGTGCAGGAAGTCATGAAAGCCGTGGCGGCCAAGTATACCGCCGTGGAGCTGATCAACAAGCGCGAGACCGTCTCGATCGAGATCAAGTCCCATCTCAAGGAGAGGCTGGCAAACTATGCGATCATGGTGGACGACTTCTCGATAGTGAACTTCCGGTTCTCCGCCGAGTTCACCAAGGCCATCGAAGACAAGCAGACGGCGGAGCAGAAGGCCATGAAGGCCAAAAACGACCTGGAAAGGATCAAGATCGAAGCCGAGCAGAAAGTGGCGTCAGCCAAGGCGGAAGCGGAATCCCTCAAGCTGCAGAAGGAAAACGTCACGGAGAACATGATCAAGCTGCGGCAGATCGAAGCTTCGATAAAGGCGATAGACAAATGGAACGGCGTGCTCCCGCAATTCACCGGCAGCGCGGTCCCGTTCATTGACGCAAAGAGCTTTGCTGCGGCGCAGCATAAATAATTTTTTTTAACGATAAAAACTCAAGGGTTAACGCATAGCCTTTTAAAGGTGGAAAAATGAAACGAATATCAACAGGGCTGTTGGTCGCATTCGTATTGCTGGCCGGCAATGCGCATGCCGGGGAATTGACTTTAAAGACAACGGAAAAATATTATGCCGTTATGAACCTCAAGGGCGCCATGGCCCACATGATAGAGCTTGCGACCAACCAGATGCTGGCCAGCACGCAGTTTTACTTTTCCCAGGACATGAAGAAAAGGGGAATGACCGAAGGCGATATCAAAATAGCTTTAAGCGTTATACGGACGAACGTAATGGATTTAAGAAACGTAATGCTGGCGAACCTGGACCAATTACTGCCTGTGAAGCAGATAATGTCCGAAATCTATTATCCGGTCCTGAAGAAGCACTTCAGCGAAGAGGAGATCCTTGACCTGATCAAATTTTATCAAACTCCCCTCGGCAAAAAGACAATCGAGGAAATGCCGGCCATAATGAACGAGAGCGGTAAACTGCTCAACCAATCACAATACGTCCCCCGTCTCCAGAAATTCGTCGCCGGCGAGATGGAGAAAAGGAGGGACGTGGTGAAAAAAGAAATTGAAAAGGAGATCGCGAAGACCCGGGAGAAGAAGAATCCGGATAAATAATTCCTGCACCTTTTGCGGGGAACCTTCATGCCGTGGGGGCCCGCGTGGCATATGAAGAAGCTGAAAGCAAAAAGTACGATTGTCATCCTGAGCGCCGGCGAAGGATGAGCGATGGTGGGTAAAACCCTGAAAGGACCAACATCCTCAACACGTCCGCCATGGAAGACGCGCTCGGCAAGATAGATTATATTTTAAAACACAAAAAATAATTCCGAAGTCTATTCTTCTAAGTAAGATCAACGTCAAAAGGAGTCCTTGACGCCTTTATTTTTTCCAAATCCAGGACAAAAAGAGAAGTGGATCCTCTTGCCACAATTTGATTTTGTTCGTTAATGATTTTTCCAGACATATAAATCAAGCTGCTGCCTTTATTTATCACCTCGGCTATGAGTCTGACTTTTTCGCCGACAAAGGCCTTGCCGATGAAATCCACATTCATGCTCGTCGTAATGGCCGGCTTCCGATCGCCCAGAAAATTGGCATACACCCCGAGCATATCGCACAACATTGCCGCCCTGATGCCGCCATGGAGCCACCCGGGAGGGTCCGCCATCTCCGGCCGGACCACATACTCGCACTCCAGGCTTGTCTCATCGACAAAAATCAATCTGGGGTTGAGCCACTTCGTAACCGGGGTTATGACCGGGCTCGCCACCGACGATAAATAACCGCCTTCGAATGTTTTTAATTCAATGATATCCATCTCTCTTCTTTCTTTATCCATTTATAAGACCACTAACAATCGAGGTTCTATATTCAGTCCTCCAGAAATATTTCAAGTATTTCAGCTCTCTGACCCATCATGCTCGATTGGCTTCCCGTGCAACCAGAGAGGCCATTCGCGAAAAGCATTCTATTTAAACGAAGGCAACTTATACTTAACAATCTGCACAAGGTTACTGTAATCATCCGTCCATAAACTGATGCCGGGTTTGGTTTTCAGCGCCTGGGCGACTCCCCCGATTTCCGGGATTGCCGCGAGGTCGCGGTCTGCCGTCATCAGGACCCAGTCGGATCCGAAGATCTGTTTGTCGTCGCGTCCCGGAGCGGAAATGAGGACGGCTTTCAAGCCCAATGTTGAGCGGATCTGCTCCACGATGGGGATGAGGTCCAGGTGATGGTTCGAGATGTGCAGGGCCAGGATGCCTCCGGGCGCCAGGCGGCTGAAATAGAGCTGCACCGCTTCCACGGTCAGCAGGTGGACCGGGATCGAGTCGCCCGAGAATGCGTCAACTGCAAGCAAGTCGTAAGGCGCGCAGTTTTCCCGCTCCAGCAGCAGCCTGCCGTCGCCGATCGATATTTCCACTTTGCCCGGGCAGTCGGAAATAAAAGAAAACTCCTGCCGGGCCACGCTCTCCACCAGCGGGTTGATCTCATAAAAATGGTAATAGTCCCCCTCCCGCGCATAGCTCAGCAGCGCCCCCGCCCCGAGCCCGATGACCCCTACCCTGCGCGGCCCGTCCTGCAGATTTTTTATTGCCCTCCCTATTCCGGAGCCGGGCGAATAATAAGATACCGGCTCGCGCCTTCGGTCCGGGTCCCGCAATTGGATACCGTGGATGATCGACCCGTGCATCAGGGAGCGGTACACGCCCGGCGTCCCCTGCTTGTACTCCGCCACTTTCAGGAAGCCGTAGAAATTCCTTTTCAACAAAAGCGAATCATGGGTGATGGAGTAAATATAACTTACGGCAGTGACGGCTGCCGATATGACGAGAACGGACAAGGCGGCCCTGGCAAGGAGTTTCGTCCTGAAGTTGACTATGAAAAGCAGGACGGCGCAGATGGTCATGGCGATGGCGAGTTCGAACGGCCCCGAGAGCATCCTGGGGGCCGCGATGCCGACGAGGATGCCGCCCAGGGCGCCGCCTGTCGCGATCATCAGGTAAAAGGAAGTCAGGTGCTGCGGCGCTGGTTTCCGGGCCGCCAGTTCCCCGTGGCAGAACATGCAGCAGAAAAAGAGCCCCGCGCTGAAAAAGGGTATCTTGACAGCGATGCTGTAACCCTCCCCCCACTGCAGCAATGCGTATGACATCCCGCCGAGAAAGGACGTGACGATCCAGATGTACCATTCCCTTTTATACCAGCCGCTGCGGTCGAAACAGAAGGTGAAGGTCAGCAGGTACAAGCTGAGCGGCAGAATCCAGAGGAAAGGTATGGAGGCGATATTCTGGGTCAGGTAATTGGTTGTAGCCAGCAGCAGAACGGACGCGCAGGCGGCCAGGGCGAGCCACAACGCCTTTTCCGCCATTTGCGGCGGCGGGGAAGCATCACATGCGGCGGCGCCTGCCGCCTCTGTATTATCGGGGCATTCCCCAGGCCCGGTTTTCGCGCCGTACAGGGCCGTCAAAACGCAGGCCGCGGCAAAGGCGATATAGGCCCCGGACCACCAGTCGGACTGCTGAGTTAACGTCAGTTGCGGCTCGACCAGAAACGGGTAGGCCAGCAGGCCGAGCAAAGAAGCAAGATTGGAGAGGGCAAAAAGACGGTACGGCAGCACGTTGCTGTATGTCCGGGAATACCAGCTCTGCAGAAGGGGGCTGGTTGTCGAAAGGAGAAAATAGGGGAACCCCACCGAGACAAGGAGCACGTAAAGGAGATGCACAATTGGCTCTCTGCCGGCCGCATCGAGCAGTTGCCGGCCGGGCGCAATGGGGAGCACAAACGCGCTCAGCACGACCAGGGACGTGTGGACCCATTTCTGAAGCGCCGGTTTGAGTCTGCTGATCAGAATGTGGGCGTAGATATATCCCGCGAGCAGGACCACCTGGAAGAAGAGCATGCACGTGATCCAGACAGCCGCCGCCCCGCCGAACCACGGCAGGAGGATCTTCGCGATTATCGGCTGCACCTGGAACAGCAGAAAAGCGCTTAGAAATATTGTGGAGATATAGGACAGTTTCTTCAGCAAATCAGAATCCCTTCTTGCTCCTCTTTAGAAAAGGGGAGGATCAATGGTGCGCTCATTTCGACGGGCTCAACGGGCGGTCTTAATTAATCGCGACACAGTAATGGCAAAATCAAATATGATCAAGAATGTTTTTATGGAAGGCAGGGCCGTCCATACCGCGCCCTGCATATCAAAACATCAGATGATGACTATCTTCATCATCTGATGTATAAGACTCAAATTTATTTATCCTGTTTATTGCGTGCGTATAAAAGAGGGAGTCCATGAATTCAGAAATAAATCGACCTTTGACAGCAGGCGGCTCTCATCAGGCCGGGGGACATTATCAGCGGAAGACCGGCCATCCCGTCATATTCGGGGTGGGCCAGGTAACTCACCGCGACAAGATCATCGGCGAGAGCCTTACCGTGGTTGATCTGGCGAAGCTCGCGATCGACGCCTGTGTCCGCGACACGGGGAGGGACGATATCCTCAAATACGTCGATCTCATCTCGGTTGTCG